>JBGAKI010000119.1:0-4715 GCA_044224525.1 Polyangiales bacterium | reverse complement strand
GCACTGAAGCGCGGGCCTGTTATGCCTGAAGAGTCGACTTCATCGTCTGTGTTGTCGAACCCATTGTGGTGGACACTTGCGGCGGTGGGTGTGGCGGGCGTGGCGATTGGCACCTATGGGCTTGTGCAGGGCACGCGTTGCAGTAGCGAGGTTGCAGGCGGGTGTATTGAGAATAAGGAGCCCAACAAAGGTGTGTCGCTTATTTATGCTGGGGCGGGCGTTGCCGCTTTGGGCGGTGCAATTGTTTGGTACCTAACGCAAGAGTCGGCGTCGCCAAAACCCCATCGCCAGGCGAAGTTGAACTGGACCATTGGGCCAGGAAACGTGTTAATTTACGGCCAATTCTGAACATCGAAGGATTTGCAATGAAACCAGTTTTGCCAAACAAACTTTTGATAGCGCTTTCTTTTGTTGGCGCATTTGCCATTGGTTATTTGGGTGCGTGCGTTACAAAAACAACGTCACTGTGCGATGGCACCAACCCACCCGCGCAATGTGCGCAAAGTTGCGGTACCTGCAGCGGAGCGACACCCGTTTGCAACCCAACCAGCAAGGCTTGCGAGGCGTGCACAACGAACGAGCAATGCGGGGCAATCGACTCGGCTAAGGGTGTTTGCGATACGAGTTCTGGTTCGTGTGTGTAGTGTACCAAAGACTCTGAGTGTGGGGCGAAAGCGTGCAACGTTAAGACTAAAAGCTGCACAGGTCGGGACGTTGGCAGTGTTACTCGGTGTGGCGTCTGCGAAACTGATAGTGAGTGCCTATCCGGTTCTGACGGCACACTACGTTGCGTTGCAATGACATTTAAAGGCCAATCGAACGGATCACATTGTCTCTTGGATTTGGTTAGTTACAGAAGTTCTACAAATAATCCGACAGCTGTATGCCCAAATAGATACGCAGTTAATAAACAGGCTTCAAGTGAGAACGGTGTCGACACGGAGTATTGCTTCCCGAGAGAAGAACTAACAACCTGTGAAGCTGTTTTAACGTTTGCCAACGATTGTAGTTCTGGTGGTAGCAATGCTTGCGGAAAAGCAGATCTGGACGATGGAAAGTGTGACGTGAATAACCTTTGTACATACGAATGCGGCGCGGACAGGGATTGCTCGGGTTCAGCAGGCAGTTGCCAGGGCGCTGGAACAACATATTGCAAGACAAACTAGAGCCTGAAGTACAATATGCAACCGATTGCGGGACGGACAACGAGGACGCCGCTTGACGCGGACACGTGGCTTGAAGTGAGCGACGCATCGAAGACGACGAGCATTGTGCGTCATGGTTTATCGGTGGGCACGTTGCAGTATATTGGCAACGTGATCGCTGGTGTGCACAAGGTACTCGTGCAGTACTCTACGTGCAAAGGATTGCGCGAGTTTGAAGTGACGAGCGATGTGCACGAGGCGTATGAGCTGATTGTTGGTGTGTGAGCTGATTGTCGATGCACGACAATCGACTGGTGCTTTGTGCTTGGAGTGACCTTTTTGTGAGATTAAGATGCTGTTAGGCGGAGGAAGCCCAGTCAAAATCCTTTTCGGAGCGACACATCCCAAACGTGGCGCTTTGTGGGCGGTTTTTGGTGTTTTAGCGCTTGCCATTGTACCACTTCCTAGTGTACTCGCGCTCGTTGCTAAATATCGCGCGATGACGCTTCCCGTCGTAGTGCTTTTGATTGCGCTTGTTCTACCCGTTTATGTTTTACGGGGTGCCAAAGACGTAAGTTTTTCCCGTGGAACACTAATTCTACTCAGCTTCTTTTTTGTCGCGAGCGCAACTGTTGATCGCGAGTTTAATGCAAACTTTGGATTGTTGGCGGTTTTCGTTTTCTCAACTATCTTGGTCTATTTTGTTAGGCGCTATCGCCCGGAATTGATTGTGTATGTCTTTGCGTGGCTCATTTTGTGCATAAGCGTATGTTATACTAGTCGCGAAAATCCTCTTTTCTTTCCATTTCTGCGTGATAGCCGGTTGGTCTGCAAAGCTGACGGGTGTTTGGATATTTGGCAAGACGAGAGCGTCATCAACTGGAGCGACTGCTGCAAGGTTGGAAGCTTGCCCGCCGTTGGAAGTTGTTCCGCGATAAAAAAGGGTGAGGTTTTGTTTGCCGAGCGTTATGAGTCGGCGCCGTTTATGCAATCTAGGATAGCGGTACGTTATCGAGGGCACCGCATGTATTTGTTGGCGGAAGCATTCGAGATGTTTTCGATGTCTGCTGGTGAGAATACTGCTTTACTGCGTGTGCTTGATGTCATCGCGTTACCATCGCGTTATTGCCTTGTGGTTCTTTTTCTGTTGATTGAATCTTGGTGGCCGCTGCTTATTTCTACTGCTGCCATTTTTGCGGTATTGGCATGGGCTCGCCGCCGACGGCACAGATTTTTGAAAAGAATGCTGGAAAAAGCTGGGGAAAGATGAAAATGAATTGCCAATCATTTTATAGGCAACATTACCAACAAAAAGCCGATGATATAAAGATGGAATTGAATGGGGTGGTGTCGCAATGAAGCAACGTAATATACATTGGGTCTTATTGGCATTTTGTTTGATGAATGCAAGCTGTGGTAACGATGAGGACGATGTTACTAAAAATCTTCCGCCCGATCCTGGAGAAACAGGTTATCTCACACTCGAGGGCGTCGATTCGGACAACGACGGATTGCGCGACGATGTTCAGCGGTTTATTGTAATAGAACATAAAAACTCGGAAAGGGACCGCGTTGCCCTTCGAAATCTAGCAATCGCAGATCAGTCTTTTTTCCTGTCAGACGGAGCCGCTGCCGCGCGCGAAAATGCCGAGGCATCGTTTCAACTGCGCGATTGCTTTTATGACTTACATTCGTCGACAGACGAAGCGTTCAATCAGGCTAAGCTTGACGACGATGCTCTTTTTTCTCAGGTCATCAATACGGCAGAGAGGATGCATGCATATGCAAAAGCCGAGTCATTGATAAGCGGTGCGCATTTCAAGCTAACCGATGCTCCGCTTGCGGAAAAGTGTGGTTTTGACCCTATGAAGCTCAAGAACTGAAAGGTGGAGTCACTATAATGAGAACATTAATTGCGGCTCCTTGGGTTGCGTGCATTGGTGCAATAGTGGTGTTTTGTTCACTGCATGGATCAGCGCGTGCTGACTATTGCGACGACACTTTTAAACAATACAATGTTGTTCACATCAATGGCATTCTAAAAACGCTCAAAGAATCGCACAACGATTTACGAGCGTTGAAGCAGGCTCTCGGAACATCATACAAAGACAAGCGCATCGAATACACACTTGCGTTTAATAAATCGAGCCGAAAAAACGGCACTAAGTTTAATGATGGCTTTACCGGCTTGTTCGAGTACTGGGGCGATCGTAACGATCTTTATGAACAGTTCTATTCGCAAAACGTTGTGAAAAAGCGAGAGGACTTAGCTCGATATCTCTTGTCAAACACGAACGATGACGGTGCTCCGCAAGCTATTCTAGATGCAAAGAAGGAGGCAGAAGCGGAGGCAGCGTTGGTAACCGCGGATTCGGAAATTTACGGGCTATATAACGCTCAGGCAGGCGACTTTAGCTATATCTACCCCCTAGTTCGTCGTTCTTATAGCGAAAACCAAAACCTAATCATCGTTCCTCATTCGCAGGGCGCACTTTATGCGAACGCTGTGTACTCTTTTCTGTTGTCAGACCCGTATCTGGGGCCGAAGCTGAATTCATCGTTGGCGATTACGGCGATTGCTCCAGCGGCATCGCGTATAGCTGGCGAGAAAAAGGCCTACTATACGTCTTACGAGGATAACGCGATAACACTGCTTGGTGTTAAGGCAGCTACGTATTTTCCTGGCGCACCCATGCCGCTTGCACCGAACATCCACGTATCGACCAAGGGATATGATTGGACACATCACGATATGGGGACCGTCTATTTGTATAAGTATAGTGAGGCGCACGATCCCATCGTGCAGGCCATTCATGATCAGATGGACGCGCTGAAGAATCCGGACACGTCTACGCGTCAAGGAGCGATCACTTTCTCGCTTTCGTGGAGCTCAAATGCTGACGTAGATCTGCATGTTTACGAACCCGATGGTACGCACGTTTTCTATGAATCTGTGTCGGGTAATTTTGGTGAACTCGATTATGATATTATGTCTGGAACAGGCCCCGAACACTACTTTGTACCCTGCAATAAACTTTCGGTAGGAACCTACAAAATTGCCGCCGACTATGTAGAAGGTTCTGCTAGTCAGAGCTTAACGCTAACCGTTAAAACGCCCGGGAAGATCGCCGACTTTCAGGCAACGATTGCAAGCGCCAATACAGGCACCCTAAAGAACATGGCCGAGCTTGTCGTCGAACAGGATGCGAAGGGCAAGTACACATATAAGATAAGCGCGCTGTAGCCAAGCAACACTCCGCCGACCATGTGCAACTATCGCTCGGATTTTGAGCTGTCTGTGATGAGCTCTGGTTAGCCTGGCAGCTTTCTTTGAATGTTCACGTCCGATTTTGTGTGTTGAAGGTCCGTTATCAGGCGGGCCAGCTTTTGTCTGGCGGTTGGTTTTGGGTGGAGCGACTCAATCTTTAGCAGGAAGGCTTCGGCGCTTGGGCAACGTTTATTTGCGTCGGGTTCTAACAAAGAGTCAATGGCTTCGCTAAGCGTTGCAGGGACTTCGGTTGAAAAAACCTCAGCACATGGCTTTCTGTTGCCTCGAAGAATGGCACGCAT
>JBGAKI010000031.1:30076-32681 GCA_044224525.1 Polyangiales bacterium | reverse complement strand
GTGGCGAAAGTCCGAGGACTTTCGCTTGTCGATTCGGGAGTTGATGCTAAGCTGTCCGGCGTCTGGCCCCATCGTCTAGTGGTTAGGACACCGGCCTCTCACGTCGGTAACAGGGGTTCAAATCTCCTTGGGGTCACCAGTGCTAAAGAGGGTCGCACTTTGCGCGACCCTCTGCGAATTTGGCGGCGAAATTTGGTGACACGCACTAAAGTGCATGTCACCAACACCAGGTGACATGCACTTTAGTGCGTGTCACCATTTGTTTCGTGAGTCGTTTTGAGAGAGCGTTTTTTGAGCGCGACGCGCTGGATGTGGCACGTGATGTGCTTGGTGCGTATCTGCGTTGTGGAGGGGTGACCTTGCGCATCACGGAAGTGGAGGCGTATCGCTGGCCAAATGACACGGCGAGCCATGCGAACAAAGGTCAGACGCAGCGCAACATGCCGATGTTTGGTGAACCCGCGCACGCGTACGTGTACCTGTGTTACGGCATTCATCACTTGCTCAACATTGTGACCAATCCAGTCGGTGAGGGTGCGGCGGTGTTGATTCGCGCTTGCGAGCCGGTTGACGGCATCGAGATTATTAAGGCGCGCCGCAAGATAGAACGCGAATCGCCCGAGCTTTTGATCGGCCCTGGGCGGCTGACCCAAGCACTCGGCGTGACGACCAAGCTCAGTGGTCATGACTTGCTCAGCGGTGAGGTGCTTGAGCTTGTGCCCGGCGTGCAGCCCAAGCGCATAGTGTTCGGACCACGTGTCGGTATCGACTATGCAAGTGAAGAGCACAAACGTGCCCCGTGGCGTTTGGCCGATGCCAACAGCGCGTGGGTGAGCCACCGAGCAAAATTTATCAGTAGGGTGGAAAAAGTGAGTTGATCGGCTGTCGGTTGAATATAATCCCGAAGAGTCGCTGTGCGACGGGTTCCACCAGTTTGCTTGCGATGGCAAAGGTTGCGATGCCGAGTGCGGGACCACCACAAATATTGAGAAGGTTGCTTGCGCGTATGTCGAGCCGACCTTTGACCGTTTTTGTGATGAACGATGAAATACGTGGCACAAAAAAGAAGAGCGCTAACGCGATGACAACTGTCAGCAGACTGATCTTGTTTCTTTCAAGGTCGGACAGAATCATGTTGATATCGATGTTGGGTGGCCACGTGGAATTGTCATAGATCGAGCGAATGGTTCCCAGAATATTGGAGATAACGACTGCGACAATTTGTGCAAGGAGCGCGAGCAGAATGCCAACTGCAAAAGCGACTGCCAAACATTTAACCACAGCTCTGAGCGTCGTCTTAACTTTCTCGACCATGCTGCTTTGCATGTTGATCGACTGAGCATATGCCTCGACCCATTCGTCGTGGGTGGTTGTGCGCGTTTGATAGGAAATTCGTGAACTGCTTTGCGTTGTGATGAGCTCGTTTACACTATCGGTGACAAGATCGTGGTGATAGGCATAGACGTTGTTATCGTTCCACGAAAAGAAACCTTGAAGTGTGGAGGTTGAGGTGAGTGAACCCTCAGGACAGTAAATAGGCGCGATGTGCATGGCAAGTTGCGCAGTGCCGATTGGAGCAAGCATGGGTTGGTCGAAAGCGACCTCACAGCTGGCACCAAGCATTGAGATAAAATCGGCCTTGGCGGTTCTTAAGGTCTGATTCGCGCGTAGCTGTTGTGACAGGCTATCGTCGCCTGTTGCGAGCAAAAGGCCATTGTAATTAAGCAGGTTGCTTGTTTGTGTGGCCGGTTGAAATGGCTGCATGGATGCAAAGGTATTGGTGGCGACGGGAAGGTTTTCTAAGAAGCTTGTTTTAAGGGTATCGTTTGTTGCGCCAAGTGCATCGCCTTGCACGTTGAGGTAAGAATAGGCATTTTGCGAAAAGCGCGTAGCGCGTTGGTCGATGGTTCCGGGTGCTTGGGTAAAAGATGTTGCGAGTGTTTGAAGATTTTGAACGTTGGCGTTTGTGGGCGCAGTGGTGAGAAGATCTTGATAGAGATCGAGACAGGGTGCAGCGCCGGCGGTTGCGTCAAGACACGCGTTGGTCATGGTGAGCAAAAGGACGGCGTGTTGGGTCGCTGCATCAAAAGTGCCAAGCGTATCTTGATCTTGCGCTGCGTTGTTTTCGCTAGACGTATCGAAGGGAAGCGCGGAACACGCGATGTTTGTTAGCAATGTTGTGCCGACACCTAGGGCAAAAAGTTGGTCAAAAAGTCTTAAGTTAGCGAAGCGGCCAGTGGACATGGGTGTTCTGAGCATCGATGTCTCCTAAATGAGTTGGTAGCATTCATATAACAGTTTCAAGATGTGTCCAGCGCGATTTGGGTCAGAATTTGAAGTGCGCGTGCGATACCTCTATACTAGAGCTGTTTTGGACGTACCAGTGCAAATGACCACGACATCGTCGGCAATTACCGAGGGCGTACGCGTGACTGTGACCAGTCGCTATGTACCCGAGCAAAGCTCACCGAAGCAAAAGCGCTATGTTTTTGCGTATACGGTGCGCATCGTCAACGAATCAAAAGAGACGGTGCAACTGCGCAGTCGCCATTGGGTGATCACCGACAGCCTAGGCAAAGTTGAAGAAGTGCGGGGCCCGGGGGTG
>JBGAKI010000031.1:0-30057 GCA_044224525.1 Polyangiales bacterium | reverse complement strand
TGGGTGCGCAACCGACGCTCAAAACGGGTGAGTCGTTCAGCTATACCAGCGGGTGCATTTTGCAGAGCTCGCGCGGGTCGATGCGCGGCAGTTATCAGATGTTTAAGGCCGACGGCACAAGTTTCGATGCCGAGATTGCGACCTTTACGCTCGAACTTCCTTACTCGCTCAACTGATTGTTGCGTCCGTTTATAACTAAGCTAATGTATCAAAGTAGTATTGGCTTGGTTGAGCATGCGTTGTATTTTTTCGCGATGGATGGTTCTTCGTTTTGTGCTTGTCGGCGTTGGCTCGACGTCCTGTCACGCTGCAGAGGTGTCTTTAGAGACGAGCGCAGCGGCGACGATCAGCTTGCCGGAGTATATTGGCGACGATGTGAACTGTTATTTTAAGATGTCAGCCTCGCTCGACAAGTGTTTGCCTAATGCTGAGGCGCCAAGTTACGCGAAGATGGAAAAGGTTGCTAAAGCATTGGGCAGCTCGTTACGGCATGTTAAAGGTGTGGGGCTTGTGATGGTGATGGCGAATAGCGATCAATTGCCTGTTCGCTTTTCTGTGCACCCTAGTTTTGAAGGGCGTTTTTCCTCAGTTGTGTTTGGTAATCTTGCCGACCAACCACAAACGGGACAAGTTGGTCTGTTCGTTCAGATGGATGTTAGCGAGTATTGGTGTCGCCAAGCGCGTTCGACGACGGCACTGTCGATGATCACCAACAATCCGCATGTGACGTTCTTTTATGGTCTGTATAACGGCTTATGCAGGAGCCTACGCGAAACCGACGAGTTTTCATCATCAGAAGAGTGGTTCGTTGGTTGCGAAGCGGTTCCGCTTTTGAAGTGAGACGTCAACTTAGGTTATTGCGTGACATTTACGTAGGCGTAAATCCGATCAGCGCATCGGGGCAGTGTTGGGGTGCTTTGGGTGGTTGACACCGAGTGATGCGTGGAGCGTCTTTACAGTAGCGCCGCACCAGGTACTCTAAGTTCTCGTTACAGGCGTCGAGCGCGGGTTGTGCAGATTCAAGGCTCGCCAGTCGACAGGCTTCTTGATAGCTTTCAGGACTATCACACACGTAGACTTGCGTTGATTTACCGATACCAATGATGGGTACTGCGCTCGGTCGATTCGGCTTTTTGGGCGTGCATGTTAGATGGCCAAGGGATTCGGCTTCTAAATAAAAGCGACACTCTTTTTGGCTGCAAATATTGGCTTCAACAACGTTGGTTTCGTTTGACGTGCTTTCGTTTGTTAAGGGATCCTCGTGGCTTTCGCACGCGATGACACCCACAAACAATAAACAGACCGACAACGATTGGTTTACACAACAAACACGCATCAATGATCCTCAGACTCAAAGAGGCGCTATAGCAGAGATTGAGCCACTCGTTGAGGTGGGTTGTTAGGGCGCCACAGGGAACTCGGATTTGAGCGAACGGGTCATTAGCTTCTTGAGTGCGTCGGCGGCGGTTTCGCCCTGATAAAGCACGCGATAGGCCGCCTCAAAAATGGGCAACTCGAGCTGTTCGCGTTCGGCCAAGAAATGTACGCTCTTTGCGGTTTTGACGCCTTCTGCGACCATGCCCAAGTCGCGTTCGATGTCGATCAACGAGCGGCCTTGTCCAAGCTCCATGCCGACTCGGCGGTTGCGCGAGAGCTCACCGGTGCAGGTGAGCATTAAATCGCCTAAGCCGCTTAGGCCCGACAAGGTTTGCGCTTTGGCCCCCAGCTTGATGGCAAGACGCGTCATTTCACCGAGGCCACGCGTTACGATGCTCGCAACCGAGTTATGCCCAAAACCCAGTCCCACCGCTGCACCTGCTGCGATGGCGATCACGTTTTTTAATGCGCCACCAAGTTCGACACCGATGATGTCGTCGCTGGTGTAGATGCGAAAGGTTTCGGTTGAAATGAAGTGCTGAACCTTTTTGGCAAGTTCCAGATCTTGCGAGGCGACAAGCACGGCCGTCGGGTGATCGAGCGCCACTTCGCGTGCGAAACTTGGACCGCCGAGCGCGGCAAAACGTTGGGGTGCAAGTTCTTGCTCAAAGATCTCAGATACCAACGAAAGGCTTTCGTTTTCGATGCCCTTGGCGCAGCTTAGATGAACGACGTCGCTTGCCAGCAAAGGTTGTGCTTCTTTGAGTACGGCGCGAGTGAACTGCGAGGGCACCACCCAAAGCACGAGCTGAGCGGCATTGAGCACAAGCTTAAGGTCGCTTGACGCGACCAACTCATGCGGAAGATCGATGCCTTTGAGGTAGCGCTCGTTACAATGACGCTTGTTGATAGACTCGACGACGTCGGGCTCGCGTGCCCACAGGCTGGTGGGTCCGTGTTTGTCGGCGATAAGCTTTGCGAGCGCGGTGCCCCATGAGCCGCCGCCGATCACTGCAGTGTGCCAGGCTGTCATCAAACAAATGGTGACACGCACTAAAGTGCATGTCACCAGAAATAAAACGGTGACACGCACTAAAGTGTATGTCACCGGAAATGAGAACGGTGACACGCACTAAAGTGCGTGTCACCAGATAGCCAGATGGCTTAGGCGATTTCGGCAGGTTCGCTGACGCCTTTAGCGGGGCTCTTGGGTTTGCCTGGTTTTTCAGGTTTACCTGGCGTTTTTTTGCCGCCGCCGGGTGCGGGTGGCAAAAGTGTGATTTTGCTTGGGTCTTCGAGGGCAGCCGCGAGCACTTCGTCCATGCGGCTGACCGAGATGAACTCAAGCGTATCGCGGATCTCTTGCGGCACTTCTTCAAGGTCAGCGATGTTGCGCTCGGGCAAAATCACGCGTTTGATGCCGGCGCGATGCGCGGCGAGCACTTTTTCTTTGACACCACCAATCGGCAAGACGCGGCCGCGAAGGGTGATCTCACCTGTCATGGCAACGTCGTGACGCACGCGAATGCCCGTCAACAGCGAAACGATCGAGGTCATCATCGTTACACCGGCGCTTGGGCCATCCTTGGGCATGGCGCCTGCGGGGATGTGAATATGAATGTCGGTCTTGTCGAGAAAGTCTGACGCAATGCCAAGCTCTTGTGCGTGTGAGCGCACATAGCTGAGGGCGGCTTGCGCCGACTCTTTCATGACTTCGCCAAGCTGACCGGTGAGCTGCAACTTTCCGCTACCAGGCATCTTGGTGGCTTCGATGAACAGGATTTCACCGCCGACCGAGGTCCATGCCAACCCTGTTGCAACGCCCGATTCTTCAGTGCGCTCGGCCACATCGGATGTGTAGCGGGGTGGACCCAAGTAGGGGCGCAGGTCTTCTTCGGTGCTGATCTTGTAGGGCCCCATCTGACCTTCAGCGACCTTAACTGCGATGCCGCGAATGGTGTTGGCGATTTGCCGTTCAAGGTTACGCACACCGGCTTCGCGGGTGTAGTGATCGATGATGCTTTCCACCGCGGGGTCGTCAAACTTCATGATGTCGGTGGTGATGCCGTGTTCTTCGAGCTGTTTGGGGATGAGGTGTTGCTTAGAAATCTCGAGCTTTTCGCGACGTGTGTAACCCGCAATTTCAAGGATCTCCATGCGATCGCGAAGGGGTGCCGGAATGGTGTCCCCGACGTTGGCCGTGGCGACAAACATGACCTTTGAAAGATCATAAGGCACCTCGAGATAGTGATCCGAGAACGTGTCGTTCTGTTCTGGATCGAGCACTTCGAGTAACGCAGCGGAAGGGTCACCGCGGAAGTCGTGACCGACCTTATCGATTTCATCGAGCATGAATACGGGATTGATGGTGCTCGCCTTTTTCATTCCTTGAATAATCTGGCCGGGGAGCGCGCCGACATAGGTGCGACGGTGTCCGCGGATGGCTGCTTCGTCGTGCACGCCGCCAAGCGACACGCGAACGAACTTGCGACCAAGCGCGCGTGCGATCGAACGACCGAGCGAGGTTTTACCTACACCTGGAGGTCCAATCAGGCACAAAATCGGGCCTTTTTTGTCTTTTTTAAGTTTACGTACCGCCAAGAATTCAACGATACGCTTCTTGATTTTTTCTAAGCCAGCGTGGTCTTCATTGAGCACTTCGCGCACCTTGACGATTTCCATCATGTCGCTGGTGGCTTCGGTCCAGGGCAGATCAAGGATCCAGTCGACATAGGTTCGCACTACGGTGTATTCAGCCGAACCGACCTGCATTGAGCGCAAGCGCTTGAGTTGTTTGCGCGCGACGCTTTCCGCCTCGGTGGGCAAGGATGCTTTGGCGATGCGTTCTTCGAGCACGTCCAAATCGCCCTGGTCGCCATCTTCTTCACCGAGTTCTTCTTTGATGGCTTTGAGCTGTTGACGCAGCACGTATTCGCGCTGGTTTTTGCCCATCTCTTCTTTAATTTGTGAGTTGATGCGTTCGCGCATTCTTAAGATTTCAAGCTGGCGCGAAAGCAAGCGAAGCACTCGACGTGTGCGGTCTTTGATGTCGGTGCTTTCTAAAAGCGCCGCTTTTTCTTCAACGGGCGCATCCAAATTGGCCGCGACCAAATCAGAGAGCTGGCCGGGTTCTTGGATCGAGTCGATGAGTGAACTTGCCTCACGAGGCAGTTCGGGCATGAGCTGAATCACCTGCTTTGCGATTTCGCGCAGGTTCATTGCCAGTGCTTCGGCTTCGACGTCTTCGATGCGGCTTTCTTTGACTTGCTCGATGCGTGCGCGCAGGTAGGGCTCGTTTTGCGTGACTTCGTCGAGCTTCACGCGGGCCAACCCTTGCAAGATTAAACTAAAGTTGCCTGAGGAATGTTTGAGCGCTTTGAGTACGCGCGCCGCGACGCCGACTGGGTACAAATCAGTTGCGCCTGGATCATCGATCGCTGGGTCGCGTTGAGAAAAGATGGCGATGACAGGTTGGTCGAGGCTTTCAAGATCAGCCACGAGCGCCACCGATTTTTCGCGGCCCACATCAAAGGGCGCAACAGCGCCGGGAAAGAGCACGGCGTTACGAATAGGAAGGACGGGGAGCTCTTCAGGAAGTTCGATTTCGGTTTCTAATTCAGGTTTTTTACTTTCAATATCAGACATAACGACCTTTGGTGTTCAAAACGCCAGTTTGTAAGCTTCACTGATTCTTAAGCTTCGCCTAGCGCCTTGGTTCTAGGCAAGATAATCACCAATTTTTAACTTACAAATTCCGCTGATTGTGTATTGGTTTCCAGGACATGGGTGCATGATCTAGATTGATTATCCATTTGTCGAGCCACGATGCATGTCGCTGCGTGGACTGCCACTGCATCATACCAGCGTGTTTTGGGGTCGAGTCAACTGCAATAAAGCGCTGATCCCAGCGAAAAAGTGCCTTTTGTTTCGAAATATCGCCTATTTGTTTCGCGAATGATTCGTCGCTTTAGCACACGCGTCATGTGTTTGAACCACATGGCCAGGTCGTGTTGATCGTTGTAGGGCGAAACGAAAGACGCTGTGCCGCTACGAGCGCCCCAGAGCAGTTGATGGTAGGCAAAGGGCCACGTCGCGGCAACCATAAGGACGAACACTGTGATGGGTGCCCACGCGCTTATGCGTAGACGCTCTGAGGCTTGACGCGTTGTCCTGACGATCACGTCGGCGCCGCCATATGCGATAGCGGGGCTTAGATAGTAGAGCCAGTAAGAATGAATGAAGGCGGCTTGCTTAAAAAGATAAGAGTGTAGAAGCTGAACAAACAAGAACGTCAGTGGTAGTGCATCCGCAAGCGTGAGTTTGCGTTTGAGGGTGCGCCATATGATGTTTGCGAGCCATGCGGCGAACAGCACATGGATCCATGTGCCATGTAGTTCAAGGCTACGTGTGTATTGTTGCTTTAGGTACTCGCGTAGCGGTAGGGCTTGGGTGCGCAGGGTGTAGGCACCAAACATTTCGTTGAGTCCACCTTTTACTTGGATGATCCAAGTGAAAAACAGCGCAAGGTTGGCCAGGGTGACGACGCTAAGCGCAAGCAATGCGACAAAGCGCATGCCGCGTTGTTCACGGGTGGCGACATAGGCGGCGATGAGAAAGAGGGCTTGATAAAAGCAGACATAGTACCCAGGCCAATCGCTGTGTACAGCAAGGGTGGCTGCAAGCAGCCAGGCGCACATCAGCAGTTTCGTCGGCGTTTTGAACCAGCTTAGAAATAGATGGAGCGTGCCCAAGCACCAAAAGATGCCCAGTTGCTCGTGGTTGATCATGTGCGCAAAAATCAAGTTCAGCGGGGTGAGCGCATAGATGGCGAGTGCAAACAACGCGTGCCAGTGGCCGTACCACAGGCGCGCGCTGTGATAGATGAGTGCGCCGGTGGCAAAACTGTAAAATGCGGGAACGAGGCGACCCGCCCACTCGTGATCGCCAAAGACAAGAAAATTTTTGATTAGTAAGAGCTGAAGCAAAAGTGGGTGATGGGTATAGATGGCATCGGGCGGTGGAGGTGCATCACCAAAATAATATTGGGCTTGGCCTAAGATATGAAACTTGATGGCGTTGCGCGCTGCGTTGAAGAAGGCCGCCCCGTTGAAACCGTCGTGCCCCCACTGCCAATAGTTAGCGATGCCAAACAAACACGCATAACCAAGCCATGCGAATATTAAGATGAGCGCGGCCCGGTACAGCCATGCGAACGCTGCCGATCCGGCGTGGTTGTCGGTGGGTGACATGTCGTCAAGCGCTATCACTTTAGCGTGCGGGCGTCCAGTGCGAGGTCACGAAAAGGACCGCTTGTTCGATGGCGGGTGTTGTGGCGCTAGGGATAAAAAGAGGGGCGATGGCGATGAGCGTGAAAGGCAGAGCGAACGCGCATTGTGTAAGTGTGGCCTTTGGCGCGCGGCCTGATATGTGAACGGCCCTTAACGTTAGCCACGCAAACATCACGAAAAGCGGGAGCATGGAGAGTGTGCCGAAGATGCCTAGGTGATTGGTAAGCGTGAAAGGTGCGTAGTTATTGACGATCAGCGGGATGAAAAGTTGTTTGAGTGGGCGCGTGAACTCGGGTGGAATATGTGGGTAGTAAATTGATGGAATGCCCGAGGCGATCAATGCGGCGATGCTCAGCGCGAGTGCTGTGGGTTCAGCTAACTTTGCGTTGCGCTGCATGAAGCATGACGCGCCTTCGCACGCCCACCACGCCATCAAGGGCACTAGCAAGGCTAAGAAGCGCGGGCCGATGTTCCATGCGGCAATGCCGCCGCGCCAATTGTCGAGCAGGCAAATCGAGATAAAGGTTGTTAGAACGACAGTCGCGCTGATTAGAAACGATTGACGATCGTTTTTATAAAGGTGCCCAATGCCAAGGACGCTTAGAGCGAGGAAGGGTGTGTAGGGTAGTAGCCCATCTTGGGGGCTGAGAAGCAGCACGCCGATGGCTTGCGAATGAAAACGTGTCACGCCATAAACGCCTTGCTGATGCAGCTCGCGAAAGCCTTCATTTTGCAGATAAAGATGACCGGGCGTGAAAGGGTTGCCGAAGGCTGACCAATGAAAATGCGCCATCCACAATGCGACGGGACTCATGGCGAGCAAAAAAATAATCACGTGTCGCCATTGTTTGCGATGAACAAACACCGCGGCAAGGGTGAGTGCAAGCATCGCGATGGCCGCTTGATATTCAAAAGCGACGATGAGCGAGGTCATCAAACCCGCGAGTGCGAGTTGTCGTTTGTTGGCTTCAGCGTCAATAATTAACGTAAACAAGAGCATGCCGTAAGCATAGAGCAATGAGCCTGCGCCTACGGCAAGTGTGGTCAGTTCGACAATGCTCCGGGGATATTGGCGTTGAGTGAGCCAACGTTTGAAGTAAAATAAACTCGCTATACACGGGAGCGATACGCAGGTTAGCCGAAGCCATCGCGTCAACGAGATGATGTCGCCGTTTGTATTGAAAAGATCGCACACGCGAAAATAGAACCAGCAAAAGGGCGCGCCAATCAAACTGAGCCCGGGCGCTTTGACGCTGAAGGTATGTCCGTGATGACTTGCAGCGTCGTTGACCCACCCCCAACGCGCGATGAGCGCATCGATGGCGTAAGTGTGGTGTTCAGCGAGTGCGGCACTCATGTAGAGGCGAACGTTTTCGTTGGGGTTGTTGATAGGAAAATACGGGAACGCGTAGGTGTAGACGAACACCCATGCGAGAAGATAAAAGGCGTTTGAGTGCAAAAGCCAGCGCAGGTGATCAGCTGCAGACTTTGTTGCGCCCGCCGCGTTTGGCGTCATAAAGCTTCTCGTCGGCTGAGCGCATTAAGTCATCGACTTGCTTAAACCCAGGCGCCCATTGCGCTACGCCCAGGCTGATGGTGACGGGGATGCGCGTTTCTTCAAAATAAAAAGGTGTGCGTTCGACAAGTTCGCGCAAGGTTTTGGCAAAACCCACCGCGCCGTCGAGTTTAACTTCAGGTAAAAGCGCTGCGAACTCTTCGCCGCCGATGCGTGCGACGATGTCGTCGCGACGCGCGCGACCCTGCACGAGCGCGCCAAGTTGGCGAAGCACTGCATCACCCGCTAAATGGCCGTGGGTGTCGTTGATGCGTTTGAAATGATCGATGTCAAAAACGACAATGGAAAAAGGGCGTTCGTAACGCACGCCGCGTGAGGCTTCTTTTTCGAGTGCTTCAGCGAAGAAGCGTTTGTTATAGACTTCGGTCAAACCGTCGATGGTCATCAGACGATAAATTTCTTCGTGGTACTGCGTTTCTACGTTGTTGCCGCTAATGAATTTAAAAATCGTGCGACCGATTTTTAGCTGATCACCGTCGCGTAGATAATGTCGCTCAACGAGCGTGTCGTTAACATAGGTGCCGTTGGTTGAACCCAAGTCTTCGATCACATAACGCTGACCATCGTAAGTGATCTTGGCGTGGTTACGCGACACGCTTTCTTGATCGATCTGTAGCTCGCATTTGGATGAACGACCGATGATGACGTTTTTGCCCTCGAGGGTAATGCGTCGACCGAGTTGATCGCCATAGATCACGACGCAACAGGCTTGGCCCTTGACGTTTTTGGGCACCGCTTGCTTGCGCGTGGTAACGACCGTCTGGTTAGGATTCGTTGTTTTGCGTGAGCTACTCATGCCTTGCCGATCGTGCGCGGCCATAAAAACGCTGCCTTGTGATGTCTATCCTTTCAAATTTCCAGATCGATGACAAATTTCGAGGCTTTTTCCTGATCAACGGCCGTTTTCTGGGTGCCTTTAGGGCTCATGAGCGATGCATCGGTCAATTTTTTTGCCAATTCAACCCCTGGCTGGTCGAAGGCGTTGATTTGATAAAGTTCTCCGGCGTAAGCCGTGGCTGCTTCGTATAAAAAGAAAAGTGCGCCCAAGGCGCGCGGGCTGAGCTCGGTGACGCTTAGTGTGAGGCTTGGACGCGCGTCGCTGGCAAGCGCTGTGGCCACCGCCGCTTGTTGTTGATTAAGAATGGCGTGTAGCGACTGACCATTTAGATGCGCCAGTTCGCTGGGTGCGTTGTTCACCGTCAAATCACGTTCGCTGTGTTCGATGCGAATAAAGGTGATGAGTTTATCGTGCGGGCCCTCGGCAAAGAGTTGCAGCTGCGCATGTTGATCGGTCGCTCCCACCGCAACCAAGGGTGTGGGCCCCGTGTTGACCAAGTAGCCGTCGTTGTTGCGGGCTTTGCCAAGGCTCTCGGCCCAGAGCTGTACGTGCCATTGCGCAAAGAGCCTGAGTCGGTCGCTGTATGGCATGAGTACATGCACCGAACGCTGGTGTTGATGCTGGTGTTGATAATGTAACCATGCGAGCAGGGCAGCGGGGTTGTGTTCAAGCGTTTCATTTTCGCATGCGCGCCGCATGGCATCGGCGCCAGCCAACATGTTTTGCGTGTCGACGCCTGCAAGACGAAGGGGCAAAAGGCCAGCGATGCTGAGCACCGAAAAACGCCCACCGACATTTTCAGGGAATTCAAAGAAAGTGGCGTGCGTGTTTTTCAGCATTTTGGTCAGCGTGCTCGGTTTGTTCTCGGAGACTGCGATCACGCGTTCGTCGGCTTGATCGCTTGAAAGTGCTGCCAATTGCCAAGCGCGCACCACGAGCCATTGTGCAAGGGTTTCCAGGGTGCCGCCCGATTTAGAGATCACCACAACGATGGTTTCGTTTGGTTGATGTTGTTCAAGGGCGCGATGCAAACGCCATGGGTCGCTGTTATCGAAGAAATGCAGGGTTAGCGAATCGAGGCTTGCGAGCGCTTGATAACCTGCTTGCGCGCCGAGTGACGAGCCGCCGGTGCCGAGCACAAAGGCTTGTTTGATCCCGGCAGGCAAACGTAATTCAGTGAGTTGTGTGCTGGTGTGGCTCGCAAACGTGGTTTGTGGTAGCTGCCAAAAGCCAAGCATGCCGTTTGAAGCGCGTGTGAGCAGCGTCTTGCGGGCGTCGGCGAAGCGCGAGCCCGGTTGATCTGCCAAAGTGCTTTTGCTGTAATCGATGCTGAGTTGCACGTTGGCAGCATACCGCACTCGCGCGAGGAGGTATAGTGAGCTGCGTAAAAAGCTAGGGATTGGTGCGATACGTGATGGTGAGTTTGGTCCAGGGGCCGCCGGGTTCGGTGGAATCTTTGAAGCCCACCCACCAGCCCGTTGTTTGGCTGTCGCTGCGCAAGAACAACCCAAAGGCGTTGCCCGATGTCCAGCCTGCGCGATCAATGGTGCTTTGCAGAAGCTGTTTTAGATCGGGCGTCGTGATGTCGAAATCAACAAAGGCTGGCGCGTTGAGCGTGCTTTGTGTGAAGGGCAACCAGCTTGAGATGATCGGGGTTGCAAAACCTCCTGCGTGATCGGCGGGCGTGAGCCCTGTGTGGCTGGTTGAAAAGGGCGGCACGTTGTCGCTATTCCAGGTTTGAATCGAGATGCGATCGACGGCCGCTGCACTTCGATACATCACGCGTAAGGTTAGTGTGGCGGACTCGATGAGGGCGCCTTTGGCGATGGGAAGCGCGAAGCGAAAGCCACTGCATTCGCGTTCGACGTCGGTGCCGATGTACACGCGGTGGTTGGTGTCGCTATAGTGCAAGAGCTCGT
This sequence comes from Polyangiales bacterium, assembly GCA_044224525.1. Classification (GTDB taxonomy): domain Bacteria; phylum Myxococcota_A; class Polyangia; order Polyangiales; family CBDCBC01; genus JBGAKI01. Next base: position 19,059 of record JBGAKI010000031.1, on the reverse strand, counting down.
TTGTTGGGTCGCCGCAGCTCTTCCACATTGCGTCGTTATCGTTCGCGGTAATCGAAACGGATATCTGAGTTGAATCTGCAGTGATTTTCGTTGCGCCGTCCATTGACAGCGAGCCATCGATCGAGATGTCGGCGAGACTCGCGTCGTTCGCACTGATTGGCTTGTCGGACGTGCCACAAGCGAAGAATGCGACGTTGAGTGCTAATGCAACCAGCGATCGATTTTGTTGGTACGATGCTCGCATCACGTCATGCGAGCGTGCGCTGGGCGACTTCGACCGAAACCAAGCCCTGGCTTACAAGCTCTTCAAGGTGCATGCGGAAGGTTTGCATGCCGTAGGGATGGGTGCCTTGTTCCATGATGTCTTTGAGCGGTACCGCCGTATCGGGTTTGCGAAGCGAGTCACGTGCGGTGCCTGTAACGACCATGAGCTCAACTGCTACAACCAGGCCGCTACCATCGGCTTTTGGTATCAAACGTTGGGCAATAATGCCGCGTAGGTTATCAGCAAAGCGTTCACGTGTTTCGTTTACGTTACGTCCTTCGGCCAGGGCGAGCACGCGACCAACCGTTCGTGATACGTCTGGTGTGTGCATGGTCGAGAACACCAAGTGGCCGGTTTCTGCCGCTTTGAGCGCAATGTCCATCGTTTCGGCGTCGCGAATCTCGCCGAGCAGAATCACGTCTGGGTTTTGGCGCATCGCGGCGCGCAAGGCATCGGCGAAACTTGGCGCGTCGATGCCAACCTCGCGCTGCGATACGGTTGAGAGTTGATCTTGGTGCTCGTACTCGATTGGGTCTTCAATCGTGACGATATGCACGCGTTTTTGTTGGTTGATGCGCGAGATCATTGAAGCGAGCGTGGTGGACTTGCCACTTCCGGTGGCGCCCACGACCAATACCAGTCCGCGTTCGAGTTCGGTAAACATCTTGAGCGCGGGCGGCACACCCAAAGCGTCGAGTGGGGGAATTTTGTTGGGAATGACGCGCATTACCATCGCCCAGCTGCCGCGCTGTTTATAGATGTTGACGCGGAAACGCCCAAGCCCCTCTGCCGCATAAGACAAATCTTGCTGCAGCATGTTGGCAATCTCTTTGTCGCGTCCAACACGCGCTAACACCAAACGAGCGGCGGCCTCGGTGTGTGCGTCGGCGAGTTTGGCGCCTTGCAAGTAGTGCAGTGCTTTACCGATGCGAAATGCGGGTGGTTGGCCTACTTTTAATAAAATGTCGCTTGCTTTGTGCTGTAGCGCGCGAGTGAGGAGTCCGTGAAAAGCGGCCTGATCCATGGGCTACATTGCGCTGGATATCAGCGAGGTTTGAATAAGCTCTTGGCTTTGTAGGCGCTTTTGCAGCGCACTTGCTTCTTGCTCACTGACCATTGGGCCGATTAACACTTGCCAAACCACGGTCTGATGCTGTGGTGAAAAGCGTTGTGATTGGTAAGCCAAATATCCCTTGTTGCGCAGGGCGAGCACCATGCGTTGTGCCTGGCGCGGGGCGGGGTACGAAGCGACGTAAAGACTGATATGTTGAGCGCCTTGCGCCAAGCGTGGTGTGGTTGCCGGATAGAGTGCGCGGGTGGGCGCTATCGGTGCGGCGAGTGGTGTTTTTTCTGGTTCGAGCGAGGGTTTGCCGCCGACCGAGTCGCGGATGTCGTTTGAGCCCTCACGGCCGTTGGCCAACACCTCGGCGTACGAGAGTGACTCGCGCTGAACTTCGGGTTCCTCGGCGTGGGCCTTGTTGCTAAGAATTTTTGGTAGCTGCGAGCGTTGCGACAGACTTGAGAGTGGATCGGCAATGCTAGGTGTGCTTTGTGCGCTTCCACGTTGATGACCAATGGCCAAGCCGACCGCAAAGATGGTGGCGGCCGCCATGAATGTGGCGAGTCCAAAAACCAAGGCCCGATTCGATTCGGGGCCTTCGCCTAGTTCTTCGATGCGATCTAGGTCGCGAAAAGTGCTTTCCATACTGATACTTCCCTCTGCGTGAGAACGCGTGAAATTAAAGGGTAAGGTATTGGACTACATGGCGTCAAAAAACATCAAAACGCGTTCGCTCGTCGGCATTGGGTGCGACGTTGGCACAGCTTGGCACAGCGCTTCGCGAGCATCGAGGTGCTCTATTATGCACTGGTGCCTCAGGTTGTAGCCTGGCATGCTCTTTGCTGTGTTAAATGTGGCTGCAGTCCACGAAATGGTCGGTAGTCAAAGGGTTGCTTGATTGTTGGGTTACACTTTTGTAACTTGTTCTGCGAAACACGAGGCGAAACATGCGCGTAATTAAATGGGTTGGTTTGTCGTTATCGGTTGGGTTGTTGGTGCACTGCGGTGGTGATGACGGCGGCACCAAGGTAGTGACCGGTGATCCGTCGGCCAGCGTGTCTCCGGCGAACATCGATTTTGGCGCCGCCGATTGTGCCGGCAGTGCCCCTAGCGAACAGACAGTGATCGTGCGTAACTCGGGTACGGGTGTTCTGACTTTTAGCTCGGCGATTAGCGCGGGTACGCAGTTTACGATTAACGGTGCCTCGACCGGAAGCGTGCAGCCTGGTGAGCAGGCGACCATCGGGGTGGTGTCTAAACCAGTGCCGGCCGCCACGGCTGCGGGAGCTGCGATTCAACAAACCCTGACCATCATGACCAACGACGCCTTACATAGTGCGATCGAGGTGCCGCTTAAGGTTACGGCGCAAGGTGCAACACTCACCATGACACCCACTAAAGCCGAGTTTGGGGCAGTGACGGTGGGCGTGGCTGCGGCACCCTTGCAGCTTGGATTGAAGAACACAGGTAATAAGCCTGTTTCCGTCACGCTTGGTGCGTCATCCGATGCACAGTTCAGTGTGAGTTATACGGGTGCTCCAGCGCAAAAGACCTTGAACCCTGATGAAAGTTTAGCGGGTTTGGTGGCCAATTTTACGCCCTCTAGCTTGAATCTAACCAATGCGACGGTGGCGTTGAATGTCACCGGGGCAGTCTGTGGCGCGAGCACTGCTGCTATCAGCTTATCGGGTCAGGGCGCAAGTGGCGTGACCACCAACGCGACCACGCTCAATTTTGGTAGCGTCAATTGTGGGGGCGTTGCAGCGGCGTCGCAAAAGGTGAAATTGACCAATACGACCGGCGCGTCGTTTACGTGGTCAGGTGTGTTAACCCTTGGTACTGATAGTCCCTATACGATTTCACCGGCCACCGGCACGCTTGCGAACAATGCGAGCGTTGACGTGACGGTAACGCCCAAGGGCATTCCTGCTTCGCCGATCATTGGCGTGCAGCCCGACGGTTTTGCGGATTCGCTGACCCTCAGCACAAGCGTTCCTAACGACAACCCGCATATTGTTCAGCTTCATGAATCTGCGCAGGGCGCGATTTTGGCCTTCGCGCCGGCATCGGTTGATTTTGGTAATGTCGAGCTGACCAAAAATGCGGCAGCAAGTTTTGATATCGTCAACAGCGGCAACTTGGCAGCGCAAGTGACCGTGCAATCTGATGATGCTGCGTTTACGCCACCTGCGGCCACGTTGAGCATTCCAAGCGCCGGTAAACTCGGCTCACAGGCGAGTTTTGCGCCGGGCAACACGGCGTCGCAGCAAAACGGCACACTGAGCTTGACTGCAGTCAACTCGACGGTGCTTTGTGCGCCGCTACCTGAGGGCTTGAAGATGATCGGCACAGGCGTGGACACGACGGTGTCGCACGACGGTGTCGTCGGTATTGTTTAGCCCGGGCTCGCTCAACTTTGGTTACGTCAACTGCGGGACAACGGGGCCGGCGCGCACGATTACGTTTACTAATCCCACCGCGCAGGCATATACCATCGTCGATTTGTCACTTGAAAATGGCGATAACTCACCGTTTATGGCGACGATGTCGCCGGCCAATGGTGTGGTTGCTGCAAACGCTACCTTGACGGTTACTGTGACGCCGAAGGCGATTCCGGCGACCTCGGAAGTGCCGGGTGTTTATGATGATGTGCTCGATATTCAAACCGATGCGGCCAATGATATCGTGCATCAAATCCCGCTGAGCATGGGCGCGCAAGGTTCGGTGTTATCGTTTGTTGCGCCCGCCGCATTCGTTGACACGGTGGTGGGCTCAACCAGCCAGGCGCCATTCTTTATTACCAACGACGGTAATGCGGCTGCGATGGTGCTCTTTCAGAACATCAGCAACACCGTATTTAGTTTTGATGCCAGCACCACCTTGAATGGTGGTAGTTCGTTGTTCCCGACGGCAACGTTTACGCCGCCGACCTCGCAGGCAACGGCCATGCAGACCTATACCGGCACCGCACAGCTCGCGGTGGATTCGAGCACTGTACTCTGTCAGCCTTTGCCCAACGCTAATCAAGGCAATCCGTTTACATTGTCGGGCAATGGCACCACAGAAGCGCCGGTGATTAAGGTGATTCCAAGTGCGATTAACTTTGGCTTTGTAAGCTGCGCAACCGCCGAGCCAGCGCGCACCATCAAGGTGACCAATAGCAGCAATACCGCGCGCGCGTTGAGTGCTACGTTCTTATCAGGTGGTGCGAACTACACGCTTGCTTTGTCGGGTGCCACGGTGCCTAAAGCCACAGCGAATGCACAAGGGTCAGCCACGATTACGGTGACACCCAAACAAATTCCCACCAACGTCAATACAACGCTTAGGGCAAACGGTTATGGGGGTGTCTTGCAGATCACCGCTGGCACCAGCGTGTTTGTTGTTCCGATCTACATGACGGCACAGGGCGTAGCGCTTGATTTTGGTACCGATGCCATTACAGTTAACCGCACCAATCAAACACAAAAGGTGTTTAAGGTGACCAATTGCACGAGCGAGTGTTATGGCGCATCGCCGGCGAGTGTAAACTTGACGCTCAGTAACATCACGGGCGGCGCGCAGTTTAAGCTCGACGGTGCTGTTGGTGCGGCGACGGCGCAGATCCCCGGCGGCGCGAGTAGTTCCTTTGTGCTGTCGGATACGGGTACCTTGGCAGGTACGGCGCGCATCAACCTTGGGGTGACCGCGGGCACGAAGTTGTGCCGACCGCTCCCGGGTTATATCTCGGTAACGGGTCAATAACCCTCTGAACTGAGATCGCGCTTTCACAGAGCGTATTTAAGGCCTGTTTTTCGCTGTAAAACGCGAGCGACAGCCCTTGCTTTTCGGGGTGCGCGCTCGGCCCTCTTATGGTAGCTCTGTGTAGCAAGTTTTATGGTCTCTATAGCTCAACCTACCTCTAAAAAAATCGTTTCTATTGAAGAAGAGATGCGCACTGCGTATCTCGACTACGCCATGTCAGTGATCATCGGTCGCGCGATTCCCGACGTGCGCGATGGTCTCAAGCCGGTGCACCGCCGTATTTTGTATGCGATGCACGAGAACAAGCTGAACTGGAACCAAGCTTATAAGAAGAGCGCGCGTGTGGTCGGTGAAGTGCTGGGTAAATACCACCCACATGGCGATCAGTCGGTGTACGACGCGTTGGTGCGCATGGCGCAGGAATTTGCGATGCGTTACGTGCTTGTTGATGGTCAGGGTAATTTCGGTTCAGTCGATGGCGATCCGGCTGCTGCGATGCGTTACACCGAGGTGCGCATGGCGCGCCTCACAAGCGAGCTCTTGGCGGACATCGACAAAGACACTGTTGATTTTGTGCCTAACTTTGATGATTCCGAGCATGAGCCGAGCGTGCTGCCAAGCCGTGTGCCCAATCTACTTATCAACGGTTCGGGCGGCATTGCCGTGGGTATGGCGACCAACGTACCGCCGCACAACCTGAAAGAAATTGTTGATGCGACTGTGCGTTTGATTCGTAACCCAACGCTGACCAGCGAGCAGTTGATGCTCGATGACCCAGAGACAGGCAAGCTTGGGGTGAAGGGCCCTGACTTTCCCACGGCCGGGTTTATTTACGGCACGATGGGTATTCGTCAGGCGCTTTTGACGGGCCAAGGTCGTGTGGTGATGCGTGCGCGTGCCAACATCGAGCCGATGGTTGGCAAACATGATCGCGAACAGATCATTGTGACTGAGTTGCCTTATCAGGTGAACAAAGCCGAGCTGCTCAAGAAGATTGCCGAGTTGGTGCGCGAGAAGCGAATCGAAGGCATCAGCGATTTGCGCGATGAATCCGATCGCGACGGCATGCGCATGGTGATCGAACTTAAAAAAGACGCGCTTGGGCAAATCGTACTCAATCAGCTTTATCAAATGACCGCGCTGCAGACGACGTTTGGCGTCAATACCTTGGCGATCGTTGATGGTCAGCCCAAGATTTTAAATCTGAAAGACGCGCTGTCTAGTTTTGTGCGCCATCGTAAACAGGTCGTGACGCGTCGCACGCGGTTTGAATTGAAGCAGGCCGAAGACCAGCTCGAGTTGGTTGAAGGGTTGGGTATGGCGGTCACCGAGATTGACTTGGTGATTAAAACTATTCGCGCTGCGAGCGATTCCGATGTGGCCAAGGCTGAGTTGATGAAACTGCCGCTGCGCGGTTTAGAAGAGTTTGTGCGGCGCGCAGGTAGGCCTGACAGCGAGATTGAGGTTGCTAAACAGCGCGGCGAATACCGATTGAGCGAGCGTCAGGCCAAGGCCATTCTTGAGATGCGTTTGTCGCGACTAACTGGCCTTGAGCGCGAGAAGCTCGCAACTGAATATGGCGCGCTGTGTGACACGATTGCACGGCTGAAGTCGATTTTGGCGAGCGAAACATTGCTGATGGACGTGATCGTGGGCGAACTCGAAGAGATCCGCGAGCGTTATGGTGATGCACGCAAGACGGAAATTGTGCCCGTTGAAGGTGAAATCTCGGTAGAAGATTTGATCGCCGACGAAGAAGTGGTTGTGACGATCAGTCGCGCTGGGTATATCAAACGCGTGGCGATGAACGAATATCGCGCGCAGGGTCGCGGCGGGCGCGGTATTCGAGGCATGGAGACCAAAGACGAAGATTACGTGAACCAGATTTTTGTTGCCACCAATCATTCGTATATCTTGGTGCTCAGCGATAAGGGTAAAGTTTACCAAAAGAAGGTTTACGAGATTCCTCAAGCGTCGCGTACCGCACGTGGTCGCGCGATTGTGAACTTTGTGGGCATGGCAGCCGATGAAAAAGTGGCGGCCGTGGTACCGGTCAAGGTGTTTGAAGATGGATTGTCACTACTTACCTGTACACGAAACGGTACTGTTAAGCGTACGTTGCTGTCGGCCTACGAAAACATTCGCGTAACAGGGATTATTGGTGTGGCCATTGAAGAAGGTGATTCGCTTCTGACCGCACGCGTAGTGGGCGAAAATGATTCGGTGATCATTGGCACCGCACGCGGAATGTCGATTCGTTTTGCGGTAAGCGATGTACGTAACATGGGTCGCGATTCACGCGGTGTGCGCGGTATCGATCTGCGTGAGGGGGATTATGTCGTGGGGATGGATGTTATCCGCGACGAGAGTTTGCAGATCCTGACGGTGGCCGCCAACGGGTTTGGTAAACGCACGCTTGCAAGCGAGTGGCGTGTGCAGAACCGTGGTGGCTTGGGCGTGATTGCGATGATTACTTCTGAGCGTAACGGTGACATGGTCGCGCTTCGACTTGTAAAGCCAGATGATCAATTGATGGTGATCACCAACAGTGGTGTGGTGATTCGAACTCACGTCAATCAGGTGCGCGAAGCGGGTCGCAATACACAGGGCGTGCGCTTAATGCGCCTGGACGAAAACGCCATTGTGGTGGATGTGGAGCCTGTCGAGAAGGGCGATGATGATGAGGCTCGCAATAGCAGTGCGCCACCTGCGTCGGATCCGCCCGGGGATGCAGTTAACTGAAACGATAGAGGTTGCTGATCATGCGGCGGTTGTTGAGTCGCAAGTGTGGCGGGGTGTAAGACTCTCATGACGGAAGCTCAACAAACGACGGACAATGCGCTGGCTGTAAGTAGTTCATTTGTGCATGCAAGTGAGGGCCCGCGTACGCGGGGGTATATCGAACAGCTGCAGGCAGAGTTTCCCGATCTGGATATCGTTGACAAAGCTCGCAGTGGTTTTTCAAAGTTGCTGGCGGTTTTGGTGAACTTAGTGACCTTTGGCAAAGTGAATAACTATATTAGTGAAGTGATCACGACAATTGGTTCGACGATCTATCTGCCCGAGAGTTGGGCGGCCATGACCGACGAAAGTCGGTATATTGTATTGCGACACGAAGCGGTTCATTTAAGGCAGTTTCGCCGTTACGGAATGATCGGCATGGTGTTGTTGTATTTGTTTCCCATTTTTCCGATTGGACTTGCCTGGGGACGCGCGCGCCTAGAATGGGAGGCATTTGATGAAACCATTCGCGCAACCGCCGAGGTGTATGGGCTTGATTTTGTGCGTCGCAAGCGTTTCGTTCGACTGATTGTTCATAAGTTTACTAAGGCCGATTATGGCTGGATGTGGCCCTTTAAGCGTCAGGTTAAACGCTGGGTACGCCGCACGATCGCTGATGTGAGTAAGACCTTGTTGGAAGATAACGAGCGAAGCGCTGGCGACTTGGCTTGAGTTCGACTGCCTTGAATCAACAGTGATTTATGCTGACTTTTGACCATGTGTTGGCTTGGTCTTAAACGAAGTGCTCTTGCGTTGCATCTAAGTGTGTTGTTCTTGTTGATGGTGCTGGTGGAACTTCCCTCACCGGCAGTAGCGGGCGATTTTCCACAGCTTGGCAAACTCGCTGAACGCGTGATTCAAGGTTGCCGCGATTATGTGCGACAGACCTTTGGGCCTTACTGGACATTCACAGAAGACGGTTGTGTGTCAAAGCCGCTTAAGGATTCGATGAGTGATCCCTTTGGCCGCTGCACACCGCTTGAGGTGCAGGGCCTTTTTGCCGATGCCGTGATTGCGCAGAACGCTACCGGATGGGGGCAGGCCCTTGAGCCGTGGTATGTGTCATCGTCGACGAAGTTAGGCACCTACGATCGACTGGCATTTTTGGCTCCCACGTATAGCTTAACCGTCGAGGGATTTGCCACACAATATGGCGGATTCATGGATCGCTATGTGCTGGACGTGCAGATTAAACCTGACGACACCTTCAAAAGTCTGACGCGTGTTTCGCTCGATGTGAGGATTCATCGCGAACTCGAAGAGGTGAACCGCGCGAATGCGAAGACAAACTGTAAAGGGTCGATGTACGAAGCGCAACAAGCGTTTTTGAATGCGCTCTTTCTTGAGGTGGTTGAGCGCGCGAAAACCGCGTGTCATTAGCGGGGTTTTTCGGCGCGGGTGCAATAATGCGCTATAATGGGGCCCGATGCGCAATGCACACATAGAACGCAAGACCAAAGAGACCGCGATCAGCATTACGTTGGGCGTCGATGGCATGGGGCACTATGCCGTTGTGACGCCGCTGCCGTTTTTGACGCATATGCTTGAGCAACTTTCGCGGCATGGTGGGTTTGATCTTCAGATCGAGGCCACAGGTGATGTCGAGATCGATGGTCACCATACCACCGAAGACATCGGCATCACGCTTGGGCAAGCCTTTGTGCAGGCGCTTGGCGACAAGGCGGGGATTTCTCGTTATGGCTGGGCCACCTTGCCGATGGACGAGGCTTGCGTGACCTGCGCGCTCGATTTGTCGGGGCGCACGTATTTTGTATCGGGGCTTGCGTTGCCGCAGGCTAAGCTCGGCGAGTTTGACACCGAACTTGCCGATGTATTTTTTGAAGGGTTTGCGCGCGGTGCGCAATGTAATTTGCATCTGATCAAACACACCGGGGTGAATTTACATCACCTGATTGAAATCTCGTTTAAGGCGTTCGCACGGGCGTTACGTGCTGCTGTCACCGTTGACCCACGGGTACAGGGCATTCCATCGACCAAGGGCACGTTATAGTTGGGTCTGAGTCGCAACTATGCGCGCGACGTGCTATTTAGCGCACAGGGAATATGGCTTATATTGCAGTGGTCGATAGCGGATCAGGCAACGTTCGAAGCGTGCTCGCAGCGTTTCGTCGTTTGGGGCATGATGCACGGCTTGCGGCGCATCCCGAGGGGCTTAAGGACGCGTTGTGTGTGGTGGTGCCAGGGCAATCGGCATTTGGCGATGTAATGCATAGCTTGAAGCAACGCGGTTTGGACGAAGCGGTGGTGGCATCGATCAAGGTGGGTGTTCCGTATATTGGTATTTGTTTGGGTATGCAGATTTTATTTCCGTCGAGCGACGAATCGCCAGGTGTTGAAGGGTTAGGACTTCTGGACGGGCAGGTGCGTCACATTCAAGACATTGCGACGCGGCCCGAGCTAAAGATCCCTCATATGGGATGGAACACATTGTCGAGTAAGCGCTCGTTGCTTGAAGATCAAAGTTGGTTTTATTTTACGCACTCCTATTATTGTGCGCCAAGCGACGCGAGCGTTGTAGCCGCAAATGCCGAATATGGTTCGGCGTTTTGTGCAGCTGTGCAAAAGGACAACATGTTTGCCTGCCAGTTTCATCCCGAGAAGAGCCAAAAGTCGGGGATGCGTTTATTAGCGAAGCTGATCGATCAAGCACAGGCGGGTGTCCCATGGAGCTGATTCCGGCGATTGATATTTTGGGTGGACGCGTGGTGCGTTTGTTTAAGGGTGATTTTGATCAAGTGACGAGCTACGCGGACGACCCGGTGGCGCAGGCGCGTTTGTTTGCTGAGCAGGGAGCAACACGGATTCATGTGGTTGATCTGGATGGTGCGCGCACGGGCGAACTTGTTAATCAATCGATCGTCGAACGCATGGTGCGCGACGTGCCGGCCAAGATTCAACTCGGTGGCGGCATTCGCGATGAAGCGCGAGCTGGGTTATGGCTTGATAAAGGCGTTGAGCGCGTGGTGCTTGGCACCTTTGCCAGTAAATATCCTGATCGCGCCCGCGCGCTTTGTCAGCGCCATGCGAATTCGGTGGTGATCGCGATCGATATAAAGGATGGGCGGGTGGCGACACAAGGTTGGCTTGAGTCAGCGCAAGATGCGTTGGCGTTTGCTAAAGAGGTAGGCGCATGGGCGCCTGCTGCGGTGCTTTGTACCGATGTGGCGCGCGATGGAACGGCTGAAGGACCCAACGTTCAACTCACCGCGGACGTACAAAAGATTGTCGGCTGCACGGTGATTGCTTCAGGGGGTATTGGCGCGCTTACGCATCTGAACGATTTGAAGGTGGAGGGCGTGCGCGCCGCGGTGTGCGGAAAGGCGCTATATAGTGGCGCGTTTACGCTCAAACAAGCGTACGCAGCGCTAAAAGGTACCTCATGTTAGCAACGCGCGTGATTCCATGCCTTGATGTGAAAGATGGGCGCGTCGTTAAGGGGGTGAACTTTGTCTCGCTACGGGATGCGGGAGACCCGGTGCAGAGTGCGTTGCGTTATGACGAGGCGGGTGCTGACGAAATTGTATTTCTTGATATCGCGGCATCGAATGAAGGCCGTCGAACCCTGCTTGATATTGTCGAGCGCACGGCAGATGTGATCACGATGCCCCTGACGGTAGGCGGGGGCGTATCGCTACTAGCGCATGTTGGCGATCTTTTGCTTGCAGGCGCTGACAAGGTGTCGATCAACTCTGCAGCGGTGCGAACTCCCGAGCTTATCACCCAAGCGGCGAACAAGTATGGGTCACAAGCGATTGTGGTGGCGATCGATGCCAAACGGGATGCGACGTCGAGCGAGCGTTGGACAGTGTATACGCACGGTGGTCAGCGCGCGACCGAGCTTGACGCGGTGGCGTGGGCGAGTGAAGTGTGTGCACGCGGTGCAGGTGAGGTTCTATTGACCAGCATCGATCGGGATGGCACTAAGAACGGATATGACTGCGATCTGCTGAGCCGTGTGGCAAGCCGTGTACGCGTGCCGCTTGTGGCATCGGGTGGCGTAGGCAGTTTAGAGCACTTTGCTGCAGGGGTTTTAGCGGGTGGGGCGAGCGCCGTGCTTGCTGCGTCGGTCTTTCATGACGGCGTATTCTCGATTGCCCAAGTAAAATCTGCTTTGGCGGCGGCGGGTGTGCGAGTACGATCGGCCGAATCATCATGACTCAGGAGGCAGCCTCGTTATTAGAACTGGTTGAGCGCATGCGTGCTGCCAATGCCCGCTTACCTTGGGAGGTGGGCGCGTTTATTTCGCTTGAGGTCGCAGAACATCTTTTGCGTCGTCCCTGCCCGGTGGATTTGGGACGCATACGCATTGGTCCAGAGGGTGAGCTTGGGGTGCAAGATCAGGGTTTGCGCGCAGACGAGCCCACTGCGGCGCGCGCGTTTGTGCAGCTTCTGGCGCGCTTATTGGTGGCGGCCGGAACCGATGTGCCGCAGCACTTGATTACACTTTCTGAGCGTGGTTTGAATGCGACCAATCCGCGCATTCGCGATATCAAACAAGACATCGAGCGGGCGCTGGTGCCGCTTAATCGGCCGGCCATGCGTCGCTTGCTTGCGCGGCTTTTTCGCGAACATATGCAGCGGCTAAGCCAGCCGGCGGCCCTGCGCGCGAGCATCCCGATTATGCCGAGCGAAGAGGATGATCTTGATCGACTGCTGAGTGACGATGAACCCAGCACCGTTGTTAAGAATTTGAGCGGGTTGGCGAAAGAGGCGATGGGGGGTCGCGTGAGCTCGTTGCCCGAGGCGGTGGCGTCTCGGCCTGAATACGAAGAATCGGTGTTGACTGAAATTGACGAGGATGTTTCGGACACGCTGATCAAAGAAGTAGAGAACACAGGGCATACCAAACCTGATCGCAATCCGATTTATCAAGCCATCAAAGCGAGCCGTGATGGTCGAATAAGCGGTGTAAGTCGTTCGAGTCAACCCGCTGCTCGACCCAGTACCAGATCACAGCCGCGCGCCGACGTGAGTGAACATGCCATCGCTGTGTCGAAGATGGTGGCCGAAGGCACCCATCCGCGTCGCGAGAGCCGTCACGACTCGATCGAACACATGTGGGACGCAGAACGTAAACGCGTGGGCTGGGGTAGGTGGGTGCTTCTTATGTTGTTTATTGCCGCCGGGGCAGTTGGTTACGTTTATCGCACACAGGTGGGCGCGCTTTATCAACACGCGCGACAAACAATTGCCAAGCAGGCTGCGCCGCCGGTGCGTAAAGTACCGGTAAAGAAGCCCATTGCGATTGGTGAGATTGTGCTGGCGGTGGAACCGGCGAGTGCGCAGGTGCTTCTTTTTGCGGGCAAGGCGCCGGTCGAAGTCGAAGACGTGCCTGTTGGCATGACGCAAGAGTTTGTGGCGACAATTCAAAATGAACCCACCGCTGGAGCTGCGGCGTCTGAGACAATGTTGTCACGGGTGTTGCTGGCGGGTGATGCGGTGTGGCAAAAGCGTGGGGAGCGATCATTTTACGAATTGGCTATTCAGCTCGACAAAAAAGAGGATGCCGATTTTGGTAAAAGCTTGTTAACGGAAGCATCGGGCGGCGGGTTGGGGTCTGAAGTAGGCATTGTACGTGTGGTAACCTCGCCCCAAGGTGCGAGTGTCTATCAAACGGTCGGGTTTGCACCTGAAGCGCGGCTTTTTAATTTGAGTCTGGCGCACAGTTATGAATTTCTGATCGTGAGCCCAGGTTATGAGCCCCAAACATTGGTGGTTGCGCCGGGCGATTTTGTCGAGCAGGCAGGCCAAAAGAGCGTGCGTCGTGAGATAAAGCTGAGGGAACGCATTGTGGGACAGCCAAACGGTTGACAGCCGGGCCAGTGTGGACTAAAGCTGTGCTCGCGAAAGCGATAAACCAGAGGGGTGGTAGTTAAGCTGGTTATAACGCCGGCCTGTCACGCCGGAGGCCGCGGGTTCGAGTCCCGTCCACCCCGCCAACAACATCATGCAGAACCCATTGAAACCTTTTGATCGTTTCTGGGTGCAAGCCATTGGCTGGCTTACGCTGTGGGTGGTGTTGTGTGCGTATAAGGATGGCGAACAATGCGGCCATTCCAAACTTGACCGAGTTGAGGCGGCCAAGCCGTCCGTGCAGCAGGCAGCGGGTGTGAGCACGCCGGCAGGCGCTTGGCGTTGCCCGGCCGTGACCAGCACATTGCCCGAGAACAGTTATCGCGTGGCGTCTTGGGCGCTTAGTTCGCTGGCCAATGTGCAGCATGAGGGCGCTGTCGGTAAACACGATCCGAAAAAAACGTCGAAGGTTAAACCGATTGATGGCGCGCAGGCGGTTGAGGTGCTCGCTTGTGTGTTGGCCCATCGTCAGGCCGATGTGATCGCGCTGCAAGGCATTCATGCAAGCCAATATCCGCTAATCAATAAAGTGCTAGAGCGCTTAACAAGCCTGGTTGGAGGCAAATGGTCCTCGTATTTTGATAAGTGCGAAGGCAAAATGCGCCGTCATGTCGGTGTGATTTATCGCAGCGACCTGGTTCGTTTCCGACAGCTTGAAGCAATTGAATCGCTTAACCCGACGCTTAAAATGTGTGATTTGGGCTTGTATCCTGGGGTGAGCGGGTATGTTGAACACAACAAAGGTGGCAGTCTTTATGTGGTGTCGTTTCATTTGAGTCGCGGCACAACGTCGCAGCAGCATGCGCAACGTGTTGCGTCTTTTTTGGGCTTATCGCATGCGCAAGTGAAGCATATGCCGATCAAAGATGGGGATATAGTGGCGATGGGGGTAACCAACACCGACGGCTGCGAGGACACCGTGCAAGGGTGTTTGAACCCGATGGACACGCGTGCAGAAACTGCGTTGATCGATCAGGTGCTTGGTAAGATGACCCCACCTTTTGCTGCGACATGGGCGAGCGCTGAAGGCGCGCCAGTATCGAAGTTATTCCCGCGCCGCGTCGATGCAGTGCTGGTGTCGAAAGCCACACAAGAGGTGCTTGGTTTGACACCTGAGAGCGTGATGCAGTGCCCAGAACACGACGCGGCCTTTGGTCCGACGGAGCTTGAAACCCTCAAGGGCTTAACCGATCGCTGTCCGTTGGTGGTGACGTTGTCGCATAAAGACAAATAAGTCACGGTATTTGCTCGACTTCCTTGTATCTGACCGCTTTTGCTGGTAAGACAACTCAGCATTAGGGTTTAACGATGACTTTCATTGAAGCCGCAGAGTTCATTTTACGCGCCGCCAAGCGGCCTCTGCACTATAAAAAAATTACCGATATCGCTATCGGGCATAATTTGCTTTCGCACGTGGGCAAAACGCCCGAGGTAACGATGAGCGCGCGTTTGGCGATGCTCTCAAAGAACGAAAGTGAACAAAGCCAATTTGTTCGCGTGAAACCTGGCGTGTTTGGGCTGCGCGAGTTCAGCGAGGCTGTACTTAATGCGAACTACCCAGAAAATGATTTTGAGATCGATTTAGGAGAGATACCCATGAATGCATCAGCACACACGGCTGAGGCCGCTAACGAGCCTGCGGATTTAGGTGATGCGCCGGTTGCAAATGCGGAGGGAGCGATCGATCAAGACGACGAGCCTTTGCTTGGGTCGGCCGAGGACGACAGTGAGGATGACGCGACACAGATTGGACGCAATGGGGGGCGTCGTCGCCGTCGCCGCGGGCGCGGTCGTGGCCGTGAACGCGAGGAAGGTGCGAGCGCAGAAGGCGGCGCGAACTATACTACTCGCGAGACCGAAGCATCGGCGGACGATGATGATTACGATCGTCGGGGGTATGACGCTGACAGCGACGCCGATGTGCCCGATAACACGTTGGTTGGGCAATCATTGGCCGACGCAGTGTATTTGATTATGTCGACAGGTCCGCGCCAAGCGACCTCGGTGGCGCGCGTGACCGAGGCTCTGGTGCGTAAGGGGCGCTTGGCGGGTTCGGTCGAGGCGCTTGCGCCTACGGTGGCCGCGGCGATTCGCGCTGACATCTCGCAGCGAAAGCTGACCGTGCAACGTCCGCGCTTTAGGTTTGCGTCACGTGATCGGTTGTTGCTTGTCGATTGGTCGCTTTCACGCGAAGCCTTGCGTTTCGAGCGTGAAGTTGACTTGTTTGCCAATAAACAAAAGCGCGAAGTGCGCGATATCTTCTGCCGCAAGCTTGAAGGTTTGCCAATGGCGGCGTTTGCTGAGCTGGTGGCGACTTGGTTGAATGCTGAAGGGGTTTCTGCGCTGAGGGCGGTGCGTCCGCGCGAACCGCGAGAATGGCAGGCGCTGCATTTGGCAGGGTGCTGGACGCTCGGCCTGAGTGAAACACGTGTCGCCGTGGTGGTGATTCGTGACCGACGCCCTGTGAGCGCGAAAGTGATCATGGAGATCCGTGGCTCGATCCATCATTACGCCGAAGCCAGCAGCATTTGGCTCGTGACGACAGGTAGCTTTGCCGCGGATGCCATTGAAGAAGCCAAGGTGCCGGGTGCAGTTCAGTGCGTTCTGTTTGATGGCGCGCAGCTTGCTAAGGCGATGGAGCGTTTTGGTATTGGCATTCGCACTTATAACGTGGTGCTCGATTTTATCGATCATCCTCTGATGAACGACACGGCCGATCAGCGTCCCAGCATGCACGGCTCACAGCACGGTTCACAACGTGACCGCGGCCGCCAGCGCTTCAATCAGGGTGGACAACATCAAGGTGGGCAGGGCCGTCATCGCTCCGATCAGGGCGGTTATGGGTCTCAAGGTGAGCGCCATGCGCAGGCTGGGCGCAATGATCAGCCTTCAGAGCCTTCGGCGCCTACGGCAACGCAAGATGCGGTTGGTGATGATGTCGAACGACAGAACGATACCGATGCGCTGCGCGCAGAGCCCTTTGAGGCCGACAATAGCAGTTGGATCGGCGACAGCGATCACCCCACACCCGATTACGCGGTTGAAGGTGGCGACGATACGTCTGCAGTCGAGCGTTGAGTTACCGCTTCTGACGGTGGTCTCAAGCCGCCGGTTGCTCTAATCGTAGAGCAAGCCGCCGGTTGCTCTAATCGTAGAGCAAGCCGCCGGTTGCTCTAGGACTAGGACGCTTGGTAGACGCCGAAAACGTCGCGTAGGGCGTTGCTGATTTCGCCAAGGGTGGCGTTCGCGCGTACCGCGGCAATGATGTGCGGCATGAGGTTTTCTTGTTCGTTCGTTGCTGCTTTTTTTAGTGCGTCACAGGCATGCACGGCACCTTGCGGGCGACTCTTTTTAAACAGAGCGAGCTTTTCGCGTTGTTCTTGCTCGAGCTCAGCGCGGTGGCGATGCAGCGCGATGGGTTCGCTGGTGGAACTTTGAAAGCGATTGACGCCGACGACGACTTGCTCTTGGTTTTCTATTTTTAGCTGATAACGATAAGCCGATTCCGCGATTTGATCTTGAATATAGCCCGCTTCGATGGCTGCAACAGTGCCGCCGCGTTCATCGATATCGCGTAGGTAGCTGCGCGCTTGTGTTTCAAGCTCGTCGGTTTTGTGTTCGAGCGCGTAGGCGCCGCCAAGCGCGTCGGGGTACTCGGTAACGTTGGTTTCATAGGCCAAGAGCTGCTGTGTGCGCAGGGCCAACAGGGCACTGGCTTCGGTCGGTAACGCCAGTGCTTCGTCGTAGGAGTTGGTGTGCAGTGATTGACATCCGCCAAGAATGGCGGCAAGCGCTTGCACGGTGGTGCGCACCACATTGTTGAGCGGTTGCTGGGCTTGGAGCGTCGAACCGCCCGTTTGGGCGTGAAACCTAAGCTGCATCGCTTTGGGGTCTTTGGCGCCAAAACGTGTTTTCATGATCTCGGCCCAGAGTTTGCGTGCCGCACGGAATTTGGCGACTTCTTCAATGAAGCCGTTATGTGCATTAAAGAAGAACGATAAACCTCGGCCAACTTCGTCGGCGCTCAACCCGCCCGCGATGGCGGTTTCGACATAGGTGATGCCGTGGGCCAGCGTGAAAGCGATTTCTTGTTCGGCGGTGCAGCCGGCTTCGCGCATATGGTAGCCGCTGACGGAAATGGGGTTAAAATGAGGCGCATTGCGATGGCACCACACCATGATGTCGCGCGTCAGGCGTAGCGATGGGCGAATCGGGTATACGTACGTGCCACGTGCGACGTATTCTTTGAGTAGATCGTTTTGCACGGTGCCGCGCAACTTGTTTGTGGGCACCCCGTCGCGTTCGCCGATCGACGCATAAAGCGCTAGCAAGATGCCTGCTGTTGAGTTGATGGTCATCGAGGTCGAGACTTGGTCGAGCTTGAGGCCGTTGAGCAACACCGCCATGTCGTCGATCGAATCGATGGCAACGCCCACCTTGCCCACTTCGCCCAGGGCAAGGGGGTCGTCGCTGTCGCGGCCCATTTGGGTGGGTAAATCAAAAGCAACGCTTAAGCCGGTTTGGCCTTGCGCTTGAAGCATGCGCAAGCGCGCGTTGGTTTCTTGCGCCGTGCCAAAACCCGCATACTGACGCATCGTCCACAAACGCTCGCGGTACATGCTGGCGTGGATGCCGCGCGCGTAAGGATAGGCGCCAGGATCAGCGCGGTTGTGTTCGTAATCTGGATTGACGTCTGCTGGGCGATAAACGCCACCTGGCTTGTCCTTTGGATCCTGCGATGCGCTCATGATTGAAAACTAGTCGCCTTTGGATGTTGGGCGTGTTCGGCGTTGGCGTTCACCCAAAATGCGCTCGAGTGCATCGGAGGCTGCGCGCGCGAGCACGTGCATGCGATGTTTTCCCACGTCTCCGTAGCGGATCCCGTCAGCACAAAACAATGCTACCAGACGATGGCGAATGATCAACGGTTCGATGATCAATAACCCGCCCTGGCTGTTGACGGCGGTTTTAAACAAGCGGTCGGTACTGGTGGGTCCGTGGTGCCCCGCGAACTGTTTGCCGCTTTCGATTACGACGCGAAATAAGCTAGGTTCAGATGCATTGAACGACAAGGCGCGCACAGAATCGAGGTCAATTTCTTGTCCGGCGCCATACCAGCCTTCAAGGAAACCATGGCGAAAACGCAATACCACTGATGAGCGCGCGACGACACATGCTGCGCGACAAATGGTGGTGACGACGTCGTCGGCTTTTTTGGTTTGAGCGAGGCTTGCCAGCACGTCGGTCAGCGAGGTGTATTTCTTGTCGCTGCTATCAACTGGGCTCGTAAATGCAGTCTCGAGCATTTTTGACTTTTTGGGTGGAGCCGACTTGC
>JBGAKI010000030.1:0-33834 GCA_044224525.1 Polyangiales bacterium | reverse complement strand
AGTTGCAGTTTCTGAATCATGTTTTCGCGTTGCAAGAATGCGGCAGTTTGTGCAAGCCATAGAACGTTCGCAGCGCCCACGAGTAGAGATGTCCAATCCGTTGAGGGATATCTTACGGCCATATTGTATTTATGAGAAGCTATCGAAGCGGACACCGGAAAGAACCGCGAAGTCGCTTAATTTATTGTTTAGTGACGCTGTCGACGTTTCGTCACTATTTCGGATGGCTTTCATGCTTTTCGCACAGTCTCAAAACACAGGTGGCTTGGTGCCAAGTTTTGACATTGAAGTTGAACTGGCTGAGCGGTTAAATCTGAATTCGTCGGCGCTAGAACGTATTGCAAGAACGCTTGCTGTTGACGATGCAGCTTTTCGACCATGGCATGAGCGGGACGTTATTTCTAAACGTGAGTATGAGAAGATTTTCATTTCGTTACCGCTTGAGAAGACGCCCTTTATTTTTGTTGCAAAAACTCAACGCTACGGTTGTCCATCGGGTTTTGATCTATTGACATGGTTTTCAGAGGGATTTTTTTCGGCGATCTTATCTGAAGACCCTTCTTTGTCGGGTTGCTTGGGCTATGCCTTTGAAGACTATTTGGAGGATTCACTCGCGTGCTTTAACGAGGCACGAGTGAATATTCCCGACGGTGAGCAGGGGAAAAAGAAAGCTGATTTTTGTTATGAAACCGGCACCTTCTTGATAGTTATTGAATGCGAGAAAGGGCTGGGTTCTGAGATGATCATGCGCAGTCCAAATGTTGCGGACTGCGTACCGGCGTGGGGTCGGCTATTTCATGCGCTTGAACAATGCGCGGGTACAATAGAAACTTTGAAACAAAAAGGACAGATCAAAAATAAAACTGTAGTGAGCATAGTTCTCACTTTGCAGCATATTCAAAGTGCAGCTGAGCCGTTTTTTGAGTTGGATCGAGATACGAAAATTCTTGAGCGTATTGGTATTGAGTATGCCGCAGCGTATTCGCTCAATCATTTTGAAAACATCGTGCATCAAAATGGTTTTGATGCGCTTGCGCGACGTGTTGTTGCTATGCGTAGTGGTGGAGCTGTGGACGATTTTGAGTTTAAACCGGACCTACCCAGGCATCTGGGCGTTGCTCATGACGAACTTTTTCCTGGGGTGCCAGTAAGGCGCCAATAATCGTAATTTTCCCTACGAACCCGTAAGTTGCTTTATTAAAGTAACGAATTGTGTTATATTCATGAAGTGATTTACGGATATCTCGAGCAGTTGCAGGCTAAAGGTCGTTACACTTTTTCTACCGAAGAAGCGGCGCGCGCAACGGGTCTGTCACTTATAGCGCTGCGTGCAGCGCTTAGGCGCCTTAAGCAAAAGAGTTGGTTGGTTTCTGTTTATCGTGGCTTTTGGGTAATCGTTCCGCCCGAGTACCGCACGCTTGGCTGTTTGCCTGCGGAGCAATTTGTTCCGCATCTCATGCAGTGGTTAGGGCTTCGTTATTATACGGCGTTGATGTCTGCCGCGGCGTTTCACGGCGCGACCCATTTTGCGCCTCAGATGTTTCAGGTGATGGTGTCGAAACCACTGCGGTCGATTGCCTGTGGGCGTGTTCGAGTCGACTTTGCGATGCGTAAAAATATCGAAAAGATCCCTACTGAAACTCGAAATACCCCGCGTGGATATTTGGCTATTTCTACGGTCGAGGCGACGGCATTCGATATTGTGGGTTATCCCAACCATCTTGGCGGTTTAGACCACAGTGTAACGTTGTTGAGTGAGCTCGCAGGAAAGCTCGACGGCGCAAAGCTTGCTGAGCTTGCGAGGGTTAATCCGGCGAGTTGGTCGCAACGCTTAGGCTATTTGCTCGATAAGGTTACAAGCGACATGAAACTTACCGATCCGCTTGCAGCATTTGTTCGAGCCAATACCGAAGAGCTGGCGTTGCTCGTACCAGACCACAAGTCACCACTGAGGGTTATTGAGCGCAGTAAACGCTGGCGCCTCGATATCAACGCTGTTGTTGAGGTTGAGCCGTGATCCCTCAAAACTTTATCACTGAATGGCGCGCCTATGCGCCATGGACAAGCGACTGGCAGGTTGAACAAGACCTCGTCATATGCCGAGCGTTGCTTGATATTTATTCTAATCCGGTACTTCAGTCAGCATTGGCATTTCGTGGTGGTACTGCCCTTCATAAACTTTATGTTACGTCGCCCCAACGTTACTCAGAAGACATCGACCTTGTTCAGGTTAGTTCAGGGCCGATTGGCCCGATCCTTGATGCCCTTAGAGCTAGTTTAGATGCATGGTTGGGTAAGCCGGTCATCAGGCGTAATCAATCCATGGTGACTTTGGTTTATCGTTTTGACGCGGAGGATACGTCAATAGTTGGTTTGAAGCTGAAGGTAGAAATCAATACGCGTGAGCATGGGGCGGTGTACGGCTTTTGTCATAAAACGTTAGTTGTCAATTCATCGTGGTCGAAGGGGTCTGTATCTGTTCTTACTTACTCGCTCGAAGAACTACTCGGTACAAAATTGCGCGCGCTTTATCAAAGACGCAAGTCGCGTGATCTGTTTGATCTTGATCTGGCATTGAGAACGCTTAGGCCCGACACACAAAAGGTTATCCAGACATTCTTGCGTTGCATAGACGATCAAGGCTTGATCGTGACGCGAGCGATGTTTGAAGAGAACTTGACGCAAAAGCGTGCGCATCGTGATTTTATGGCCGATATGCAGCAGTTGCTGGTGTCTGATGCCAAGTGGCAACCGGGTTCAGCATTTGAGCGGGTCTGGAATGCTTTAATCGTACAGCTGCCCGGTGCGGCATGGAAACTGACACAATTAGCTGAGTGAGCCTAAACGAAAGACGATGTCTTTGAGCGGGAGCGAGCTTTCGCTGTTGAGTTGTTCGAGCAGGTCTTGTTTTAAGAACTGTAGCTCGTGGATCCACGGGCTTTCGCTGACGTGGACCACCAGCGTGGTGCCGTCGAGGCGTACGGGGCGGGTGACGCGGGCGACGCGCGGCGGCACGATTTTGCGCCAGCGCGAAAAAACTTCGACCGCTTCCCATGCGATGGGGCTGTAGCTTGGGTAGATTTGTTCGAGCACACTTTTGAGCGCGTGGGTGCCTTCGCGTTTGGGTTTGCGCGTTTTTTTCTTGGGAGCAGCCATTACAAGCTCAAGAAGACTTGCGTCAAAAGGGCATCGGCCACCAGCACCGAGATGCTTACCGTGACCACGGCGGCGGTGGTCGAGCGGCCGACGCCTTCGGTGCCGCCGCGTGTTTCAAAGCCAAAATAACAACCTAGGATGCCGATAATAAAACCAAAGAAAGGGGTTTTGGCGACGCCGCTGACGAAATCTTGCAGCTTCACGGTGTCAAGCGCGGTGGTTAAAAAGAAAGGGATCGAAATGTTGAAGGTGATCGACGAGACGATCATCGCGCTTGCCACGCCAAGCACCAGCGCAAGGAACGTGAGGAGCGGCGCCACAAAAACCGATGCCAGCACGCGCGGCACGACCAGCTTGCGAATGGGATCGGCGCCGAGCGCGCGGATGGCGTCGAGTTGTTCAGTGACGGCCATCGAGCCGATTTCAGCGGCCATGCCGGCGGCGATGCGGCTACCGACCACGAGCGAGGTGAGCGAGGGGGCAAGTTCGCGCGCTTCAGACAACGCCACAATGCGGCCGACGCTGTCGCGTGCGCCAAATTTTTCAAGCGAGAACGCGAACTGGATTGCCATCACGATGCCAACGAAGATGGCTGTTGCGGCTGAGATGCCAAGACTGCGCACGCCAAGTTGCTCGATTTGATAGATGAATGCTTTAAGCTCAAAACGTGTGGTGAAGAGTGCGCGAAACATGTCGCGTGCCATCAGCGCCACGGCGCCCGTATGACAAAAGAAACCGTGCATGCGTTTGCCCATCGCCGGCGGCAAAAGGGCGGGCGGTGGCAAACTTTGGATCGGTTTGGTGGGGGCTTTAGCCATGGTTAGTTAACCGTTCGAAACCCTTTAACAAAGCGCTCATAGTCGCTTTGGTGCGCGTCGAAGGATTCGCCCGGCGCGGCTATGTATGAAAAGTCGTAAACACATTCGTTCTTTTTGAGCACGTGAATGAGCATTTCGCGTGGCACACCGTCAAGCTTAGCACGTGCGTGGGTGCGCAACGCCTCGCGGCCGTCGAGCATGAGGTTGCGTTCATCGAGCGTTTCGCGTTCAGTGAAGCCGATGAGCAAATGTTGCGTGAGGGTACGCAGCGGCAAATCGAGTGAGGGCTCGCAGCGGCTGTTGACCTGAATCAGGCTGCCGTCGTTATCGTGCTGCCACGCTAGATCGTTTTGGCTGACATCCACGCGGCTCCATTCACCTGATAATTCGCCGACGCGGTAGCTGGTTTCGTCTTTGGTGAACTGGCGATGTGCATAGTTTGAGCCGCCGCAGGCGGCGGTGAGTCCTAGCAACAAGCTCAGACAAAGTACCCATAGGCCTCGCCACAATCTCCGCTCTCTAACCATCGACATGTGGGCCAAACTACCTTTTTAAAAGGCACGATGCAACAGCCCTGATGTGCATGAAAATGGGGATTGGGTGATCAGGGGTGCCTGGCTTGACGAATGGGGCAATTCTGCTCATACTTTGGCCCAAATAAGAAAGAACAAAGAGGACAGAAGTGATTACGACCGAGCAAAAAGCGGCATTAATCGACAAATACCGTCGCCACGAGGGCGATACCGGGTCACCCGAGGTGCAGATTGCGCTGATTACTGAGCGCATCGAAGGCCTCTCGGACCATTTTAAAACACACAAAAAAGACCATCATTCGCGCCGTGGCCTGCTCATGCTTGTGAGCCAACGCCGCCGGCTTTTGGATTATTTGCGTAACTCGAGCATTGAGCGTTACCGCACACTGATCCACGATCTTGGTATCCGTAAATAGTTTCACGAGCCCTCAAGGAAGGGCTCGTTTTCGTTTAACCGCACTCGTTTAATGTGTCCAGCCTGTGCCTCATCTCGGATGGGCAAGGCTTACAGCCAACGAGGCGAGTGCATTTGCAGGCTGAACACGTTTTCGCCTGCGTCACCTATCAACTCACATATAAGGACATTTTCATGACTCAAGAAACATTTAAAATTGGTGAGAACACCATTACATTTGAAACGGGCCGCGTTGCCAAGCAGGCCCAGGGCTCAGTGCTTGTCACCTGCGGCGAAACCGTGGTGCTTGTGACCGCCTGCGGCACGCAAGAAGCGCGCCCCGGAATCGACTTTTTACCACTCAGCGTTGACTACGTTGAGAAAACCTACGCAACCGGCCGTATTCCTGGCGGGTTCTTTAAGCGTGAAGGGCGTTTGCGTGACGACGAGATCCTTGTGTCGCGTTTGATCGACAGGCCGTGTCGCCCACTTTTTCCCGAAGGTTATCGTAACGAAGTTCAAGTGATCGCCACCGTGCTTTCACACGACAAGTTTAACCCATCGGATGTGCTTGCACTCAATGCGGCGTCGGCGGCGCTACATATCAGCCCGATCCCGTGGGCTGGCCCGATTGCTGGCGTGCGCGTGGGTCGTGTGGATGGCAAATGGGTTGCCAACCCAACCCACGAGCAGCTTGAAACCAGCGGTTGTGATTTGGTTATCGCTGCGTCCAAAGATGCGATCGTGATGGTTGAGGGCGAATGCGAAGAGCTCAGCGAGACTGAGCTGACCGAGGCTTTGTTTTTTGGTCATGCCGAAGCCCAACATGCCATTGCCGCAATCGAAAAGTTGCGCGCGAGTGTAGGCCAAAAGAAATGGGAGTTTACACCAGCGCTTCCGCCAGCTGAGCTGCTTGAGCAAGTTAAGGCAGCGGCGACACCTGGCGTTAAAGCGGCATGTTCATTGGTGGAAAAACATGAACGTTATGATGCGTTCAAACGCGTGAAAAAAGAGGTTGTGGCCAAGCTGTGCGAAGGCAAGCCCGAGCTTGAAAAGGATGTCAAAGCGCTTTACGAAGATGTGCGTTATGACGTGATGCGCGCACAGGTGCTCGACACTGGCAAGCGTGTTGATGCGCGCGACACCAAAACGGTGCGTCCCATCAACATTGAAGCTGGATGGTTGCCGCGCGTTCACGGCTCGTCGCTTTTTACCCGTGGCGAAACGCAGTCGATCGTGACTGTAACGCTTGGCACAGGCCAAGACGAGCAGCGCATCGAAGGATTGGTCGACCAATACTATAAGCGCTTCATGCTGCACTATAACTTTCCGCCTTATTCGGTCGGCGAAGTAAAACCGCTGCGTGGTGCAGGTCGTCGTGAAATTGGTCATGGCAACTTGGCTGAGCGTGCATTGACCAAACTTCTGCCAGACAAAGAAGCGTTTCCGTACACGATTCGCATCGTGTCAGAGATCACCGAGTCGAATGGCTCATCATCGATGGCGACCGTGTGTGGCGGCAGCTTGTCGCTGATGGATGCGGGTGTGCCGATCAAAGCGCCATGCGCCGGTGTGGCGATGGGGCTCATCAAAGAAGGTGAGCGTTATGCGATCTTGACCGACATCTTGGGTGATGAAGATCATCTGGGTGATATGGATTTCAAGGTGTGCGGCACCGCCAAGGGCATCACTGCGATTCAGATGGACATCAAGATTGCGGGTTTGAGTCGCAAGATCATGGAAGACGCGCTTGAGCAAGCACGCGTGGCGCGTTTGCATGTGCTTGAAAAAATGAATGCGGTATTGCCCGCTGCACGCGCTGAGCTTTCAGTGCATGCGCCGCGTATCGAGAGCATTCGCGTCAAACCCGACCAGGTGCGTTTGGTGATTGGCCCCGGCGGCAAGACGATCAAGTCGATCATTGAGCAAACTGGCGTGACCATCGACGTGAACGACGAAGGCATCGTCAACGTGGCCTCGGCCGATGGTGAAGCCATGGCGCGCGCGATCGAGATGATCAAAGCAATCGTTGAAGAGCCTGAGATCGGCAAGAAATACACCGGTACGGTCAATCGTGTTGAGCCTTACGGTGCGTTCATTGAGATTCTGCCTGGCAAAGACGGTTTGCTGCATATCTCGGATTTTGATTGGAAGCGCATCGAGAACGTTGAAGATGTGATGAACCTGGGTGACAAGGTTGAGGTGGTGATTTCGCAAATCGATCGCGAAGGCCGAGTCAAACTGTCGCGCAAAGAACTTTTGCCCAAACCCGAAGGATATGTCGAACCGCCACCGCGTCCCGAGCGCAGTGATCGCGGCGGTGATCGTGACCGTGGTCCTCGTCGCGGGGGCGGTGATCGCGATCGCGGGCCCCGTCGTGACGGCGGTGGTCGCGGTGAGCGTTCGCGGTTCTGATAGCGATACTTGCGTAACATAGGCGTTTTTCTTAACTGCGAGCGCCTACAAATGCGCAGGGGTCGGATAAAAAGGCGAGCTTATGCTCGCCTTTTTATATCGCGCGCCGATATGTTTGTGGGGCTGAACTGGGTTGCTTAACGGGTATTTGGACCGTTATTGATCCAATTGGCGACCTTCGGGGGTCGCAACGGCCGAATTTTACAAGGTTTTTGCGCAATTGAGGTGACTAGGATAGTTAGTGTATGGTTATCTTAATGGGCGTTTCACACAGATATCGGTGCTTGGTGTTCTTGTTTTTGAGCACCATGAGCGTGATTTCTTGCACCACGCAGGTTGTGCGTACACCCAAACCAGGGGATCCGATTCCACCTGAGGTGGCTAATATTGAGAAATTGCCGCGTGTGGCAGGGCAAGTGGATGATGCCACAATAAGCTCAGACAAGAATCCGATAGATCTTGATCGTTTGGTTCATGTCAAGGCGCATTGTCCTTATTCTTGTGTGTATTTTTATCTAGATGCGGTCGATAAAAATAACAATTACGCGGTGAAGAAGAACGCGCGTTTTTACCCAATCTTTAACAAGTACGATCGGGTGTTTTGTCGTGCGATTCCGAAGAATGATCCTTATGTGTGCACCGCACCTGGTCAGGAAAGCCGACTTTGTCATTGGAGTTATATCCCGCGAGGGATAGCGCCTGGTTATTATTTGGCGACCTTCGTTTATGATCGAAGGGATGACAGCGACATGAACTGCCAAAGTGGTCAACAGATTGACGGCGGCAGGGTAGGCGCGCGACAAATTATACAGATCCTTCCCTAACAATGCGTATGTCCATTACATTCAGATTGTTGATTCTTCTGGTGACGGTATTTTCATACCGTTCGTTGTGTTACGCGCAGGGTTCAAACGGATATTGTCGTACTGAAGCGGGTGTTATCGCGAGCGTGCCTGAGGTGACGTTGCGGTTGCCCTACTGTCGCAGTAAAGCGGGCGCTTACACCATTCAACAAAGGGAGACGCCTTTGTATTGGGCCCCGCAAGGTCGGCACATTCAGCTTGTGCCTTATGTCGCCAACCTCGAAAACAGTCCGACGCTGTATAAATCGGTGACGGCTGGAGGTAGCACTACCACCGCAAAGGTAATCGATGCCATTAAGCGTGCAGCAGATACATGGAATCAAGCAGCTGCAAGCACATTTTATGATCGGCAGTGTTCGGATTTGATGCTTGAGGTGCTTGAACCTGCACTCGCCAAACCACCAACGAATCGCTACACGACGGGCAAGGTGATTGAGGGTGTTGATTTTATTAATACCATCGCTTGGCGAACGGGCGATATTGACGATGAATGGGACATCGACTGTACGTTGATTACCGATAAAAATCGCAAAGCGGGTTGTGACGCGCGTGGTGATGAGTCGACGCTTTATGCGGTGACTCAGGCAGTGTATAACACCAGTACGGGCGAGATTGTCGATGCTGATATTTCGTTTAATGGTGAGTCTTATTTGTGGGCACAGGTGGGCAATGCAACCCCAGAGCTTTTGCCCGGCAGCAAGTTGTCGACCAATTGTACCGAAGTCAATGGTGTGTTGCCCGAGGGGTGCATTGGCGTATTGATGGGTGTGGCTGATATTCAAGCTGTGGTCACGCATGAGCTTGGGCATCTCATCGGCTTTGCGCATGTGGTGGACTCTGACGCGCGATCGATCATGAATTTTGCGAACTCCAATCGGCGTACGCTTACGCAAGCAGATATTCAGGGTTTATGTGAAACCTATCCACCCGCTAAACTGACGCCTTATAGCTATTACCCAGACGCGGCGTCGCTACCGATGTATGGCGGTTGTCATGTGACGTCGGCATCATTTGGTGGCGGTGCGGGTGTTTGGATGATGCTCGGTGCCTTGGTGCTTATGCGTCGTCGCCGGGGGCCAAGATGAACAAGGTGCTCGTGGGTTGTTGGCTGAGTGTGGTTCTTTGCGCGTGCGAAAATCAATCGAACGTTATACCGATGTTGCGGCATTTTCCCGAGACGGGTGAGCTTGGCGCCCACAATGCCAAGACGACCGGTTTTGTGCCCGAGCTTGATTGTGAACGTCCAGATTCTTTTTTTACGATAAACAAGTTTGATGGGGCGTTTTACGTGCGAATCCAGACCTTTTGTCCAGTGATTTGCGTAAAGCTTGAAGTACGCGAATCGGCTGCTCAACCGGTGCTGGCGCAACTCAAGCTTGCCGATCCGATGTTACCTGATGACGACAACATTAGCGCAGCAGGGTGTCGCGAACATGCGAGCGATTATCATTGTCATTTGCCAGGCGTGCAGGATCTTAAGTGCACCTTTGACTATGGTCCCGTGCCCGGCAGTTTGCGTGGTCGGCTCAATGTTTATTTGATGTACGATGTTCGCGATACGGCTGATCCGAACTGTAGCGACCCGAACAAGTTTACAGCTGCGGGAACGGTTTTCTCGTGTGCGAAAGCCAACTTCGAGCAGTAACCGTCTTGGCCGTTAACCTATTAGCACGGGTTGAAGTTGAGTTGAGGTGGTCTGGGGGAGGTCAAACCCGCTCACTAAGCGCTACGCCTACGGCTTCGCGAATCGTTCGCTACTGTTTGACCTCCCCCAGACCACCTCAACTCAACTTCTTTTGCTCTAGGGGCCAAAAACGATCATTTCTTCACTGGCAATTTTGCCGGCGGTGGAATATTGATTGCAGCCTGGGCTACCTTCGTTGCGATTGTAGGAGAAACGCGCCACTTCGACGACGCGTGCAATTTTGGTGTCAATCGTATAGTAAAAACGACAGTAGCTGGTGTTAAGCGGCGGGTCGGGGCACTGCCCTTTTGCTTTAATATCTGCGACACCACAGACGATGCCCTGCGGGCCCAGCGTCAGACGCATCGGTTTTGACGTGGTGTCGCCGTAGGGGCTTAGTTCCATCGTGACGCAGGGGTATGGGCAAGTTGTGTCGACTGTTAGCCGTTGATCTCCCGTGCGGTAATTTTTGTAGGTCGTAAAGACGACGTGGTCGCGTTGCGCAGGTAGTCGCATGATGGCGACACCCGCTTCACGTAGGCGATGTGAGGCATCGGGCACACTCATCATTTGATCGTCTGACGAACACGCCATAAGCAGAATGAACCACGCACCGGTTACTAAAGTCATCATGGGGATCATGACGCGCCTATCGTTGTGCTGACTCATTATTATGCATTATCTCGCAAAATCGGCCTCGGATGGGCAATTTCTGCTAATTCAGCGTCAACTCGTTGGTGGCCTTGAGGGTTAGAGTGCTGTTACACATTCATCGAACTGGGTAGACGTGTTGTTGCCACTTTGGCATTCGGTCAGGTTATCGTCGGGGTCGATCACAACGCTGATATCGCTGTATTTTGTGTCGGCATGGGCTTTACATTCAGCCTTGGTGCATTGTCCGGGCGCCAGCGGTTCTTGCGTAAGGGCGCGGCAGATTTCTTGCGTGCTGCTTGTGGTGGTGAATGCGACGGGAATTCCAGTGTCGGCCAGGGCAGAGCCACGATTGCAAATCGTGACCTGAAGGCTTGCCGTGCTGCAGGTGAGCGTTGCTCCTCGGGCGGTCAGATCCGCGACGGGCCGGGCGCCGCCGATCACAGGCACGTTTTGTCTAAAGTTGTTGAGACCCATGGTTTGCCAGTTGTTTTTGATTTGCGAACTGCGTGGGAGGGTGCCGTCGTCGTTGATGTTCGTGACTGCATAAGCATGTTGGTTCCACATCGCACGTCCGGATGACCACTGGTTGTGGGCGTCGCGAAACACCCGCAATCCGCTACTGCATGTGGTGTGGCGCGCGCGGCAAACATTCCCTTCGCCAAGTGTGCCGACGATGGGCACGGTGCAGCCATAATCGCCTTCGCACATGCTGTCATCGGTGCAGCGACATAGGCCCACGACGCATTGCCCACTTCGGCAATCGGATGCCTTGTCGCGGGTAACTCCACGATAAATCGGGTCGTAGACATCGTCGAAAATCGTGTTGTTGTCGTGATCGCCGCAATACGTTTGAGCGCAGCTGCCTGAGGAGCCGACAACAATCTCTGCCGACAAGTCACCGTCGACGTCTGCGATGATGGGGTTTTCGTTCCAGGTCGAGGAAAAGCGCGCTTGCGAAAACTGAACGGCGCCCGTGATGCCGTCGTAGACGCGTACATAACACTCGTCAGCATAAACGGCCTCGGCGCGGCCATCGCCATTGAAGTCGAACACACTTGAGCCGGTTCGGCCGCTGGTCGCGTCCTTACTGGATGCATGCCAAAGCGCTTTGTTGTCGGCAGGATCGTATACCCAATACGCCCCAGCAAAGGCGGCGCCAATCTCGGGTGCGCCGTCGCCGTCGTAGTCGGCGATCGTCGGAGCGCCACCCAAGACGTCACCGGTTGCAAATGTGCGTACCGCGTCGCCGGCGAGATTGGATAACGTAATAGTGCCATTCCTGAATTTGATATTTCAGCGCGTTGGCGCCGAGCGCGTTGGGGAATACGCCGAAATCGCCGATCGCGATCCAGCCTCGGGTGTTTTGTACGGGGCGCTCGGGTTTGAACTGATTGGTCGCGGTGTCCCATTGCCAAACAGTTTCGCCTGAGACGAGTTCGATGGCTGGGTCTGCGTCAACGTTGGCGAGCACCGCAGCAGTTTGGTCGGCGCCGCTACTCGCCCAGCCGGTGATGATGCTAAATAAAACGCCGTCGTGTGTCCAGACGACCCCGTCGAAGACGATCTCAGCAAGTCCGTCGTCGTTTAGATCTGCGAGGCTAATACCACCCCAGTTGCCGTTTCCGACCCCATAAGTGTCGTTGGCGCCTGTCGTTGTGACACTTTTCCAAAGCTTGACTAGTTTTTTATTTTGGGG
The DNA here is from genome assembly GCA_044224525.1 of Polyangiales bacterium. Classification (GTDB taxonomy): domain Bacteria; phylum Myxococcota_A; class Polyangia; order Polyangiales; family CBDCBC01; genus JBGAKI01. The sequence goes on along the minus strand of JBGAKI010000030.1, from coordinate 21,621 downwards.
ATCCCAAGTAAACGCAATCAGGCCTCCCGAGGCTGCGACCGCAACGACGTCGGTTCGACCATCGCCATTCAAATCGCCTGCGGCGGGCGTGACTGAAGACACAAGCTGTTCGTCGATTAGCGGATCCGCGCTGGCGGTTGTTGCAGAACCCAGTTCGCGGCAGCTTGCTCCATCGATTACGCGTAAAAAACCGGTTTGGTAAGGGAATGCGGCGGTGTCGGCGATAAAAACGATGTTGGCACGTGGGGCCACGCCGGGACTGGCTTCGATGCCGAGATTGGCAACGAGTGGTGTATGTAAGATGTGTTTGTGATCAGGCGCGCTGTCGCCGGCGGGCGGCTGTGACCATATACACTGCAGAGCAGGCCTTGTGGGTGCAATGACCGGTACGTTGGCACACGTGCTATCGAATTCTCCTTCTTTCCAGGCAACGCAGTATCCATTGACGCAATGCTGATCGTTGCTGCACAACCTTTCGGCGTTGCATTCATTGCCCGGGTGTTTTGATGAGCCGGCGCAGGATGTAATGATCGACACCAAGCTACAAAGCAACAAGATTGGCCAAACGGCGAATAAACGCATGCGTGTGAGTCTACTACCTGTGTGTTGTTCGAGAAAGATTCGTGACGACTTAGCGCCGTGATGCTTACCGTGCAGCGAGCGAACGGGCGATGGTTGCGATGGGTCTTGATTTGTCTGATCCAACGTTTGTAGCTTCGGTTGCGATGCTTGTTAGGACGATTCTTTCCTGAGCATTTAGGGCGAACGATGGATCTTGTCTTGCTGCCGCTGCCGCGCCGAGGACTGCTTCGGCGAACTTATGTTCGAGATCGCGATAATGACCATAAAAACCTTCGGGTTTGCCCGTAAGCAACTCATAAAGTGAACTCATATTGTTATGAACGTTTTTGACCAGATCGGCGTTGTCGATGAAGAATTTAACGGCTGCACCCGCTGTGCTTCCTTCCATGACATAGAACCAAAAGCCACCTGCGGCGCTGATCGCCCACAAGCTGACCGCGGCGCTACCCGCAACAAATGCCGCGGCGCCCACCGCCGTGAGGAATCCGTCGGCTCTGTAGCATTCCCAAATATGTCGATGTACGGGGGTTGCGGTGCCGTTAAGGTTATGATCGATGTCGGCTACGTACTTAACGCAGAAATCAGGCGCCGCAGCACACTGAAAATCACCTTCGGCGACGATGACGCTGTGTTCCGCAGTGTTCCAGTAGCCTGGGTTTCCACCTGTCGTATACCAGTTGAGTTGATAGCCATAACCTATTGAGATCGGACTAAGCGATGCGCCTGGAATGCAGTTGCGGGCATGCGCACAAATCTTGCCGCCGCGCACCTGGTCAGCTGCTGGATCGCGATCCCAATCAGCGACTGCGTTGGGGCCGGGGTCGAGTCTCATTAAACCGCGCGTGCCCAGTCCATTCTCTGCGTGGCGGCTCGCGCTGAGTTGTTGGAGTGGCGCAGCAGTTGAGTTCACCCGTCGACGCCGATGTCATTGATAATTAGTCGTCGGATGCACCTTCCGTTTGGGTGCAGGCACAAACAAGGGCTACGATTGTCAATAAGCCAACGATCTCACGAGCGCGCGGCTCGTATTTTAGTACCAACATAACTACCTCTAACTAAGCGTCCTTTTCTAAGTAAGATGCGCTTTTTGACCGCCAGTATGGCTGCCAGTACAGGAAGGTTCTTCTTTACGGCACAAGAACCTAATGAACAAAGTTGCAAAGATATGCCATGCGAGGTAATAAAGATAAGAAAAAATACTTATTTAATTCAACATGTTATGAGTTTTTTTTGACGCTGTAATGGCGCTTTTCGGGTACAAAGGCGCCTCTGCTGCGCCAAACCATCTGTTTTATGCTTAGTTTTCAACAATGTTGAAACGACGCAGTGCCCACGCCTTGACCGTTGGCACAGTTGCAGTCAGGCTAAAGTATCAACTAACCGACACTCGGGGGACACTTGATGGTAGGTCGTAGGCATCTGGCACAACTTGTTGTGAGCTTCGCTAGCGTTTTGAATGCCGCTTGCAGCCCACGCTCCAAGGCGAAAACACTGCATCGTTTAACCAGGCATCGGTTGAACTTGCGTCGACCGATTATGTTGAAACCTTGCCTGCATGGAGCAACCACTTGGCGGTTGGCGCATTGATATGGCATCACCCGGGCGATCCCTCCAACATTACACGCTGCACTGCGACTGTGTTTGATGCTCACCCTGAACAGAAAAGTGATCCGTTGCGCTATATCTTGACCAACGCTTCTTGTATTGACTACTTGTCAAAACCGCTGCCTCCTTTGGGTGACGCGAGGTCAGAATACATGGTTTTTTTCCTTTGCAAGGGTCCGTTCAAAGATGCGCAAGGGCAACCCATGGACGCACGTACCGATGAGCTTACCTTGTGGAATGCCAATAATCGAAACTGCGAGGTTCGGTTTACGTATCTGCCGCATTCCCTTTCATCGCAGCCATCAGATCCATACGATGTGGCGATCTTAAAATTACAAGACGGCTTTAGTCGCTCATTTTTTGCCGAGACACAGGACGGGTTGCCGGTGGTTCCTCAGCTTTCAAAAGACGTGCCGGCAGTTGATGCAACGGTGAGTATGGTGGGTATGGGAGGTGTGGCGCCTTCTTATCAGCAACAACCCGATGCCCAAGTGCGTACGAATCGCATTAAGCATCAGATTGATTTCAAGTGGCCGGCGAACATTGAATATGGCGATACGGCTTTTATCTTTACGGGCCTGCCGGGCCATCAGGGTGATCGCGGTGCACCCCTTTTTGATGCACAGGGTCATCTCTTAGGGCTCTTTAGCGGTGATGATTTTCCCGACGAATACGAGAATGGCAACTATCAGCAGACCTGATTTCGTTAAAGGCAAATTGCCAGCTTACAAGAACGCCATTGAGGACTTTGATAATCATCCCGAATTGCAGTGAGCACAAACACGATGCTGACGGCGTAGCTTGAGAGTAACATCTGGTCTTATTTTTTTGGTGCAAGAACGGTAAACTGGGCTACGTTGCTTGTATGTCGACGAGTGTTTCATATCAGTCCGATGGTTCTACAGTTAAAGCAGCCCCAGAATTGGAGCTGTACTCAAGCTTTTTCGCGTGCGACCCGAAGCCAAGACGCCTTTTTATGCCACCGACTACGCTGCGAGATGGACCCCAGTGCAGCTTCAGCGAGCCGCTGGTGATCGTGGCAGGGCAAAGCGCCAAAGTGCCGACGGGATGGATGATGGCGATTGCGCCTGGGTTTGAGGGTCAAGTGCGGCCGCGTTCGGGGCTTGCGGCCAAACACAGCGTGACTGTGCTCAATGCACCGGGTACCATCGATGCCGATTATCGCGGTGAAGTGTGCGTGTTGCAATCAACTTGGGGCACCATGACTATGCGATTCAACCTGGCGAGCGCGTTGCGCAGTTGATTATTGCGCCCGTGGTGCAGGTCAAAGTGATCGAAGTCGAGTCAGAAGCCTTGCTTGGTAGTACGGTGCGCGGTGTGGGTGGTTTCGGCAGCACCGGCCATCAATATCAGCTTTTTGGGTGGCACGTTGTTGTTGGCGGCTTTGAGCTAGCAACGGATTGCGCTACGCTAAGCCCATGAGGCTAGACCCATGAGTGTCCGGCAATCGACCCGACGTGTTAGAACGTCGGAGCGCCCGCGCGGCAACACGCTCGATAGCGCATCAAGCGCATCACAGGCGCACGAGCGTTTGAGTGATCTATTGGCTGAGTCGCAGATCGATGGGCTGGCGCGGTTTGAGTCGCTCAGGGTGCATTTTGAAAGTGCGGTTTTTACCACGCGCGTTGGGATGGACCGCACGCTTGGTCAGCGCGTTTTGCTACACGAGATTGCACGCTCTGCGTTTAACAATCCTCAGAGCTACGCCATAACGTTTAACTTTACCGCTGCGTAAAAGGCGCGAACAACACAAAGGTGTCAATCCAATCATCGATTTGGGGCTTGATGACAGCGATAATGTATTGGTGATCGAAGCGCTGCCCAACGGTAAAGCGTTATCGGCGCTGCTTGATAGCCGCGATAAGTCGAGACATCAGCGGTTTTGTCGGAGGTGTTACCGGCGTTACGCGATCTAGCTAATGAAAGTAAACATGAGCATGAGGCTTTTCAGCATGGTGCGCTGACATCTGCGCATGTCTGGCTTACATCGCATGGTGTGGTGCTCAGCGGCATGCACTTGCTTGCGTCGCTTCCCAAGAGCGCCTGGCAAAAAATGGCGGTCGGCGACAATGCTTCGCCGACGTTGTTTGCGCCTGAACTGGTCAGTGGTGAGTTGAGTAGCGCGACTGACCGTTATGGTGTTGCGCGCATTGTCTATACGACTTTTGACACCTATCAGCGTTTGGAACCGCAGGGGGGTGCAGCGCGCAGTGAGTTGATGCAATGCATCGATACGTACCTGAAGGCTGAATCTAAAGAGCGCCCGACGACGCTTGAGAAACTTGTAACGGCGCTCAACGAATACGCCTCAGCGCAGAGCAACGATGGCGTCGACCCGGCCGAGCCAGCGCAGCACGATGCACAAACGCAGGAGCTGAAGCTGCCGGAAGTGATGACGTTGGCCAAGACGTCGATGAATGATTCGGTGCCGCCTGTTGCAGGTCGAACTTCGGATCGACCGACTCAAGTGGTTGCCATGGGCGAGGTTGATGAACAGTTGGCAAAAACACCCAACCCGACCGATCATCCGTTGCCAGAACCAAAGGTTGTGAGCGAAGCCGATGCTGCGCCGGACACGTTGGGGCACGTGATCGATGTTGCGCCACGATCGTCGCGCCCTGACACAGTGGTGGCCAAAACGATCGCTGATGAACAAAAAGCGTCCGTTGAAGTGCCCGTGAGCGTAGAGCCAGTTGATGAGGCAACTGGTGTGTTTGAGGCCGATCATGATCAGGCACGCACCCAGGTACGTGCGACACCTTCGGCGCGACCACAAGGTTTTAGCGTTTTAAGTCGTGATGACGAAAAAGTAACGCAAGTGCGGGCATACCCCTCGCCAAGCTCAAGGCCCCTTAGCTTACCGCCCTCAAACACGCTTCCCACTTGGACGAGCCAACATGAACCCTTTGCAGCGTCCGGTATGGGTTATGGCGATCCAACCAGTCTTGCGCTCGGGCAGCTTGATACGATGGCCATTCCTCGCCACAGCGTGCGCGTAAGTTTTCGCAACTGGCCTGCGATCTTGATTGTACTTTCGGCCATCGCGCTTGGGCTCATGTTTATTTTGCTTGGGTTATGGATTCGCGAAACCAAACGTCATGAGCTTGATGAGCGACGCCTGCACGAGCGGCAAGAGCGCTTACTGCGCAAACTCAATCAAACGCCTTAGCTGGTTACTAGAGCAAAGAGAAGTTGAGTTGAGGTGGTTTGGGGAGGTCAAACAGTAGCGAACGATTCGCGAAGCCGTAGGCGTAGCGCTTAGTGAGCGGGTTTGACCTCCCCCAAACCACCTCAACTCAACTTCTCTTTGCTCTAATGCGAATCGTTTGCTTTAGAGCGCTTTTTCGATGAGCGCTGCGATGGTGGCTTTGGGTACGGCGCCGACCTGTTGCGCTACCAAGTTGCCGCCCTTGAACATGTACAAGCTGGGCACACCGCGGATCCCGTAACGCTGCGCGATCGAGGGGCTTTCGTCGATATCGACTGTGGTCACTTTGACGCGACCTGAGTATTCGTCGGCAAGCTGCTCAACCAGCGGCGCGATCTGACGACAGGGACCACACCAGGTGGCAGAAAAGTCAACCAAAACAGGGACATCGGCTTTTAGTACCTGCTCGTCAAAGTTGCTATCGTTTACGCTTTGGATTTTATCGCTGGCCATGGTAACTCCCTTAGTCTGAATTACCATTGTAATCACGGTTTATGCAAAATCAACGGGCGAGATATGCCATAATATAAGGCATCTTTAGAGGAGTTTTTGGCGAATGGCAGCAACTCGCGTTTTTTTGACCCAACAAGCGCTACAAGAGGGGATGGGCAAGGGAACCCTGACCCTTGAGGGCGACACGTTGATTATGCGCGCGCATGAGACAGCGACGGGTCCGGTGGACTTAACAATGCACTTGATTTCAGCGGTGCGCTTTGTTGAGGCGCTCACCGACGAGCCGGAATCGGTGCGTTTGATTGGAAAGGTTAAAGACGTCGAGCAGCTCAAACAAATGAAGGCTGATCTTTGCGACACGTCGGTGATCATTGGTGACGCGGCATATCGCGTTGAAGAAGGGTTTGTGGGCGAGGCGCTTGGCGACGCGAAAAGTGGTAAAACGAGCGCAAAGGGTTCTTCGGGGCGACCCCCAGCACGCAACTCGGAGCTCGAAGTGTTGGCGAAGTTGTTCGTGAAAAAGCAACGCTAGTTCTAAGTTTCTAGGTTTTCACATGTCCAGCCACCCTCATACGCTCGAATCGACGCTTATGATCGTCACGACCGCGCTTTATGGCATGGCAACGTTGTTCTATTGGAGCGTGCTGGTACGCAACAATAAACGATTATCAAAGCCTATTTTGGCGATCACGATTTTGGCTGCATTGGTGCATGCGCAACTTTTGTTGCGGCATGGTTTTGCGCGCGGGTTTGGCGCTTTTGACGACATCTATCACAGCCTTCTGATCGCATCATGGTTTTGCATAGTGATCTTCTTGTTGTCGTGTTTTCGCTATCGATCTGCATTTATTTTGGGCGCGTTCGTTGTGCCGCTCAGTTTGCTTTTGCTTTTGAGCGCACTTCCTGGAACAGATGCACGCATTGCAACCGAAGGGTTGCGTTCGACGCTTTTGCCCTTTCATATTGGCGTCAATATTCTTGGTACGGCGCTCTTTGCGCTTGCGTTTGCTGCGGCGCTTGCTTATTTGATTCAAGCTGCGGCGCTCAAACATAAGCGTGTGGGTGCGCTTTCACATCAGCTGCCCGCGCTCGAGTTGCTAGACAAAGTAGCTTTGCAGTCAAGCTTGGCTGGGTTTGTGTTACATACGGTGGGCCTCAGCCTGGGTGCGTTGATTGTGATTCGCGAACGTATGCCTGCGTTGACAGTCACACAACTGTTTGGGGTGTTAACCTGGGTTTGTTTTGCGACGGTGCTTGGACTGCGTTATGGCGCGGGCTGGCAAGGCCGCCGCGCGGCTTACGGCACCGTGGGCGGTTTTTTGCTCGTCCTTTTGGTTCTCACTGGTTATTTATTCGGATGGTAACGTGCGCGAAGTCATTGTCGTAGGATTGTCGCATCAAAGTGCTGAGCTCGAACTGCGCGAACAAGCAGTGGTTGCCTTTCGTCATGAGCCGTCGCCGTGGCAATTGCACGCTGAGGGCGTTGTCGATGAACTGGTGTGGTTAACCACGTGCAATCGTCTTGAAGCGCATGCGTCAACACAGCAGCCTGAGCGTGCAATTGCATCGCTCAAAGCGCTTTTTCGTCGGTGGCTTAAGGTACAGCGCGATGACCTGCTTTATGTTCATGAGGGGTCGGCGGCTGTTGAGCATGTTTTTCGGGTTGCGACCAGCCTTGAGTCGATGGTGATCGGGGAGCCTCAGATTTTGGGTCAGGTTAAAGAAGCGTATGCACAAGCGAGTGAGCACAAGGCGCTTCATTCGCTGCTTGCCCGTTGCGCGCAGCGTGCATTTTTTGTGGCCAAGCGCGTGCGCACGGAAACCACGCTGGCGCAAGGACAAGTGAGCATTAGTTCTGTTGCGTGTGAACTGGCGGAAAAAATATTTGGTGATTTGGAGGATAAACAAACGTTGCTGGTGGGTGCCGGAAAGATGGGCGAAAACGCAGCGCGGCACTTGCTCGGGCGTGGTGCCAAGCTGACGGTGGTCAATCGCAGCATCGAACGAGCGCAGGCGATTGCTCAAGCATGTCAGGGCAAAGTGATGCCATGGGAGCAACTGGAAGATGCGTTGGCTCAAAGCGATGTGGCGATTACTTCGACGGCAAGTCCCACCTTTGTTGTGACACGGCCGATGATGCAAAGTATTATCAAGCAACGCCGTCATCGACCGCTTTTTATCATTGATATTGCGTTACCGCGCAACGTGGACCCAAAAGTAGATGATCTCGACAATATTTATCATTACGACATCGACGATTTGCAGCAGGTGGCGCAAGAGCATCTGGAACGCCGTAAACAGGCGGCGGTGATGGCGAGCGACTTGGTGAACCAAGAAGTTCAAGCGTTTGAGCAATGGCGCACGTCGCAGGCGTTGGCACAAACGATTTTAGCGTTGCGCCAGCATACCAAAACGACGGTTGAGCAGGAGTTGACGCGACTGATTGGTAGGATTGGTACGGGCGTCGATGCAGCACAGGTGGCCGAGAGCATTAGCAACAAGATCTTGCATCAACCGCTCTCACAGCTCAAAGTTGACTACGCGGGTCCTGACAAGGATCGTTATCTTGCTGCGATTCAACGCCTTTTTGGGATTGAGGTTGGCCCTGCAAATGACGAAGCAATAAAACCAGACAGTCAGAAACCGTCGGGCAACGATCATGATTCTAACGAAAAGCTGTGATGACAGATAATACACTTCGCATCGCCACTCGTAAAAGTTTGCTTGCGTTGACGCAAACGCGAATGATTGCAAGCGACATCAAAGCGCGTTGGCCCGGCGTACAGATCGAGGAAGTACAAATCACTACACAGGGTGATCGTTTTCAAGAGAAAGCACTGTCGGCGATCGGTGGCAAAGGACTTTTTGTTTCGGAGCTTGAAGAAGCCCTGGCACAGGGGCGGGCCGATATGGCCGTGCATTCGATGAAAGACATGCCAGTCGCGGTGCATGCAGCGCTTGATCTTGTGTGCGTACCCAAACGCGAAGATGCGCGCGATATGTGGATCGCGCGCGACGGTTCCTCGTTTTCGGATGCACCGCAGGGCGCGCGCGTTGGAACGAGTTCGCTTCGCCGCGCCGCGCAGCTTTTGAGCATACGGCCTGACTTAACGATCGAGCTTTTGCGCGGCAATGTGGACACGCGACTTCGCCGCTTGGATGAAGGTGTTTACGATGCGATCGTACTTGCTGCGGCGGGTTTGCGTCGATTGGGGTTAAGCACCCGCGGTCATGAGCTTCCGGTGGGACTTTTTTTGCCGGCAATTGGTCAAGGCGCGCTTGCGATTGAGGCGCGGTGCGACGATCTGCGCGTGCGCTCGTTACTTGCGCATTTAGACGATATGTCGACGCACCTTGCGGTCGATGCTGAGCGTGCGTTGCTTACTGCGCTTCAGGGGGGCTGTCAGACACCGCTTGCAGGGTATGCGCAGCTGATTGATCAGACGCTTGGTTTGCGCGCGCTGGTGGCAGCAAAAGATGGTTCAAGGGTGTTGAGGGCACAGGGCAGCATCAATATAACAGGTGATGCGCAGGGTGATCGTTTGCTTGCAAAAAACCTAGGTGTCGATGTTGCCGAGCAACTGTTTGCGCAAGGGGCGCGCGAACTTTTAGACAGCGTGCATTGAATGGATAACTTGGATGACACTCGAGCGCCTTAGTGCCAATCGCAAAGTGACCTTATGTGTGGGTCCGGGTGGGGTAGGTAAGACAACCCTCAGTGCTGCGCTTGCGTTGCGGCTCGCGACGCTGGGTCAACGGGTCATTTGTTTGACCATCGATCCAGCGCGACGGTTGGCAGATGCGTTGGGGGTGCGAACCGATACGGGAGCCGTGCAGTCGGTGACGCTTGACATACAAGGTAGCCTTGATGTGGTGGTGCTCGATACCAAAACAGCGTTTGATGCGTTGGTGCGGCGAGAGATTTCTTCGCGTGAGGACGCGGAGCGGATTCTTGGCAATCCCATTTATCAGCATATCTCCACGTCACTTGCGGGTACGCAGGATTATATGGCCATCGATATGACCTTGTGGTTGGTCGAACAAGACCGTTGGGATGTGGTGATCATCGATACGCCGCCGACAGCCAATGCGCTTGATTTTTTATCTGCTCCCGATCGATTAATCGGTGGTCTTGACGCGCCCTTTGTGAAGCTTGTAAGCAGCGAAAGGGCGCGCGCCCTGGGCAAAAATCGGCTCGTGCGTTGGGGTAGCAATCTGGCGGTGAGGGGCATGCAAAAGATCACAGGTGAAGGGTTAATGAGTGATGTGGCGGTGTTTCTTAGCGAGATCACGTTGTTATTGCCGGTGTTGCGCGATCGCGCCCAAAGAGTTAAGCGGCTTTTGAAGAGTTCAAGCGTAGGTTTTGTTGTGGTGGCGCGTCCAGAGCGCGAAGCATTGGTGGAAGCGTTGGCGTTTTGCGATCATTTGCGTGAACAAAAGTTTGCCTTGAATGGTTTGCTTGTTAATGATGTGGTGTCGCTAACAACTGACGAGCGCGATGCGTCGATGCCGTTGAACGCTGCGTCGGTTGAGTCATTGGATCTTTCGGTTCCCGTTAAAGCACGCGTCCAAAGGCTTATCGCCGAGCTACAGGCTGTGTGGAAGGTCGAGTGCGATAATCTTGTTTGGCTCAAACAAAACCTTGACGAACACGCTCTAACGATTGATCACATTTGGCTTTTGCCCGAGCTCAACTTGCAGTACGACAGTTTGTTGTCTCTTGGCCGCTTTGCGGATTTGCTCGCTTCATTTGCGAGTTATGATGGTTTTGCGCTAAATAAGGGTTCGACATGACACAAACAGGTTGGACGAGTGTGGTCCTTGCGGCAGGCCAGGGTACACGCATGAAAAGCGCAGTGCCCAAGGTTTTGCACCCTATCGCGGGTTGGCCGATGGTGTTTTATCCGCTGGATGCAGCGCTGGAAGCGGGTGTTGCGCGCAACACGGTGGTTGTGGGGCATGCGCGCGAGCAGGTGCAGGCTGCGATTCGACAACGTTATGACGCGACGCGCGTTTCATTCGCAGAGCAAAAACAACCTCTTGGAACGGCCGATGCGGTGCGTGCAGCGCTTGGTGTGTTGCCGTCGGATACACAGAAGGTGCTGATTCTTTATGGCGACACACCGCTTGTGACGCCTGACGCGATTGGCACGCTGATGCATATGTATGACACGCACGCGTGCGATGTAGCGATGCTTACCGGAACGCTGACCCAACCCAAAGGGTATGGTCGCATTCTACGCGATAGCGAAGGTCAGGTTTGTGCGATACGTGAAGACAAGGATTGTAGCGCCATTGAGCGCGAGGTGTGCGAGGTTAACCCCGGGTTCTATGCAACGTCGCGGGCGTTTTTGGAGACGATGCTTGGCAAGGTGTCGAACACCAATGTGCAAAAGGAATTTTATTTGACCGATATGATCGCGCTTGCGCATGCGGGGCAGGGTGTGCAGGCGCACAGTTGGTCGATGCAGGAGCTTTGCGGCGTTAATGATCGTTATGAACTGGCGCTCGCGCAAAAGGCGATGTACGCGCGCGTTGCTCAGCATTGGGCGCGAGAAGGTGTTGGTTTTCAAGATCCTGACGCTGTGTATATTGATCGCAGTGTGACGTTGGGCGTGGACACTCAGATCGAAGCGAACGTGACCATTAAAGGTGCTAGTCGTTTGGGTAGTGGCGTGTTTGTGGGCGCTGGCTCGTATTTGGTGGACGCCGAGGTAGCTGATCGCGTGGTGATTCGACCCTATTGTGTGGTTGACAAGAGCGTGCTTGGTGAAGCGAGCGAGATCGGGCCGTTTGCGCGTTTACGTGAAGGCACGTGGCTTGGTGCGAAAGCCAAGCTTGGCAACTTTGTTGAAACCAAGAAGGTGCGACTTGGCGCCGGATCGAAAGCCAATCACTTGAGCTATCTTGGCGATGGCGAGGTGGGTGCTGAGGTGAACATCGGCGCGGGCACCATCTTTTGCAACTACGATGGACAGCAGAAACACGTGACCGTGCTTGAAGATGGCGTGTTTATCGGCAGCGATTCGCAGCTTGTTGCACCTGTGCGCGTGGGTAAAGGTGCCTATGTTGCAAGCGGCACCACCGTGACCGAGGATGTTCCCCCAGGTGCGTTGGCGCTTTCACGGCCAGCGTTGACGATTAAAGAAAACTACGTCGAAAAGCTAAAAAGCAAAAAGTAAGTAAAGTAATTAGCGCCAGCGCGAAGTAAGCGGCATGCGGCGGCTAAAACCGAATGCTTTAGACGATACGATAAGACCCGGTGGTAGTTGCTTGCGCTTATGCTCGTTGACAACCAGGCGCTGAAGCACGTCTTTAATGGCGTCAGCCGGTAAGCCCGCCTTGACCATACTTTCTGCGCTTTCGCGTTTTTCAATATAACGCTCTAAGATGTCGTCGAGGATGTCGTAAGCCGGTAAGGTGTCTTGATCGCGTTGGTTGTGTTTAAGTTCTGCACTGGGTGCGCGCGTGATCGTGTATTTAGGAATGATCTCGGCGCCGCCTTTTTCGTTGACGAAGTGTGCGAGGCGATACACTTCTGTTTTGTAGACATCGGCGAGTACGCCCAGTGCGCCTGCGGTATCGCCGTAAAGTGTGCAGTAGCCGGTGGCGATTTCGCTTTTGTTGCCCGTTGTAAGCACCAAGCGCCCATCTCGGTTGGCGATGGCCATCAATACTTGCCCACGAATACGCGACTGTACGTTTTCAAAGGTGACGTCATTGCTCGAAGGTCCGCCAATTTCATCAAGCCATGGCATGAGCTCGGCTTGATAGGTGGCAAAGATCGAGTCTATCGGACATTCGAGCAAATCGATGCCAAGGTTCTCGGCCAAGGTCCTTGCGTCGCGCGTGCTTTCATCGGATGTGTAGCGCGTTGGCATGAACACACCCAGCACGTTGGGTGCTTCGAGCGCTTCAACTGCGATGGCGGCGCTGAGTGCGCTGTCGATGCCACCCGACAAGCCAATTGCCACTTTGCTAAATCCCGATTTTTGCACGTAGTCGCGTGTACCAAGCACCAGCGCGTTCCAAATCACAGCTTCGCGCGTGGCGCTCGGAAGTAACGAATCTTTGTTTGTGGTGCTCGCGATGTCTAAGTCGTAAACCACGACGTCTTCGCTGAAGGTGGTGGCGCTTGCGACGACCCGACCTTCGCGGTTGATGATGCATGACATGCCGTCGTAGATGAGCTCGTCTTGCCCGCCCACTTGGTTGACGTAGATCAGTGGTCGTTCGTAATGCAGAGCCAAGTTGCTCAGCGCCTGGCGGCGAGTTTGGTACTTTGCATAATTAAAAGGTGAGGCGGAGATATTGACCAAGAGATCGGCGCCTTGTTTCACAAGTTCACTCGCTGGGTCTTTGCCGTAATCGCGTTCGCTTAGGCGACTTCGCGATGACCAGATGTCTTCACAGATGGTGATACCTATTTTGAATGAATCGATTGTTACCAGTTGTGATGTTGTGCCTGCTTCAAAATATCTTGATTCATCAAAAACATCATAGTTGGGCAGCAGCTGTTTGTGTACTTGCGCCACAATGGTGCCCCCATATAACACGACCGCGGTGTTGTGTAGCGGGGTGCGCGGATCGTCGTTGCGCGGTGTGGCACAGCCTATAATCGCATAGAGCGTGTGCGGAATGGTGCGCGCGATCATTTGCAAAAGTTGCATTTGTTCTTGGACAAAATCGGGTCGATCGAGCAAATCGCGCGGTGGGTAACCCGAGAGCACAAGTTCAGGAAAAACGGCGAGCCTAGCGCCGCTGCGCGCCGCGTTTTGGCATACGTTAATGATCTTAGCGGCGTTTGCGCTCAAGGCTCCGGCGGTCGGGTTGATTTGTCCAAGTGCGACTTTGAGCGAAGGTCTGGGATTTGGGCTCATTTTTGTTTTCACGCGACAAAGTCGATTGGGCGGGTCATACTTTGCAGTATGAGCTTAGTGGACATTGTGCTGGCCGTTTTAGGCATATCAGTGTTGGTAACCATCCACGAAGCTGGCCATTATTTGGTGGCCCGCTATTTTGGCATGCGTGTGCTGAAGTTTAGCATTGGCTTTGGTCCAACGCTCATCAAACACCAAAAAAGCGAAAATGACACGGTCTTTCAGATCTGTGCGATTCCTTTTTTAGCGTATGTGCAAATTGCTGGGATGAGCTTACAAGAAGAGGTCGATCCCAACGATAAGGCGCTTTTTCCCAACCAGGGTTTGTTCGCACGCATGCTTACGATCGCCGCCGGTCCGATCGCTAACTACCTAACGGCGTCGCTTTTAGTGCTTGGGATCGCCCTGACGGGGTGGCCGCAGGAAATTCCAACCGAGCCAATGCAGGTGGCAAGCCTTATGCCCAGCGCGCCGGCGGCCAAAGCCGGGCTCAAGGTGGGTGACACGATCATCGAGGCTAATGGTAAGCCGATCAAGAATGTCGACGATCTGATTAAGATCACCAAACATCGCGCCGGGCAACCTACGGTCTATTTGGTGAAGCGTGGGAGCGAGTCGCTCTCGTTGACAATCACGCCTAAGAAAGATGGCAAACGTGGTGTGATCGGTGTTGTGGCGAAAACCACGCGGGGCTATGAGCCGATGCCGCTCGGTAAAGCCTTGGTTGCTTCGATTGCGCTGCCTTACCAGCTCACGGTCGCGCAGTTGACCGAACTGGGTAAAAAGATTGGTGAAGGTAGCACCGAGGGTATGTCGGGCCCGATCGGCATGGGTAAGATTGTCGCGCAAGAAGCTGGAAAAGGCGCAATCGAGTATTTGTCGGTGTTGATGCTGCTCTCGGTGGCGCTTGGGCTTTTTAATTTGTTGCCGATGCCGGCGCTCGATGGCGGGCGCTTGGTGTTTTTGGTCTATGAGTTTGTGACACGACGTAAACCAAGCGAGCGTGTTGAAGCGTGGGTACATACCGCCGGGCTTGTGCTCTTGATTACGCTGCTTGTGTTTGTGACCATTCGCGATATTCGCGGGTAAGCACGCATGGCACGTTGTCGATATGTGATGGCTGCCCTGTGTGTTAGCGTTTTGGCGTCCAGCGCCATGGCAAGTGAGTGGCTGCTTCGCGTGGGTGAGCGTAGTCTTGGTGTTGATGAAGTGCTTGCGGTGCAAGCGTCGCCTGCTGCTTTGGATGTCGATCGCGCGGTGCTTGAGGCTTACGTAGAACGCGCTATTCAGTTTGAGCTCTTTGCGCAAGAGGCCAGACGTTTGGGCTATGATAAAAACCGCGATGTGATCGTTCGCACGGGAGAGTTTGCTGCGCAAAAGCTGTCGCACCTTGAGGTGGATGACAAAACACCTATCAGTGTGGTGAGCGATCAAGAGATAGATGCTGCGCTAAGAGAACATCTGGGCCTTGCGCCTCAGCAAACCTATGTTCGCGCGCATCATGTGCTTGTGACGAGCAAGGAAGAGGCGCTCCAAGTTATTAAAGACGTGCAGGGTGGCGATATGGTGGTGTTTCGTAAGGCGGTCAGCGAACACAGCGTCGATCAAGAAACGAAACTACGCGGTGGTGACCTGCGTTATTTTGATCACAAAGGATTACCACTGGGTAAGGGCCCGGCCGTCGATCTTGCGATTGCCCAAGCAGCGTTTGCGTTGAAGCAGGTAGGCGATGTTACGCGTGCGCCCGTTGCGGTTGGCAGCATGTTTAGCGTGGTTAAGTTGACCGGTAAGCGCGAACCGACGGCCGATGACAGTGCACGCTATCGTAGCGAGATGCGTCAACAGATCTGGCAGCGTAAACGAGCCGATGCATGGACGGCGTATGCACGCAGTTTGCGTAGGGCGACACACGCGAAGGTGGATGCTGAGCTGCTGCAGCGTATTTATATTCCACCGGTGGCTGCGGGGCTTGGTTTACCTGCGTTTCCACCTGGGGGTCGGGTGACCAAGTAGTCGTGACACAAGTTAAGATTGTTCGTCGTCCGGCTTGGGAAAATTGATATTTATTTTGATACTAGTTGGTGAAAATGATTCACTGATTCTAGGTTTTTGACCGAGTCAGCAAATCTAGGTGGGGATAGTTGACCCCACTGTAATTCTGCGAGTACACTATGTGCATATGAGCGGCGTCAGTGTTGTCCCTGAGCTTGATAAGTTTTCCGCGACCAAGATCACGTATATCGATGGTCGCGCGACTACCATTACATTGCGACGGTCGAAGCTTGTCGTGGTGCGTAACGGCGTCTCGGAAGAACACATCTTCGATAAAGATGTGGTGACGATTGGTGCGATCGACGACAACGATTTAGCGCTCGAGGACGAAACGGTAAGTCGCAACCACTGCAAGATATTCGTTGAAGGCGATCAATATATGATCGCCGATCTGGGATCGACCAACGGCACCTTTGTAAATCGCGTGCGTATTCGCGAAGCGTATTTGCGACCCGATTCAGTAATCACGCTTGGCAAGAGTGAGATTCGTTTTGCGTCGATCGACGAGAAGGTAAAGATTGTTCCGTCGAATCGCGATAAGTATGGCGATTTGCTGATCGGCCGCGACCCCAAAATGCGCGAAGTGTATGCGATTCTCGAGAAGATCACTAAAACCGACACGACGGTGGTCATTGAGGGCGAGACCGGCACGGGTAAAGAAGTCATCGCGCGCACGATTCATCAAGAGTCGCGCCATCGCGAAGGCCCATTCATTGTATTTGATTGCGGCGCGGTGCCCGAGAATTTGATCGAGAGTGAGCTTTTTGGTCACGAGAAGGGGTCGTTCACCGGTGCGGTGCAAACACGGCAAGGTTTGTTTGAGCTGGCCAATGGTGGCACGCTGTTTTTGGACGAGCTTGGTGAACTTGCGCTTGATCTGCAGCCCAAACTCTTGCGTGCCCTTGAGCAACGCGAGGTTAAGCGTGTAGGTGGTTCTAAGCCGATTAAGGTGGATGTGCGGATTGTGGCGGCCACCAACCGTAATCTTGAGCAAGAAGTGAAGGCCGGGCGTTTTCGCGAAGATTTGTTTTATCGCTTGAGCGTCGTGCGTTTGATGCTGCCGTCCTTGCGCGAGCGTAAGGATGATTTGCCCTTGTTGGTGGATCATTTCCTAAAGAATGGCGCCTTTAATCGTGATCGTGATGGAAAGCAAAAGGTTACCGAGGTTGAGCCTGAAGTGTTTGCGCGCCTGCAGGCCTACAATTGGCCGGGCAATATTCGCGAGCTGGTCAATGTGGTTGAGCGTGCTTGCAGTTTTGCAGACTCGCACCGGATTCGTGTTGAAGACTTGCCGCAGCATGTCAGTGGTGCCCAAACGCGCGCGCCCAGTGCGTTGCGCAACGGGCCGCATATTCCCTCCGATGATGGTGATGAGTCGAGCCTGAGTTTTAAGGACGCCAAGGAAAGATGGGTCGATGGTTTTGAGCGCGATTATTTGGCGGGTCTGCTTGCGCGTAATAACGGCAATATTTCACATGCGGCTAAAGAAGCCGACATGGACCGCAAATATTTGCGTAAGCTAATGAAAAAGCATGGGCTGATTAAAGACGACAGCGCCGAAGAGAACGAAGAAGCTGAGGCGTAGTGTTCGCGTGTGTGTAGAACACGCTTGAAACGCTGCGGTTTTGATCCATATTCAACACCGTTGTGCGTAGTATTGTTGTGCGTTGTTTGGGCTTGCAAGCTTTGCTTTCACTGACGTTGGGCTGTGCGCCTGCTCACCCGCTGCCCTTGAACGATGCGCCTGCGTTCGCGCTTGCGCCATCGCGCGATGAGACCGGCGATGAGTGCGGTGTGGTGACACGTTGGGATCCAGAGTTGTGTTCGTGGGTGTCGCAGACACCCACGCTCAAACGCGCGCCCTGCCAGGCGTTACTTGATGAGGTCGCGGATCTTTTTAGCCAATATTACGCGGGTTGTTTTCTCTTATTTCATACCCAAGGTTACGCGAAACGTTTTCGTGCGATTGTGGCTTATCTCGATTGGGTTGTTCGCAATGGACCGCGTGATCCCTATGAACCTTGGGCGCCAACCACACTTTTTAGGTACCGCGACGGTTATCTGCCCGCTGCTTATTTGAGTGATTTGCCGGACGGGTTGATGGCCTGCGCAACCCATTTAACTTTCCTTCATCGTTTTCGCGGGTATGGTGAACCTGATGTGGGGGCGCCTCCGCTTGCGGTTTTCAATACCAGTGGTGCGAGTGCAATAGAGGCCCCTACGGCGATTCGGTTTGTTTGGACTCCTAAGCAACGCAGGTTTGTTTATGAAACGAATGTTAAGCGTGGCGCCGATGCAACCCAGGAGCAGTGCGTGAGCGAAGAGAAACGCACCGCGGCTTGGCGGCAACATGTCGACG
The DNA here is from genome assembly GCA_044224525.1 of Polyangiales bacterium. GTDB lineage: Bacteria > Myxococcota_A > Polyangia > Polyangiales > CBDCBC01 > JBGAKI01. The sequence continues at coordinate 3,461 of JBGAKI010000030.1, read as the reverse complement.
CTGCATCCTATGAGGCGTTAAAGCTGGTTGCCACAGAGGCCAAAAGCCTTTGTCCTTAGTAAGGTAGATCAGAGCGTGGCCATGCGGCGGTATTGATCAATCGCTTATTTACATGGCGCTGAGCAGAATTTCGGCGATGTCGAGCTGAGCGATCTGTTTGTCTTTTTCTTCGGCTTTCAGGCCATCGCCGAGCATGGTCGAACAGAAGGGGCAGCCACTTGCAATGGTCGATGCGCCGGTGTCGATGAGTTGCAGCGTGCGTTTGGTATTGACACGCGTCTCGCTCTTTTGTTCTTCCATCCACATTTGTGCACCGCCTGCGCCGCAACATAACCCCTTGCGTTTATTCCAGTAGGGCACTTCGGTGAGTTTGACGCCAGGAATGGCTTGCAAAACTTTGCGAGGTGCGTCGACGATGTCGTTGTAGCGACCAAGGTAACAGCTGTCGTGATAGGCCATTGTTTGATCGAGATTCTTCGTTGGTTTGAGCGTGCCTTCGCTGACAAGTTTCCACAAGAAGTCAGTATGGTGTACGACGTTGAGTTTCAATCCAAGGTCGGGATACTCGTTTAAAAGGGTGTTAAAGCAATGGGGGCATGCCGTGACAACGGTTTTTTTATCGACACCGTGTTCTTTGAGGGTTTCGATATTGGATTGGGCGAGCATTTGAAAAAGGTATTCGTTGCCCGCTCGGCGTGCGGGATCGCCGGTGCATTTTTCTTCTTGGCCCATGATGGCAAACTCGATGTTTGCCATTTTCATCAGCTGCGCGGTGGCGCGCGCAATGCGTTTGGCGCGATCGTCGTAGCTTGCAGCACAACCCACCCAATAAACATAGGGCACATCGGGTTTGTCGCTGACGCGAGGAATGTCTAACCCATCGGCCCATGCTGCGCGTGATGCTGCAGGCAGGTTCCACGGGTTGCCGTTGACTTCCATCGCTTGAAAGGGTTTGTTGAGTGTCTCGGGGAACTCGGCTTTACCCATTACTTCGTGGCGACGCATGCTGACAATCTTGTCAACGAAGGTGATCAACACGGGGCACTGCTCTTCGCAAGCACGGCAGGTCGTGCAGCCCCAGATGACATCGCTTGTCATCACGTTGCCGATGATCTCGACTTCTTCACCCACGCCATAATAAGTGTTGGGCGGTGGATTACCGTGCACTTCATGTTTGGCGATGGTTATCGGCTTGTTGTGCACAAGGCGCGGCTCAGCGGCGTAGAGGCTGTCGCGCAGCGAAAGCATCAGATGTTTGGGCGAGAGCACTTTACCGGTGGTGGCGGCTGGGCAGTTATCGGTGCAGCGTCCGCATTCGGTGCATGTATAGGTATCGAGTGCCATCTTCCAGTTGAGGTGCTCGATGCGCGCTAAGCCAACGGGTTCCTCACGCTCGACTTTGCCCTCTAAATCTTCGACCATGGGTAAACGCCCGACGGGTTCTTGTGTCGATAGGAACACATTGGGAATCGAGGTGATGATGTGAAAGTGCTTTGAATAGGGCAGCAGATTTAAGAAGATCAGAACAAAAAGCGAGTGCCACCAAAACCCAGCGTGTTCAAGCACCGTAAGGGTTGCATTTGAAAGCTGCATGGGTTCAAACCAACTTGCCAAACCCGTGCCGATCGGTTCCCAAATGCGAAAATGAACGGGCTCGCTTAGTGCACGTGCGAGCAGCGTCTCGCGTGCTCCATCGTAAAGCATATCAGCGAGCATCATCGTGATGATGATGCCCAAGATGATAAGCCCCTCGATGCCAAGACTCATGCGTTTTTCGCGTTTGACAACGCGATAATAAACAAACACCAATGCGCCCACTACGACCAGCGTTGCAAACACGTCTTTGGTTAAGCTGTAGGCGTCACCGAGCAAGGTGTCTTGCGCGAGTAGTCCAAAAAAATCAAACGACGCATCAAAGCCACGCCCCCACAGCAAGAGTGTGCGCAAAAGCAATACGCTGAACCCTGCAAAGATAAAGATGTGCGCCGTTCCGGCAACACGGTAGTTGGGCATCTTTTTTTGCCCGAGCGCATAAATCACGGTGGTGCGTAGGCGTGACCAGAACTCCTCGGCGAGATCGAGCGGTTTGGTCTTTCCTTTAACCGCCAATAGGAGGTTCAAACGGCGCGTGGCCGACCAGGCAAAAAGCCCAACCAGTCCCACCAGCGAACTCAACATCACAATCGGATTCATGTTAGTATCCTCGACAATGGATCGGCGACTCGCGATCGAGGCTATTATCGCAAGCAAGACGTCTCAAGTCATGTATTTTGCGGCCTTTTCTTTCGTGCTTGCGCAGTTGGGCGCGTGTGGTGCGACCCTTCATGACACCCATGCGACCGAGCCAGACGATGTGCTGCTCGTACGCGCTGAGGGTCAAGCCTGGTTCATGCGTGGTGAATTGAGTTTTGCAAACAAACGCTACGCGGATGCCATCTATGCTTACAGTCAAGCCTATCGCAGCATTGAGCCTAGATCGGATCTGGTGTTGGCGCGCTTAATCGGCGCCTTAAGTGTTGCAGGTCACGAGACTGAAGCGCGGCATTTGGCCTATCAAGCGATTAGTGATCGTTCCCGTTCGCCGCGCTTGTGGTTGGCTCTTGGCGAGGTCGAGGAGCGCGCTAAGCGTCTTAGTGCAGCGATTGGTGCGTTTGAACGTGTGATTCAGCTCGACGCTAAAAATATTGCGGCGGCGTTTGCGCTCGCGCGCATTTGGGGGGGGCAAGGTCAATATCAACGCGGTCAGAAGGTACTTTGGAACTTATTGCAAGACCCGCGCACGGCTAAATCGATCGTTGCTCGAAGGTTGCTTGAGATTGCGGTGAAAAGCTGCCTGCTCGATGGCGCGGCGGTGGCGCTTGCAGTGCTTGAACGCACCCAGCTTGGGGCGCGGCAGATCATTTCGCAGTTCGCCGAGCGCGCCACCGATCAACATTGTAAGGCGCTTGGTTTGTTGCTTAGTGAGCACATTCCGATGGAGAAGTTTGCGGCCACGAAAGTGGACGTATTGATGCGTCTTGGTGAAGCAGAGCGCGCCAAATACTTGGTTGAGCATACAGGCGTCGTGGAGCTTGGTGGTTTTGAGCATGCTGCGCGGTTACATCATTGCGTGGGTAGTGATGTGCATGCGTTAAGCATGGCGCGGCTTGTTGCACGCGGCGAGGGCACGGTGCGCGCGCATTTAACGCATGCCACCATCGCCACCGATCTTGGACGGGTTGACGAGGCGCTTCTAGCGCTTGCACATGTGCCTTATGGCACGAGTGTGTTTGCCGAAGCGTGTGTGCTTGCACAAACGCTTAAGACGAAAATCGCGGTGCCATTGCCAGCGCAATTCGCGCAGTGCTCACTTGTCCGTTAGTTTGGAGGCTGAGAATAAGTGAGCCTGACTCGAGAGGCTCAAACCCGCTCACTAAGCGCTACGCCTTCGGCTCCGCGAATCGTTCGCTACTGTTTGAGCC
>JBGAKI010000118.1:0-4895 GCA_044224525.1 Polyangiales bacterium | reverse complement strand
ACTTACGGCATCATCGACAGCATCGTGCAAAAAAGCGCTGTGCCTTATTCGGCGTTGCACGACATCGACGCCAACAAGCCGGGCGGCTCGATCAAAATCCGCGTCAAAACTTACGCGCACACGCTCACGCTACATCAAGAACGCCTTGAGGACATGAGCAAAAAGAAAAACGAGCTCATGCTGCGCCTCGATCAAAAACGCTTAGAGCTTTTGCGCCTAAAAGAAGCGCAACTGGCCGCACGCAAAGTCACCGACATTGCGCTGCGCAACGAAATCGACGGCCTCGCACACAAAGTACAACAATACCAAGTCGACAACGAGGCCGCCCAAGTCAAGGTTGCCCAAGAGCAACTATCCAAAGCTGGTCTAATCCAGCTAAAAAAGAAAACCGCCGAGGGCTTCTCAGCACTCAGCTAACACAAAGAAGTGCCATGCACTTTAGTGCGTGTCACCAGCTTGAAAGCACCAGCTTGAAAGTGTCACCCCTTTGAAAGAGGACTATTTATGGGCGAAAAAAGCAATCTATCAATCGACGAAATCGACATCGACGCTGAGTTAAAGAAATTCGAAGAAGCTGAGCGTGCTCGCTTGGGTCTTAGCGACCGCAAGCAATGGAACGACGCGATGGTCGACCCAAGCTTCAAAGCCAGCGAACGCGAAGGCACAACTTTGTTGATCGCAGGCCTAACCGTAGCCCACGACTACTTGATTGAAGGCGCCCTCAAAGGCCTCGGTTACAACGTGCAAATGCTCGACTGCCCCGACAACAACGCGCTGCGTTTCGGCAAAGAGTTCGGCAACCGCGGCCAATGCAACCCCACCTATTTCACCGTGGGCAACTTGGTGAAAGCCTTAACCGAGATGCGCGACAAACAAGGCATGACTAGCGAAGAGGTCGTGAAAAAGTTTGTCTTCGTAACCGCAGGCGCGTGCGGCCCATGCCGCTTTGGCATGTACGTCACCGAATACCGCAAAGCTTTGCGCGACGCTGGTTTTGATGGCTTCCGCGTCTTGTTATTCCAACAAACAGGCGGCTTCAAACAGGCCACCGGCGAAGACACCGGCCTAGTGATGGACACTAACTTCTTCATCGCGCTCACCAAAGCTGTGCTCGCAGGCGATGTCATCAACGCTCTGGGCTACCGCACGCGTCCATTCGAAGTAGAAGAGGGCGCCGCCAACCGCGCCATGACCGAAGCCAAAGACGCAGTGTACGCCGCGCTTTCAAAACAAGAAAGCGTGTTAGTCAGCATGCTCAAAGTGCGCAAAGCCTTCAGCAAAGTCAAAGTCGACCGCACCATCGCCAAACCCAAAACGTCGATCATCGGCGAGTTCTGGGCCATGACCACCGAGGGCGACGGCAACTACCAGCTGCAAAAGTTTTTAGAGAGCGAAGGCAGCGAGTGCGACATCCAACTTGTAAGCGCATGGTTATTATACATGTTCTGGGAAGGCCGCCACGACACCGAAGACCGCGCAAACTTACGCGACGTCGACAAAGCAACCTATGGCTTGGCCGGCAAAGACGTTGGCAGCCACATGGCCATGCTGTGGTTTGGCGAGCTCATGACGCGCGCCGTGTTTCAAACCTTCGCTAAGTTAGGCGGCCTCACCGGCTACCGCTTACCCGACATGGACCACGTCGCCGAAATCGCCCACACCCACTACAACAACGAACTACGTGGCGGCGAAGGCCACATGGAAGTCGGCAAGCTAATCTTAAACGTAGTGCACAACAAAGCCCACATGACGCTAAGCGTAAAGCCTTTCGGCTGCATGCCTTCATCTGGCGTAAGCGACGGCGTGCAAACCATCATCACCGAGCTCTACCCACAAAGCATCTTCTGCGCAGTAGAAACCAGCGGCGACGGCGCCGTCAACTTCTATTCACGCGTGCAAATGTATTTGTTCAAAGCCAAACAACGCGCCTTAGAAGAAATGCAAAAAGCCTACGACGAGCACGGCGTAACCCGCGAACAAGTACAAAAGTTCTTAAGCACCGGCCTATCAGGCAAACTCTACGGCAACGCCTTATTCCGCGCGCCGCATTATGTTGCAGGCTCAAGCGCCGACACCGTGCACCACGTAGCGCCGCTCATCAAAGGCAACATCTTCGGCAAAGCTAAGGCGCTCGCGAAACACGCTAAGTTGCGCATCAAAGACATCGCCGAGCACGAAGGCGCATTCGCATTAAAGGTTGCAAAACAAATCGGCCCCTACGCACCAGCCATCGCAAAGTGGAGCGTAACCGAGCTTCCAGAAATGTTCCCATCGTTGCAACAAAAATGGAGCGAACTCTTAGCAGCGGCAGTAGCCCCAAGCCCAGAACAAGTAGCCTCAATCCAAAAAGCCGAGCTCGAGCAAGCTGCCCCAGAGTTGAAAGGCGCAGTCGCACCGACATCGCTTGTGCGTAAGCCTGTTGCCAGCAATGTTCAACACGCGGTTTTCACTCCCGCAGAGTAGAAATGACAATGCCTACCTGGGTGACGATAACACTGAGTGCCATAGGAGGTCTGGGTATAGGCACCATTGTTCAAAGCATCGTTCAGTTTTTTTTGAGTCGGCGGTCGTCTGACGAGCAGCGTCGTTATCAAGAGAAAAAAGAAAGCTACTTAAATCTGCTTTCGGCATTGCGCGACGTTAGCATCAACGAAAACAAAGAGAATCTGATGAAATTTGCAGTCGCCCAGGCTTCCGTAGAATTGTTTGGTTCCTCACACGTTGCTAAGGCGGTTCAACAGTTCAAAGAAACACTACCCGGCAACGATCAAAAGATGCCTTATCAGTTAATGATAGATGAGATGAGAAGAGATTTGCAAACGAGTTAGAAGCGATAATTCCTCCTCAATCCTTCTAATCTAAAGCAAAGATATCCCATGATATGCCGATTAAATAAATGCAATATCAGGGCAGTACCGATCGAAGCGCGATTTTTTGTTTCGTATAGTAGAACAAGCACTATCCGAAAAATCGCGCTCTGTTTCACAAGTAATCAAAGTTATTTCGCTCATAGACCTAGATCATTGGATTGCTTTTTTTAAACCTTCTCTTTTAGTACAAATGGGTTGAATCAACGCCGAATCGATTTGTGCCTGTTGTGCCCCTCATAAAGCCCAGCTCAATCAAAGTCCACAGGGTACCAATAATCGGCACGAAGCAGAGCATCGTCCACCAACCTGATTTATCGCGGTCATGCCAACGTTTCACGTAAACAGCAACCCCAGCATAAAGCATCGCGATAAACAAGGGCACTACAATCACAAGCGCAGTGATGCCCATCAGGTCTACTAGCATGTTAGAAAGCAAACCGAGAGTTGTGCCAAATAATAGATTAGCCCAATAAACACTACGCGGGATTCGGCCTTGCAATGAAAACCAAATCTTCCCTAGATGAAGCTTTTCGACAGCAAAGTCATGCGTTGCATTAGAGATATTCGCTTGATTTGGATTGGTTTCATTCATTGTCGTCTCGCTACTAAGAGAAATCGAGCCCGTAGCGAATACGTTGCGTAAAAGATTGGGGTCAGCAGGAAAAATGGGGTCAGGTCAGCAGGAAAAATGGGGTCAGGAGCCATTTCCAGTTTTTCAACGGGTGAGGTACTGCTAGCTACAGTAAGTCCATGGGAAATGGGGTCAGTAAAAGATATCCCATGATATGCCGATTAAATAAATGCAATATCAGGGCAGTACCGATCGAAGCGCGATTTTTGGTTTGGTATAATAGAACATGCGCTATCTGAAAAATCGCGCTCTGTTTCGCAAGTAATCAAAATTATTTCGCTTATAGACCTAGATCATGGGATTGCTTTTTGTTTACTCTGGTTTTCTGCACCTTACGCTGAGAGTGCCTTCAATATTTGGGATTCGTGAGAGTGGGATATCAAGTAAATTTGCAACGACTGACTGGACAACCGCGCCACTAGGCACTCGTTGTGTGAGGTTAACTTTTACCGGGTTGTCGGGCCCAACTGTTGGGGTTTGAGGGCTTAGGTACTCGCGTTTCTCGGTAACGACAGAAAATGTCACCCGGGTTTCAAGATCTGCCGGACTACTCAGCTCAACGGTGAACCAAGGTATTTTAGTGGCGTCCTCACATAGCGTTTGGTCTTTTAGATCCCAACTTAAAAGGAATGTCTCGTCGCCTGGAGTCAGAGTGGTTTCAGGTCTGACATCGATAGTTCGTCTATCGGAAGCGAGTGCTGTTGTTTGCGACTGGGCTGCAGATTGCTCAGCTTCAGGGAGTTCTTCGTTTTGCGCGGTGCAGCCGATGAATAGGGCGGCTAGCGAGTTAAAAAGAATGAGAGATTTTATAAAGCTATGGTTTACGAGCATGGTTAGTCTCCTGAGCAAAGAGCAGTTATAGCAAGGAATGCAATAGTCGTGCCATCTTTGAGTTTGTCAAATTCTTCAAGTTTTTGAAATGATTGGTTTTGAATGCGAAGTTATTGAGGCTACTAAAGCCGGGCGCTGGGTATGGCAGACCCTTTGGAAAAACAGATCACAGGGTCAGGTTCTCATGACCTCGCAACACGACGCTCGATAACAAAAAATAGGGGTCAGCAACTGTGTTTATTACACGCATTTTTGAGGCTGTTCTATCCAAGGCGTGTTGTGCTTGATGATAGCGTTGAGGATGATGAGCAGTTTGTGCATGCAAGCGGTGAGGGCGACTTTTTAGAAATTGCTCCCATGATCTAGGCCTAGAACACGAACGATTACAATCGCTTGCAGACGAAATGCTGTCTTGGATTTTTCACAACGCTTGGCAGACAGCATCGTCTTCGTAAGCTGTCAACTTTATTAGACTATTTCACGTAGATCATGGGAGCTATTTCCACTACTGAGGAAGAAAAAAAAGAGCTCAAGTCAATTGTGACGCATATTGAGGAGCGGTT
>JBGAKI010000029.1:0-34016 GCA_044224525.1 Polyangiales bacterium | reverse complement strand
ACTTAAAGCAGCCGAACACGATGACCACCGTTCCTGCTTTTTTTGGTTTCAGTGTCGCAACATACAACAACGCCGTCCTGGTTGGTGCACCGCAAGAGCAAAGCGCTGCCACCGGAGTCAATGGCAATCAAAACGATGCGTCTCTTGTTTATTCTGGCGCCAGCTATCTCTATTAGTCGCGTGCGATCAGAGTCGCGAAAGTGGCAACTCGAATGGATCATGGAGCAAGGCTGTGCTCATCCCAATGACATGACGCTTACCCCGACGGCTCAACGCCGTTATGCGACGCTTCATGGCAGCTGATAACGAGATTGGCTTATCAGCAAACGCGTTTGTGTCTAGCCTAAGGAACGTGCTCCAAACGCCCAGTTGATTGAGGATACCAGTGTTACCGGTAGAGGGGACCTGCACGAGCAACAACCAATGAAACTGTCCGTCGCTATCCCAGTTGGCAAGCCGCGCTAGCACTTGAGCAGGCTCGATCATGCTCTGCAACTCTATGTCATCGTAAAGTCGTCGGCCTTGTGTTGGGCCCGGGTGGTCTTTTTTGAATGCATCAGCCAATGCGACTTGATAGGTCGTACGAGCATTACGCCACCATGCCTGCAAATCAAAGGGGCGCGCGGTGGGGTCAGTGTTCCATGCAACAATCGTATCGGCGACCAAATGCTGACTTTGACAGTCTTTACCTTGGTGGCGTTCGCGCACCCAAACCATCGAACCCAGCTGAGCCACCGGCGCGATCCAGCCCACTGTTTGCACCATCCCGAGGGGCGCGGTGTCGCGCACAAAATGAGCGCCCTCGTCTTTGGCATTTAACTTGGCGTCAAGAACCAAGGGTGGGCAAGATTGCTGGGCGGGCACACACCGATCACATGGATGCTCAACCCGCGCCGATGGGGTGAGCACGTAGCTCTTCGTGTTGATTGCAAACCACCATCCCTGTAAATGTTTCTTAATGCGACCAGATGCGCTCACCAAGTAACTTTGGATATCGCTTGGCGTGTCGATAGGGCTATCACCCCTTGTTCCAACCACAACCCAGATATCCGCTGGCGAGGGTTGCGCATGGATGATGCTGCTAAACGAACACAGAGCAACTGTCAGCAAGAAACCAAGTTTTTTCTCCATACTGATTGCATTGTATCGTATCGTGGAGCCATCACATCACCAACGCAAATATTGACTGTTTTAAGCCTTTGATCCCTGTTATATTTATGGGGTATTCGTGCGCATTTTTACATTAACCTTGTTGGTTTCGGCGCTCCCATGGACCGGGTGTGGTCGCATTCACTTTGACCAACTGTCGAATCGCATCGGATCGGACGGTGATAGTGGCGTGTTGGTTTCGGCCGTGCAACCGTCGTCGGGCCTTGGATTGGGCGGACAAATACTTACTATTATAGGCAAGGGTTTCTCGTCGATTCCTGATAGCACAACCATCGGTGTGACACTGGGCAATGTTGCATGCACAAACGTGACGGTGGTTTCTGACAGCGAACTGCGTTGTATTAGCGGCACGCAGAGTACCGTCAGCGCCGTGCCCGCACAAATTAGCGTTGCCGGTACGATCGTGGCGTCACTTGAAGCAGCGTTTGTTTATCTTGGCGCACCCTTCTTCTGGCTGCGACCAGAAGCGCTCAGCATGCCGGCCGATGCTCAAACGATTGACATGTGGTCAAGTGCCGCAGGCACCTTGAATGCAAAACAAACCCAGACCAGCAATCAACCGCGTTGGAGTGCGCAAAACCAAGCGTTGACGTTCGACGGCGACGACTGGTTGGGCGTGATGGCAGATACATCGCTTAGGCCCAAGCGCTTGACGATTGCGGCACGATATCGACCGACCTCGATCGGCGGATGGGATAAGCTTGTGTGCATGGACTACCATAACGACGGCAGCTGGTCAGACCCCTATGTTAGTTATAATTTGAGCGCCAGCGAGGACATCACGGGAGCGCCCTATTTTGAGGTCACATGCGCTGGTGTGGGGCACAAGTTGTTATCGAACACGCCCTTGCCTCTCAATCAAACCCACGTTGCGATTGGTGCTTATGATGGCACAAACATCACGCTGCGCCTAAACCAAAACATCATGGTAAGCGAACCACAAAGTGGCGACATCGACTATCCAACGAACGCCAATCTTGCCATTGGTAACCGATCTACGACCACGCCGTTTGAATATTTCAACGGCGTTATTCACGAGGTGCTGATGTGGCCAGTCGCGCTTACGCCCATCGAACAAGAAGTCGTTTATAATTATCTTAACAACCGACCATAGTGCACTTAGTGCAAAAGACTGAACTACTTTTTTAGGCTTTTTCGAGATTCCAACCATTCCCAGCGCGTGGTGAGTTGCTGGACCTCAGCGCTCGCTTGAGCTTCTTGTTTGCGTACAGCGTCGGCAACCTCAATGGGCTTCTTGTATAATTCCGGATCACTGAGCTCGGCGCTCAACTTAGCGAGACGCACTTCGGCATCGGATACTTTGTCTAAGAGGCCTTCCAGCTCGATGCGTTCGGCGTAGGTCAGTGGTTTAGGCTGTTCACTATCTGCGGGTTGACCAGGGGGGCTGCTCGCGGCGCTTTCTTTCTTTATGGGTTTTGCTGTTGGCGGGGCGGGCTCATCGGTCGCGGCATCTTTGAGCGCGAGGTACATGTCGTAGTTACCTGGGTAACGCGTTAGTTTAGCGTTCTTGCCAAAGGTCACGATCGAGGTTGCGACGCGATTCAAAAAATACCGGTCGTGCGACACGGTCATCACACACCCAGGCCAGCTGACCAGTAGCTCCTCTAGCGCACCAAGGGTGCTGATGTCCAAATCGTTGGTCGGCTCGTCGAGCAAGAGAAAGTTTGCGCCCTCTTTGAGTACCTTGGCGAGCGATACTCGCGCGCGCTCACCGCCCGAAAGTAAGCGTACTTTTTGGCGTTGCTTTTTTCGGTCAAATAAGAAGAGCTCGAGAAATTTCGGCAAATCCATCACCTCTTCTCCAAAACGCACCACACCGCCCGCTGATTCGGTGGCGCCCTCGTAACCGGCAACGTTGTCGAAGATCGACCAGTCGTCTTCGAGCTGCGCACGCGCCTGATCAAAAAGCGCGAATTGTGTGCGGCCGCCACGGATCATGCGACCCTCGGTGGGCAACAGTTCACCGGTGACAAGTTTTAACAGCGTGGTCTTTCCCACCCCGTTGGGGCCAATGATGCCGATGCGCTCGCCCGCGCAGATGTGCAACGAAAAATCGCTGATCAAAGTGCGATTGGCCACACCATAGCTGACGTGAAAAAACTCTAATACCTTGCGCCCCAATTTGGCAGCGGCGGTCTGTAGACCTTCAAGCGATACGCTTTTATCTTGCTGAGGTTTTTTTTGTGCCATCAGCGCTTCGGCACGGTCAATGCGTGCCTTTTGTTTTGTGGTGCGCGCTTTGGCGCCACGCTGAAGCCAAGCGCGTTCGCGCCGCAGCAGCCCAAGACGATTGCTTTCAGCGCGCGCCTCGAAGGCTAAGCGCTCTGCTTTTTGCTCGAGGAACTCGGCATAACCGCCCTCAAATGCGTGAAGGCGTCCGTGTTCAAGCTCAAGCACACGATCAGCAATCGCATCGAGCACATAGCGATCATGGGTGATAAAAAGCACCGCACCCTTGAACCGATTGACTAGATAGTCTTCGAGCCATTCGATGGTGTCAGCGTCAAGATGGTTGGTGGGCTCGTCGAGCAACGCCAGATCAGGCTCGGCCACCAGCAACTGAGCCAGAACAACACGACGCTGTTCGCCGCCACTCATCGCGCCGACCTCGCGATCGGGATCACGCACGCCCAAATGCATCAACATTTCATCAACAAGGTGATCACGCGACCATCCACCGAGTTGTTCAATTTGTTCGCCCAAACGCGCTTGTTCGTCAAGCAGGCCGCTTTCGCCAGCATCGATGCGCGATGTGATCGAGTGATAGGCATTGGCAGCGGCGTGCCAGTCGCGCAGGCCTTCTTCAACGAGCTGACGCGGGGTTCGTTCTGGATCGAGCCGTGGTTCTTGCGGTAGGTAGAGCACCCGTGCACCGCGGCGTTGTTCGACCGTGCCACTGTCTGCGCTCTCGAGGCCGGCTAAGATCTTAAGTAGGGTCGATTTACCTGCGCCATTGGTCCCCAATACTCCAATCCGCTCGCCGCGATGCACGGTCAACGAAACGCCTTCAAAAAGCGGGGCAGAGCCATAGGCTTTGCTTAGGTCTTTGCCAGTGAGAACGGGCACGAGGCCTTCTTAGCACAGGCCCTTGTTTTGACTCGCTTTATTGCTTGGTATCATGACTTGCTCGTCATAACTTTCGTGATACATTTTGGGATGGCTTATCGAAGGCTTATTTTCACCGCTTTATTATACTTGGCGCCCTTCGCAGGCTGCGATGCACCTAGCGCCAACGGCGCAGCGTGGCAGGTGCGACAGGCGGCGCAGGATTCCGTTTCGCTGATCGAAAGCAGTGACTACGATAACTGTATTGCTTCAACCACCGTGCAGCGGATCGACGGCAAGCCGTGCACGAATTTGATTACGCAAGCTCCAATGACATTCGACGACCTGCCTGTTGACATGCGCCCGACACTTGAGACGATTTTTCCGAGGATTCAAACCAAAGAGGTTCTTGGCACCGGTTTGCGTGAATATATCTATAGCGAGAATGGCTTTATCTATAGCGTATTGATCAACGCCGCCAGTGGAACCCTTAGCCTCAACACGTATCCGTACACGTTTCTGCAAAGCGGGCGCTGCTTCGCCGTGCTTGAGTTATATATTTTGAAAGCGCACTCGGATAATCCACTTAAACCGCTTTATCAGCATCTCAAATCGCAGTTACCCGAGCAATGCAACATGCCGACGCTCACTGAATGGCCAGTCGCATGTGTCCCTGAAACGGTTGCCCGCTAGCTGAATGCGCCAGCTTTAGCCCTGGCATCGTAGACACGCTTAGCGCTGGACGTGGCGCCAAAAGCTGGTTATCTATTAGCCTCCGGGGGCGAGCCCGGATTAGAGGTCTATCATGCAAGCTCAATCATTCACAAAACAAACTCTTGTGGGCGCTCTTTGCATCGCTGCGTTATTCGCTTTGGGTGCGTGCAGGGCGTCGCTTAGCGCGCGTGCCGGTGCCAATACCACCACGGGGACGCGCACCGATGGGACACAGTATGCCGCACCTCAGCAACCTGCTCCCTCTCAGCCTAACGCGCCCAACACGCCGGCTGCTCCTCCTGCAAATCCTGCAAACAGCTGCCCGCCAGCGGCACCTGCCGTGGTGACGACACCCGCCACCCCGACGACCAATGCATGCGCCACCACCGATGTTGTTGCACGCATCAGCAACAACGATGATATCGGCACGCAGGACGGTGCACAATGGGATGTTTACGAAAAATCAAACAATGGTGAAGCGTGGATTGGGTCGGGCGAGCACCCGGATGAATCGTGGCTTGGCTTGCGGTTTCGCGGCATCAATCTGCCTGCTTCAGCGCAAGTCATATCGGCGCGACTGATCCTAAACCAACCGGCAAAACAGGCTGGCAAAGATCAATGGATCCGCGTGCAGTTTGTGCTGCGCGGTGAACTTGATCAGAGCCCACGCGACTATCGACAAGACGGCGTATTGCCGTCGAGTCGCGCGCTAACGAGCGCTGCGAGCAGTTATAAGGCTGACGAATCGTGGAAGGCGAATAGCGCGTGGTCGATCGATATCACGCCGGTGCTACGCGAGCTCTCGCAAAAGGGCTTTGGCAGGGGCGCCATAAGCCTGGTGGCCAAAGGTAAAGACTGGCAGTGGGGGCGTAAGTTTTTTCAGCCTTCAGGCGCCCAGGCGCCCACGCTTTCCATTCGTTATGTGGTGGGTGGACCCGAGATGCTGACACGTTGCGCGGCAAGCGCGCGCTGACAGCCATGCACGTGCTTCAAACGATGTGTCGTCGTCCCAGCAAGAAACGATCGCATTACCTAAGACCTACATGGCATGCGTTCGCGCTGCTCGTGGTATGGGGGGTGGCTTCTTGGGCCAAGACGTCCTACGCACAAAGCGCGCGCGCGCAGGGAGACGACATTGATCTGAAGCAGGCATTAAGCACGGCGCGTGTCGCACTGCTTCCGGTGCAGCAAGGCAACGCTGCCGTGGCGCTCGCTGCAAACATCGAAGCGGCGTTATTGTCTCAGCTGCGTTCATGGGGCGCCAACGTTTTTTTGGCCAAAGAACGCAACGAGTTGAGTTGCCTTGAGCTGCGTTGCGTCAAACAGATCAACCATACGTTGGGCACTGACTTCACCGTCTTCGCTTCAGTGTTGGGGGCCGCGCCCAACACGACGACACAAGCGACCAACCTTCCCTCGCTTAGCATCACCGTCGTCAACAGCGATGATCACTCGTACAGCGCCGAAGCGCCGCTTGATCAACACGATGTAGCAACGACTACCTCGCAGGTCTTAACACAAGCACTCAAACAGTTCGTGGTTGGCAATAGCGCAACGCTCGTGATCAACACACGCCCAAGTGGCGCCAGCGTTTTTGTCGACGGTGTACCCGTTGGCAAAACGCCTTATCGTAGCCTTAGTGAACACGGCCTTCACAGCTTGAGCGTCGAACTGAAGGGTTACCGCCGCATCGACAAACAGGTTCAGTTATCGGCGCTCAGAAACACCACGGTGGACTTTGTGTTGAGTCCAACGGGCAAACCACAAACCAAAGTCGAGGCAGGCCGGGCTGACGCCGCAACAAAGGGTTCGATCGCCAATTGGCTCATTGCAGGTGGACTTGTTGCAGCGGCAACGCCGCTCTTAATCTCGTCGATTCGCACTGCACTCAACGACGCAGAATGTCGGGGTCAGCTGAGCCCTTCGGGGCAATGTGAGCGTCATGTTAGTTTCGGTGGGCAAGACCGCTTGTTTTTGCTTGCTGGAAGCGCGGCATTGATCGGGGCGGCAACGATGCTTATTGTACAACCCATTCAAGTATCGGTTGATCCTATCTCGCGGCGCGCGCAGGTCGACCTACATCTTTCGTTTTAGTTCACGCTCAGGATGCATCCCCTTATGTTCACCACGTTTTCTCGCATGTTTACACGCCAAGCACCTCAAAGGTGGCGCTTATTATGTCTAATGCTTGTGATGCATCTGGCGGCCTGCGAGCACACTGTCAAGAACACCAAATACTTTGCTGCCGATTCCGGTGTGAAAGCCTGCGGCATGTGCCCAGATGTGAGTCGACCCATTTGTGATGAGCGTACACAACAATGTGTGGCGTGCCTGACCGATACCGATTGCTCAACCCAAGGTGACGCGGGCAAGGCGACGTGTGAACTTGGCGCAAACAGTGCCGACAATACGTGTGTTGAATAGCGGGCGTTGGGCAGCCCGTATGTAAGTTAGGGGGGTCCTCAGTTAGCGGACCGAGGACACCCCCCAAGTCGACCTAGTCGACCTAGTCGACCTAGTCGACCTAGTCGACCTAGTCGACCGGGGCCGAGCTTCGTTCGCAAGAGGGACGTTTGGTCTCAAGACGTTGAATATGGCGTAGCTTTAGTGCACGCGCGCAATGCGTTTCAAGATGTTCGCGATAACGCTGAGCGCGTTCGTCAGCAGTGGTGGCGAGCGCAAGATACCACGCCGAGGGTGACCAGAGCTGCGTCAATAAACGCGAACGACGCGGCAAACCCAGGTGCAACCCATAAGTGGACCAAGGATAGACGGAGGTAGGATGGCCGCAAATCGTGTCGCTTCCCTTTAAGCCCGCCTCAGCGGTCAGGCTGATTTCGGCACCTTCGGCATGCAAGTCAATGTACGCGGTGAGCGCGGCAACGTCGTTTTCGTGTTTCAGAGGCACGCTAAAAAATCGCTCTTCAAAAAGCTTGCCGGTGGTCTGCTTGCGACGATTACGGGTCTGGGCATAGACCTGACACACATGCTTCATGCACGCCGAGAGAGCATGCGCTGTGCTGGGAGTGAGTAGCATATGCACATCGTACGATGTAAGCGATAGCGCGTGCAGCTGGCAGCGTGTTCGCGTTAACGCCGACCCAAGCAACCACAAGAACAAGCGGTATTCGGAGGGGTACGAAAAGAGCCTGCGCCGGTTGTTACCCCGCACCACCACATGGTGGGGAACGCCTGCCTCGACCTTACGCGCTGTTCTAGCCATATTAGAATATCGAGCAGAGTGATGGCGAAGTTGTGCGGCAAAGCAAGTCGGACGGATTCTTTTCCAGGGGACAGGATCATGCGCAAAATACACTGTGATTTAAGCCGGTTAACCATCAACTTGGGTTTTTCCTGAGGAGTTTGTCGAGTCTTGAGATCCGCGCTCGCACCCAAATCGGCGGCTCAAGACTTTTCTTGGTCCTGGCCGCGCTCGCGCTATAATGCAGGCACCATGGTTGCTCTCATCGTAATCGTTCTAATTGTTGCGGCAGTGTTCATGTTTGCGGTCGGCGTATACAACGGTCTGGTCGCCAAACGCGAGCGCTATAAAAACGCATATGCTCAAATCGACGTTCAGCTAAAACGCCGCTACGATTTGATTCCTAACTTGGTTGAAACCGCCAAAGGCTATTTGGCGCATGAAAAGGACACGCTCGAAGCGGTGATTCGCGCGCGCAATACTGCGATGGCCGCCGCGCAAGCCGCCGCCGCCAAACCCGGCGACCCAAGCGTGATGAAGGGCCTGGCGCAAGCGGAAGGTGCACTGGGGGCCAGTTTGGTGAATCTGAACGCCGTCAGTGAGCGCTATCCCGACATTAAGGGCAACCAGATCATGAATGATCTATTTGAAGAGCTTAGCGCCACCGAGAACAAGGTTGCCTTTTCGCGCCAGGCTTATAACGACACGGTCACCGATTACAACACGGCACGTTTGCATTTTCCGGCGGTTATTTTTGCGGCGGGTATGGGGTTTGGCGAGGCGGCGCTGCTTGAAGCCACCGAGTCACCCGAAGAACGCAAGGCGCCCAAGGTCAGTTTTGGTAGCGCCAGCCCTTCATAGTGCGTTTGTTCCGCTGCATTAGGCGCAGGCTGGTGATATCGGCACCCCATGAACTTCTTTGAACACCAGGCACAAGCACATCGCTATACGAAGTGGCTGATCGTGCTGCTTGTGCTCGCGGTGCTCGGCACCACAACGCTGCTGCATTTTGTTTTGCTTGTGTTTGGCTTTTTTGGGCGAGCGTATACCAATCAACCACATTCGTGGTGGGACCCTGGCTTCTTTTTTGCCACATTGCTTGTCACCAGCGCCCTGGTTGCGCTCGCAAGCTATACGCGAATGTTAACGCTGCGCGGAGGCGGTCGCGCGGTTGCTGAAATGTTGGGAGCCAAGTTTGTCACCACGCAGGGCGCCAAGGCGCGCGAAAAGCGACTCGTTAATATCGTCGAAGAAATGTCGATCGCATCGGGCGTGCCCATGCCGCAGGTGTACGTGCTCGAACAAGAAAGCGGCATCAACGCCTTTGCGTCGGGTCATACCCCAAGCGATGCGGCCATCACGGTGACGCGCGGGGCACTCGACATGCTGAACCGAGAAGAGCTACAAGGCGTGATTGCCCACGAGTTCAGCCATATCTTGAATGGCGACATGCGCATTAACATGCGTCTCATTAGCATTGTGTTTGGCATTATGTGTGTCGCGCTGGTGGGAAAGCTTATTCTACGCGCGCAAAATGCGTGGGATATTAGCATTACAAGCAACCGCCGACGATCGGCGTCGGGTAAATGGATGGTGCTTGCGTTTCTTTTCGTCGTGATTGGTTCAATCGGTGAGTTTTTTGCGCGCGTGATTCAAGCGGCGATCACTCGTCAACGGGAGTTTCTTGCGGATGCTTCGTCGGTGCAATTTACCCGTAACCCCGTGGGCATTGTCAGCGCGCTAAAGAAGATCGGTGGGTTTACGACCCATTCATATCTGAGTGCGCCACGCGCGGGTGAAATCAGCCATTTGTTCTTCTCGGATGCGTTTCAACGACATTTGGGGGGGCTGCTGCGCACCCATCCGCCCCTTGAGGAGCGCATTCGGCGAATTGATCCAAGTTTCGACGGACGTTTTGCTGAGGCTATTGCGGACACAACCTTAGATGAGCGGCGCGGCGCGGCGCCAGGTCCAGATGCGCTCGGTCTTGGTTTTGCCGGGGCGCCTGGTGGCGATGCGAAGATTGCGATTTCGGGCATGGTCGGTCGTTTGGGTGAAATCGGTCGCATCGAACATGCGCAATCGATTTTGCAGGGCATTCCCGAGGCCATCCTTGCTGCTGCGCGCGAACCCTTTAGTGCGGTTGCGGGTGCTTACGCACTATTGATCATGAGCGATCAGGCAACGGCAGATGATCAGTTTTCATTGCTTGAGCGCGCAGCGCCACGTGGCATGCTCGAGCGCGTCAAAATGCTGAGCACGCCACTTGCTACGCTTAGTCGCACGCAAAAGTTGGCATGGACGCATTTGGCATGCGCGCAACTTAAGCAGTTGTCACGCGAGCAACGCGCCGCGGTCAACACCATGCTCAGCGCGCTTGCCGCGGTCGATGCGCACATCGATGTTTTTGAATATGTGCTCATCGCGACCTTGAAGCGGCGACTCGCAGAACCCAATGCCGCCGCACGAATGGCGAACGCGACGCTACACACAAGGGTGTCGACGCTTACGCAAGAGTGTGTTTTGATCTTGTCGGCGATGGCCAGTATTGGCAACGAAGCTGAGCGTGCCGATCAGGCCTATCGGGCTGGACTAGAGCGACTGGGGTTGGTGCGCAACCCAGACACCGCGCGCGTGGCGTGGGGTCGGTCGCTAGAAAGTGGGCTCAGTGTGGCGCTCGAAAACGCACGAGCGTCGGTGCCTGCACTCAAAGCGCAGCTTGTCGAGGCTTGTATAATCGTTGCCGCTCATAACGATTCGATTGGACTTGATGAGGCTGAAGCCTTGCGAGCATTTTGTGATGCGCTGGGTTGTCCACATCCACCCTTCTTAGACAACGTGTAAGTCGTCGAACAAAGTGTCTCTAAGACTCAAATGAACCCTGCTTCCTCGGTCCGTTAACTGAGGACACCCCCTGCAACCCCCCGGCACCCCATAGCACCGTCTAGTCGCGACGCGTGGACACCAGGAGTTGATCGCTGCCCGCCCCCGTTTTGATCCAAAGATATGTAGCGCCGCCGGCGCAATCGACCGCTGGCACGGGATTGACTTGGTCGACACCTGCCTCGGCCGCCACGGGCTCGGCCGCGCCCCACCCCAGCAAGACGTCAAAAATCGACGCATACGGAACACGCACGCCCCCGACGAGTCCGTGCCACGCCACCACTGCTTTGACAGCGCCGAATGCGACGCTTGGCTGACTCAACTCGTTGTTTGCAGTTGCAATATCTTGAATGTCAGCGCCCCAACCACGGCTGGCGTTGACCGAGGTCGCTTGAATCTTTTGGCCCGCGTCATCGACTGTGCGCCATACGGCCAGCACACTACCTTGTGAGGACCCCGACATACTGGGAGTGATGACGTCTTTACTCTGAAAGGGACTGATCTCACCCGCGTCAGAGCTCTTGCCGGTTTGATAGGTGTTGAGTACCAGTTGGTTGCCGTTGCTTGATACGATGATACCAATGCCGGTGTTCTCGTAACCGATTTGATGTTGCGTGGCGTAGATGCCTGCCTTGCTTGCGATGGCGGGACGACTCCAGCCGCTACCAGGGAAATATTCACTGCCTCGTAGACCGCCTTGCTCACCCGCTTCTTGCCAGACAACCCAAGCACCGCCATCGTCGCCAAGGTGCGCTAAGATCCGCGGCAACGTCGCGTCCGCCGTCGCGCCGACATCAAGATCTTCGACGCTGGCCCACCCTTTGTCGGCATCGTTGTCTTTGACAAAACGCGCCGCGCGCATGGCCCAGCGCGAGCCATTGTGCTGGGGCCATGCAACGTAGGCTTCACCCGGAACGTCGATGGCAACAACCGGCGGCCCCGCGTTGCCTTGGTCGTCACTCTCTAAAAGTTTGGCATCCGACCAACCGTCTGTGCTCGTGTAACGAGCAGCCACCATATTCCAACGTACCCCTTCATAGCGGTTCCAGGCGACAACCACCGAACCATCCTGCCCCGCTGCAATGTCGGCGTTGGCGACTTGCATGTCTCCCGCCGGCGCTTGAAGCGTTTTTGTCTCGGTGTCCCAGCCCTTGTCAGGACTATAGGTACGAGACAACAGGCTCGACTTGCTCGCACTATGCTCGACCCATACCACGGTCACGCGTCCGCTCGCGTCGACGGCACTGCGCACGGAGTCGACGGTCACTTGCTCCGACGCAAACGTTGCAGTGCGATCCGTTTGGCTCAACTGCAGGGGTGCAGCCCACGATGCGCTCGGGTTAATTTTGGGCGCACTACAGGGCGCAACATAGACACAACGGTTACCCGACACATTGCTGCCACCCGGGCAGACCTTCTTGGTGCAGGCATTAAGCACAAAAAGCGCTATCAACGCGACGATCATCCCCACGGAGGGACGAACGCGTGAGGTTTTGGAACCGCAACAATAAGGCGACAACTTCATTAGAGAGGTATCGTTGTTTAATGTGTGGGTTTGCGCAAGTGAAAACAGAGTGCGTCGCAAAAAAGTCGGTTGTATCAGTCGCTGACGACGTTTTTGGCTTGCTCTTCGAGCAGCCCCAGGCCGATCGACATGGCCTTTTTGGCGCGCTCCAAAATTTGCTCGTCTGCGCGCACTTTAAGCTCAAGCTTTTCAAGCTGACCCTCGAGATTGCGTTGATTCACCGTCATTGAGTCAATGCGCACTGCTTGTTCGTTCTTTTCGCGCTCAAGGCTTGCGCCCAGGGCGTTGGCCGCGTTGAGTTGCGCTTGCAGCCGCTCGCGCTCGCCGCTTAAAGCCTCATTTTGGCTTTGGCTTTGCTCAAGCTGTGCTTTGAGCGTCGCTTCAGACTCACGCACACCCTGCAAGGCGGCCTCGACCTCGGCCAGCTTGCGGCCTAAGAGCGCCAGTTCGCGGTTATGTTTCTCGTGTGTCTGGTTGAGCTGCTCTTTAAAGTGCGTCTCCAGATCGTGCTGCAGTTCGGCCAGACTCGCCTCGCGCTGCTCTTTGGCTTCTTGCAATGCATGTTCGCGTTTGGCGTCAAGCTCTGCAACCACTTGTTCGCGCTCTTGCGCGAGCTGACGGCGAGCGCGTTCAAGCTCGGACTGATGCTCGGCTTGCAAACGCTGGGTGAGCTCTGCCAAGGCCTGCGTGTGTTCGCTGGCTTGTCGCTCCAACTCTTGCTCGTGCTGATTTTCAGAGTCGACCAATTTGCTTTGATGCTCTGAGCGCAACTTATCAATGGCGGCCTTATATTTGTCTTCAAGCTCTGTTAACTGCTGAGCTGCGCGAGCGTTGGCGCGCGCTTGCACTTCTTCGTGATCAGCGCGAAGTGCCGCTTGGGCTTCTTGGAACGCTTGTTCTTTTTGTGCCGACGCACTGGCGTATTCTTGCTTAAGCGTCTGGAGCTCTTGGCTGTGCTGTGCATTTAACTCTTGCATGCCCTGTTCGTTGGCTCGTTTGACCGCCTCAAGGGTTGCCTTAAGGCCATCGCGGTCTTTTTCGATTTGCTCGAGCGCCTCTTCGTGCTTTTTAATCTTTGCGTCTGAGCGTTCGAGGCGCGCTTTGAGGTCTTCAGCGCGCTTTTCCGCCGTTTCTTTGTCGGCGTTGATTTGCCTGCGCTGTTCAGATAGCTCAGTGCTCTGCGTTTCAAGCTGGTTGATGCGCGTGTCGCGATCCACCATACCGCGCTCGAGCTGCAGCGTGCGCTCACGGGTTTCAAGCAATTGCCGGTCGCGAACGTGCATTTGTTCGTGCAGCTCTAATATCTCTTTGTCTTTTTTGCTCAGCTGTTCGCGTAACTCGAGCACATCGCGACTGCTGATGCCGATGCCGGCCGCTTCTGGGGAACGAATGGCCGCATTGCTTGGCGGTGGAGGTTCGCTCTTGTAGCTTGCTTGTTGTGCTCGCGCAGGTGGCGGTTCAGATGCAGGACGCGGGCGTAGCGACTCAAGCGAACGGCGCACTTGTGAGGGGCTGGCTGCGATGGGTTCGACGCTACTACGCTCAAAGGAGTTTTGCGTCGAGGGCTCGGCGTCGTCCGATTCGACATCGATGACGGGACCTTCGCTCGGCATCGGCGCTCTGGGATTGCTTGCACCATTGGCACCTGTGCCGCGCGCAGGCAGTGGGCTTTCGTCACCCACAATCATCGAGTCGAATGCGCTGTCGGTGAATAAGGCGATGTCGTCGTCAACGTTGAGTGCCTCACTCATTTGCTCGGGTGGCGCCCCAACCTTGGTGCTCTCGACTTCAATCTCTTCGATGAAGTCTGAATCAAGATCAATTTCAGGACTGGAAGGTGATTTGCTGGGCAAAAGTGGCCGCACCTTATCAAGAAGCTTCTTGGCGGTGATGGGTTTTTTGCAGTAAAGCTCGGCGCGGGCTTTTAACTTTTGGTGCTGTGAAAAAATCTCGTCGGCGTTTGAATCGCTGGAGACGAGCACAAGCGGAATCATTTTGAGCACGCCGTCTTTCTTGAGTTTCTTGCACACCAAGAAACCGTTGATGCTTGGAAGTTCGACCGACAAGATAATAAGCTGAGGTCGATACTGCTCGGCGACTTCAGAGACTTGATCTCCATCGGGCAGCATCTTCACGTCGATGCCCTGATCGTGAAACGCCGCTCGTACGTCCGTCGCAAACTTCACATCACTGTCAACAACGAGAACCCGTTGCTCCATGGATTTCCTTTATGCGAAATACGCTACTGTTTTAACCTAAGCCCATGGGTCCAACCCGAACCCAAACGACTTACTGTTTGTTGTTTAACAATACTGATCTTATAGCAAATGTGTCAACGAAGTTCGAAGAAACCACGACGTTGTTCGATCCTTAAGAGTGTTTGTTGGGATCAGGAACTTGGCTTTCGTCTTTGGGCAATGCCGCACCCGCGCTCGATTGTTGGCTGATACGTTTGGGGTCTTCGGGTTGTTCGTCGTCGCCCGAAATACCACGTTTGAAACCACGAATGGCTTTGCCAAAACCTTCGCCAATCTGAGGCAAACGCTTGGCACCGAAGATCAGCACCAACATGAGCAGTACGACAACTAACTCTCCCATGCCTAAACTACCCATGATTGCTCGCTTTCTACCCCTTTACAGGTGTAATGTAACAGTTCTAATTTTATAGACATTGTAACCAAACCGCAACACTTTTGAGGCCCTAACTTAAGCTATGGTGCAGCCATGAAGCCGATCACAGAACTGAGCGCAGAACAATGCCGTGCATTGAAAGGCTTGGCATTCGACGTTGACGACACGATTACCTATCAGGGTCATTTGTACCCTGAAGCGTATCGCGGGCTTTGGCAACTCAACGAAGCTGGTGTGACGTTGATATGCGCGACCGGCAGACCCGCCGGTTGGACGGAGGTGTTCGCTTGGCAGTGGCCCATCGCAGGTGCGGTGGCCGAAAATGGCTCGTGCTGGTTTGCCCGCAAAGACGACAGTGTGCATTTTGGCCTGGTTGGTCCTGAAATGACTGAAGCGCAACGCCACGCGCTTGATGACGCTTGTCGCAGCGCGCTTGCGGCGTTTAGCTGGCTTTTGCCGACGCGCGATCAGCACCTACGCGCCATCGACCGCACGTTTGATATTGGCGAGTATGCACATTTGAGCGACGAACAAAAAAGCGAGCTGCGCACGTGGTTTGAAAGTCGCGGCTGGGTTGTGGTGATGTCGAGCATTCATTGTCATGTGAGTGTGCGCCCTTTCACCAAAGCTGAGGGCATTCAACATTTGGCAGCAGGCATGCTTAACACCGACGCAGATACGCTTAAGACGCAATGGGCGTTCATCGGCGACAGCACCAACGACGAAAGCGCGTTTGCATTCTTTGACTATAGCGTTGGCGTGCAGAACGTGACGCACTCGCTGAGTCGCCTGAACGCGCATCCTAAGTATATCACCGAGGCGAGTAGCGGGTTGGGTTTTAGCGAGTTTGCCGAACATATCTTGCGCCATCGCTAGCCCTCAGCTCAAGATGGGGCATCTTTACATATGACTTCAACGAATTATTTAAAAATCGGCGCTCACGCACACTATCAAGACGCCGCAGATTACAACCATCGTTACGGACGTCGCAAAGAAGACGTGACCTTTTATGTGGACGCGATTGGCAAGCGCCCCAAGCGTGTGCTTGAGCTTGGTGTGGGTACAGGGCGTGTCACATTGGCGTTGGCGCGAGCGGGACATCACGTGGTCGCCCTTGAACGCGAAGAGGCCATGCTGCAAGCGCTCAAGGTGGCCGCCACGCAGTTACCGAAGGAGTTGAGGGCGCGGCTTCAAATTTATAAAGCGGATATTCGTAAATTTAAACTTGCGCAGCGCTTTGATTTTGTGATTTCACCGTTTAATGTGTTTATGCATCTGTATACACGACAAGATGTCGAGGCCGCGCTCGCGTGCGTAAGACGTCACCTTAAGCCCCAAGGAGCGTTCGTGTTTGACGTGATCATGCCTAACACGTGGATGATCTCGCGTGACCCGGCGAAACTTTATCGCTGCGGCCATGTCACGAGCCCTAAGGATAAACGCCGCTATCAATACAGCGAGTCCTTTGACTATAACGCCACCGCACAAGTGCAGTGGACGACGATGCATTATCGTGACGCACTCGATCGCACGCGCTACTTTGCTTCTGCTCTCGCGCAGCGACAGTTTTTCCCACTCGAGCTCGAGGCGCTACTGCATTATAACGGGTTTCAAATCAAAGCGTGTTATGGCGACTTTGACAAAAGCGCCTTAGCGGACGAGAGCCCCTCACAAATCATTGTGGCTAAACGCGCTTTGTGATCATGCAGGACGGGGTGAGCCATGATTTGTGCCTGCGGATAGAAGGCGGCGCTATTACACCGATTACGATGTTTGGCGACCGACGCCTTAACAACTGCGAAATTAAGAAACGCAAGGTCGAAGTCAGACTAGGTCGTGACCTTTGCATCGCCTCGAAAGCCCCAGCGCTGAGGTCTCGTCATGCTCGTGTACGTCATCCTACACCAACCTACTGTAAAAACATGGGCATAATATATACGTTTTTGGCGTGCTCCCGGGCATAGAAATTGCAACTTATTCGATTGTGACCTCCTCTTATCGTTGCTTAGCTTACCTTGTTTTGGACGCGTTACTCTTCATGTCATCTGCATGCGCCGGCTTCGACGCAGATAGCCTTGCAACTGGTCAAGGAGCAAGCAACGGTGCGTTTGACTCTTCTGACCCACTACTTTCAAAAAACCCTTCTGCGGGCATACTAAACTTTGAATCGACTACCGACGAACCCAACGGCACAGGAAGTTGCGGCGCAACGCTCTACGAACACGCCGACCTCGCGTTAACAGCAGCACATTGCCTTGCTTGGCAAAACCACCCAACGTCACGCATCTTGCGGTTTGTTGATCGCGGCGACGATCCCCGGGCAAAAACTTATCAGCCTCGCTTTGCACTTCATCATCCAAAATACTTTCTAACGCCACCAACAACTGGCACGAACCCGTTCGATATTTCAGCGATTATATTGAACGAACCAGTGGCTGACCGACCTCATGCTCGGCTCGCAAGCAAACCCTATCGATCGTTTATGTCACAGACCCAGCCATTAGGAGCATGTTTGCCAGGATTCGGCATGGTTGGTTACGGCGCTACACCTCATGGGCTCAATGTGCTCAGACGCTTTGCACCGATGTGCCTAGATCGCCTCTCAACTGAACAACGCCTTGGTGTCGAGGTACCTTTTGCTTTCCCAGCAATTGCACTGCATGGGGTCAGGCTCTGGTTCGGCGATAGTGGCAGCTCGCTTTTTGTGGACAACCCCAACGACTCCGCCAAAGAACTTTTAGGTGTCGCTTCTTTTCTTGATCCCAACCAAACATTACCTGGTGAGCGCACTTTTTGGGTCTCGCTTCATGCACATCAAGGTTTCCTTGAAGCTGCGCAAAAGGTTCGAGCACTTTGCGCAATCGACACCGTAAGCTCGGCCGCCTCGTTACGAAGCGCATGTGGTGAAATAGCCCGCCATGCGAGAGAAAGATTGTCCAAGGGGCAGGTGCGCCTAATCGACGTTGCACTCTCTGACCCCTATTTTGAGCTTGATGAAAAGAAGAATTCGCTCCAACTAGCGCAAGTCTTCTATCAAGGCAATGGTCATCCTGGCACCGGTGCTGACGTTGTTGCCGTGCGCTATGATCTTTCCAACGAATCTGTTCGCATTGATAGTGTTCCATGCAAGCGCGTCGCGACAAAACATGTTTGTGGCAATATGCTGCGCGCGTATGAGCAACCTGGGGCGAAAGAAATCTGGGGCGCGCCGCTTGAAGAAGCTTCGATGATGTCAGATTCGCGCTCGGGGTTCTTTTACCTCACGCAACGTTTTGAGCGTCAAGTACTAAATGTCACGCCGCATGACTATCCGCGCTATCTCGAACCTGCTCACGCCGTGTCCGCGAGCGCGTGGGGGCACCAAGATATGCAAGCGAAGACCTCGCATATTGTAAGAAACCTCTCGACGGAAAAGGCTACAACCTGCGTCGATTACTATGATCACTTTGATAGCGGTCGCCTTTGTAATATTGAGTTTAAAGATGGTCGACTCGGGCCAGGTCTGCATACTGCTTCGTTTGTACACTTTGTTGTAAGCTTAGGTATCGAGCATCAGTGGCCCAGTCTAAACGACGCGACACGGTTTCTGGGTGTACCGATCGATTCGCCCAAGCTTGTATATGATGGCGCTGGCTATAAGGTTGTGCAGTGGTTTACACGCGCGCGCCTAGAGTGGGATCCTGTCACAAACCAAATTGCCATGGGAAGGATAGATCTGACTTCATTATTAGGGCAGAGCACTTAAGATTGTCGATATGACTGTTATTCAATCTACACTGTAGCGCGTGAAGGTCACCGGCATAAGAGGTACTCAAACCGCGGACATCATTGCGATCGATTGACTGATTAATGAGAAACCCTACTTCGGGTTATACCTCGATGCAGCGAAATCATACGCAACGTTTGTTAAGCTTGCTGATGCGGCTACGAGTGGTTTTAAAGCAGTCGACAACATCATAAGAAAAGAATTTAGAGATCCGTGGCAAAGCGAACTTTTCAGTTCACAGGCTTCGCATGAATTAAGATTTAGACTCAGGGACCTTCCCCCCCCTTTTTTTTCTACGCGTACTCTCTTTACTAAACTGCCGGTTCTTTGAATCTTGCCTTCGCCCGTCAACTTTCGTGGCGCTTTTATTTGGGTTACGAATTTCAGTCTAGTTTTTGAGATAGAAAGTTGCGCGTTTTTTTGAATTTGAGTGTGACGCGCTGTCAAAGATAAAATTGCGGTGCTGTAAAGAGCCATTTGCAACGTTGGTGCTACACTTCGAGCGACGACTTGGCACATTGAGTGCGCTAAGGTTTTTGATAGCTTAGGAGTATCGATGTTAAGGATCAGTCGCTTGGTTTTAGGTTGGACTGTACTAAGTCTCGTTGCGTGTGGTTTGGGTGCATGTGCTAGCCAAGACCCAGCGACCAGCGCTCGACAAGGCGTCGAACCTCTCAACCCTCTTGTTCTAGCGAAGCTTAATGCCGACGCTAATATCCGCACAGGACCGGGGTCGTATTTCCCCCTGGTGAGGGACGCCCACGAAGGTGAGCCATTTTTCGTTATTGGAGCGCGTGTGAATCCCGTTTATGCCCATGCGAGCGCCATTTATGACGAACGTGGGCGTGCTGAGGCATATCGCCTCATTGATGAAAGCCTTGGCATCGACACGACCCTGTCTGCTGAGCAGTATGCAAAAGAGATCACGTATTATCGCTGGTTTGAAGTCTCACTTGTTGGTCATCGGACCGGTTGGATTTGGGAAAACAATCTGACCCTTAGCCATTCGGAATTCGCGCAAGTTTATGCGCCGCTTCGTTTTGACAACGATGATGCTCAGCTTGTCGCTTTGAGTGAGCTTCCGGCGCCCTCACCGCCTGCCGCGGGACTCATTTGCGTTGAAGGCAAAGAAGCTGGGCGCCTTGATTGCGCCGCACAGGTTTATTATCGTTATTACTATTCGTTCAAGCGAATGAAGGGCCACGTGCCTACCCTGCGTAATCTCTTGTCGGCGATATATGTTGGCGAGTTTGGCATGGCGACCGCTAACGGCATTGAGGAAGGTCTTGCGGTCGAAGCACTCAAGAATAATTTTATAGGTTATACCGGTGACACCCGAACCATCGTGCAGG
This sequence comes from Polyangiales bacterium, assembly GCA_044224525.1. Classification (GTDB taxonomy): domain Bacteria; phylum Myxococcota_A; class Polyangia; order Polyangiales; family CBDCBC01; genus JBGAKI01. Next base: position 13,707 of record JBGAKI010000029.1, on the reverse strand, counting down.
TGATTGACTGGCTTGGCAATGTGCCGTCGTGGTACCAACTTGGTGATCCGACCTATGCAACACCTGCGACAACTCCTACCACACTCGATGAAGGCATTCCCGAGCATTATTTTGCATACAACGCACGGTTCTTAACCTTGCAACGCTCGGGCATGGCGATACAGTGGGGCAACTATCCCTATGGCGGCGAGGCTTACAACCGGATTATGAACAACCTCGAGCCTGGCGTGCTCGCTTGTCAACTCTATCAAGATTCTGGCGCGTTTCAGCCCTACGTGGGCAACCCCTTGTTGGTTACACCTGCTCGGTGGACCGACGAAGTGTTTATTATCGCTGATCGTTCAATCAGTGGCATTGCCATTTATGATCAAAGCGTCGATGCCAAGCCCGCTTGGGCAAAGGAATTTCGCCAACGAGAAGAGTTTCCGCAAGACGCTTTTAGGACGCCTTGCCATAAAAAATAGGCTGCACACGCGAACTGCGAGTCTTAGTGTCGATGATTCACAGCCGACGATGAAGCAAGCCTTGAAGGCTACTCACTACGCGCCTACTTTCGTTGAGCGTGCGCTGACTGATTGAAACCGCAGCGATTTGATCGTTGGACTCGGTTGTGCCCAGCAATAGCCCAGCCCGATAGCCAAAAGCGCGCAGGCTACCTAAACGTCCAGGATTGTTATTGTCTCGCGTCGCGCTCACCAGCGTTTCGTTCGATAGTCCGATCCGATGCGAAAATGCCCCTGTGATATGACAACTTGCGCAATCAACCGTCGCTGCCGAGTGCACCACTGGATCATCAATTCGTTCGATCATAGACCCAATCGTCGAAGCATCAACGTTGGGTTGAAAGGGCAATACTTTTCCCATCAAGGTGTCTTTGCCCTTCGGAAGCGGAAAGGAGGATCCTCCAACGCCCATTAAATCGTGCTGAACATCGAGACTTGCGACGAGCAGCTGCGTGCCATCAGAGGCCGGCGAGGGCTGACAGCCAACGTTGTCGCTATTCATGCCGCCAATTTTTGCCGGGGCAAAGGTCTGCTCGTCTTTGCGATCGAAAGCCGCAAATAGCCAAAGAAGAGCGCCGTTGCTCCTGGTAAACACACCTGCTTCACATCCTGGGCTCAGGCCTGGTATCGACGGCATAACTTCCATCATCGCCATGCGTGATAAGACGACATCGCGACGAGCGACGGTCTGGCGAATGATGCCTGTCAATGCTTGACCAAAAGAGCCGTGGATGCCTTGCGTTGTAAGCGCGGGATGAATGCCTAGCCTATCCAAGTTTTCAACACAACTTGCGTCGCTGCAGTTTTCCACTCTCGCATCGATAATGGTTTCGACGACGTTGACTAGCTGTTCGATATCTTTCAGATCGTAGAAAAGATGCAGCGCGCCATCATCACTGAACAACGTATCGGGCTGGCCGACGCCATTGGTTATTTTGACAATCGGTTGAAAAACGAGGCGCATTTGTGGTGCACACGCCGAGTCGGTTTGAACTTTGAAGCAGTCGTCTAAACGCACACTCACCAAACGCAGAAGCGAATATCCTGGCGCGTGCGAGTTAAGACTCGCCGTGAAGCGCTCGTAGTCGCTGCGCGAAATGAACGCATCGATGTTCAGCAGCTGGGTGTAGCTCGCCGCGTCTAGCGGAAACAGAATCGACACGTCGTGAATATTAACAGCGTCCGTTTGTTCTTGCGCCGCGCTGCTCTGTCCTGAATGGTTTAACGACGCGCACGCCGTCATCAAGAGCACACCCCCCGCTATTAAAGTGCAAACCACGCCTCGGTTCATCGAGTCTCCTCAGAAACGGTACAGTATACCCACTTTCATTGATAGCGCATTAGATACGCCCTCAATTTAGGAAAGTAGTGCCCGCCCTGAACCCTCACCTAAGTTGTCGAAGTCGGGGGGAAAAAGCGCTTAAATCGGCATCTGCAACAGCTACCAAAATGGTCAGCGGCAAGCCCCACTCCAGCGCAACTGGATGCGATCAACACCGAGAGTTTATACCCATTCTATTTTTGGCCTTATGAAAAGCTCGACGAGATCTGCAACACGCAACCAAGCTAAAAGTGCACGTGGAGAAATTAGAAAACCAGTAGCAACAAGGGGCTGCGCTCGGCTGGCCATACGCTTTGGAAGTGCGTTTTTAGGAGCAGGGAAACAAGTCGCCACACCTTTCATAATATTTATTAAATCCGACGCTTGTATTAGAGTTCACGGATGAAGCGAATCATTTGTTTTGCAGGTATAGGATTTGGATTGTTAGTGGGTTGTGGAGACGATAGCTCGAATCCATCGCAAAAAGCTGATGCCGCGACGTCGTCACCCGCACCAAGCATTACGCAGTTGCCTGTCGATTTGGCAATTGCGTTTGATCTTAACCCCAATGTTGACAACAAGATTAAGTATGAAGGCCCGATAGTACCGTTTGGTTCTATACCAGAGGGGCACGGAGGCATTGTTGAAGCTTCATTACTACTGCAAATGCTTAAGCGCGATGTCGACGTGGTAAGCGGCGTATCGGGCAAAGTTGTAGGTGTGAAAGAGCAAAGCGACACTTGTGACTCGGAAATATTGATTGCTCCCACTGGGAGTGACTCTGGACCTGCCACTTGGGCAGTGGGTTACGACCATGTGATAAACGTAACTGTAAAGTTTGGCGATATCGTCAAACCTGGCGATGTACTTGGGCAACCAGGGTCGATGATGCTGGGATGCGACGGCCCAGGACGGGTTGAGTTACAAATCAATAATGAACAGGCGGGCCTTGCGTATTGCCCCATGACCATGCTTGGCGAGAAACAACAAGCCGCCGAATCAGCGCTTCGTGACGTCATGAGCCAGTGGAACACACTTACGGTCGAAGCTGTATACGATGACAACGAGATTGGATTAGGAGGTTGCGCCAGCGCGACGGCGAAACCCTAATGCGGCTGGACACCTAAAAGCCATGTTATGTTGCCAACGTCGGTGATATTAACCAAAAGGTCGCAACAAAAGAGCGATGGTTGATCCACATGAGTCTTAGGAAGGACGTTCGCCTTTGGGGCACATCAATGATCGCGATTCCAAGTTTGCGAGCACCCAACCTAATGAACCCGGAGCCAGGTCACGACACTGTCTTTCAATATCCGTGGTTTTCATTTCATCAATCCCGACGCTCCAGGTTGCAGGCACGTATGTTTTGTTGATGCGAAATAGACCACCGGTCCTCGATAAATACCACTGATATGGATCAGGCTTGTCGTGTGGGTTCATTAGATAGAGCGTAAACGCTGTTACTTGTTGTGACGCGGCATCGTATTCAACCGAGGCGACATACACTCTCTTTTCGCTAGAAACATCATGTTGAAACGTTATTGTTCGAGAATCGTTACGACGAACAGAGGTTGCTCCATCAATATTTTCCAGCGCATCGAGCGTTCCCTCAACGGCGTTGCGACAAAGGGTTCGCGATGCGGTTCCGTTATTAGAATCAAAAAATATTTGTTTCTTTTCTAGGCAACTGGTCGCGAGGTTTTCAAGTTTTTCTGCGCTAAGTTCGGGAATGAGGTCGCATTTCGGCCCTGCCAACCAAAACGACACGCTCTGGCCCCGAGTGGACGCAGATTCATGGCAACCTATTGCCGCCACGCCAAGCGTGATAAACGCGGCTAAAATAAGGTATCTTACGATCATTTATAATGCTTGATACCATCGGGTTACCCATTGTGCAAATGCTGGGCCGTTGGCGCTTGCCTTGTAAAGCGATGTAGACGGAGGCGTTCTAAAATAACGAGCGCCCTTCAGAATCGTTGTGGCCAAATGCCGACAAGGCGCGCCACAAAATAAAGGGGGCCGATCAGCGCTTGCAATAGGTTCGTAAAAAATGCCGGCTGGCGTTTCTCCCAAACCACGTGACCTGCCAGCTGAATGGTCCAGCCAAGGACGGCAATGCTCACCACAAGCCACATCGGCGTGAGCACCGCCATTGCAAAGCAAGCAGCGTAGAGCAGCGCCATGATGAGCGACAAACGCCAGTCAAGGGTCGCGTACCAACCGATCACAAACACAAAACCTAGATGAGCCAAAGTCAGTTTGACGCCGGGCAACACAAACACAGGCACCCAGTTGAGCATCGCGACGCAATGAAACACAATTAATGGAATTGCAATGCTGTGGGTAAGGCGATTGACTGGATGGCGATGAAAGGCGTCGTACTCTTCGAAATAAGTACACAATTTTGGAGACAACCTTCTCATGGTTCCATTTTAAGCTAAGTTGTGGAAACATGAGCACACAAAAAAACGCGTCTTATGGTGGTGGTCACCGTGCGGGCATGGTTAGTGCCACCCTGTTTATGGGCTTGGTTGGCGTCGCTTTGGCTCACGAAGGCATGGTGCACAACTTTAGCGACGCAAAACGCTGGGCCAAAGCTTTTGAAAGCAAGCGGCGCGACACATGGCAAAAGCCCGACGCGGTGGTGCGGGGGCTTGCGCTGAAGCCAGACGATGTCGTCGCAGATATTGGTGCGGGTACCGGGTACTTTGCGGTGCGCATGGCCAAGGTCGTCACGCTCGGGCGCGTCTTGGCGATCGATGCGCAACCCAATATGGTTCGGTATGTTAACCAACGCGCTAAAAGAGAAAAGCTACCGAATCTGAAGGCAACACTCGCAAGTGCAAGCGATCCGGGACTCTTGGAAAGCGTTGATTTGATCTTTATTTGTAACACTTATCATCACTTGCAAAAGCGCGTAGAGTATTTGTCACGTCTGAAAGCCCACCTCTCACAGGGTGCGCGTGTGGTCATTGTGGACTTTAAGATGGGCAATATACCCGAAGGCCCGCCTGAAAAACATCGCGTGCCCGTCGACGTGCTCGATAAAGAGTTTATGAGCGCGGGCTATCGACGCGCATCCTTAGACGAACAGACACTGCCTTATCAATACATTGCCCAATATATAGCTTCGTCTGCAGCCAAATAGGCCTAAAACTGGCCCAAATGCGGCGGGTGAGTTTCAATGGCACTGAATTTCGTTTTTGTGCATCGTACGGAACTTTTGCTTCGTGATGCGCGTCTCATATCAATAACCGCACAGGAGGAAAATATGTTGATTCAGGCACATTGGAACAAACAACTTAAGCGCAACGTGGTAGTGGCACTTGCTTTACCTTTTATGGTCTACGCGGCATGCAACGAAGATCACAACACTGCGGGTGACGACGTTGCAGCAGACACGCTCGATGCGCAGGCACAAAACGACGCAACCGACGACAGCCTGAGTCAAGATGAACTGACGGCGCCCGCATTTGAGGGCACAGATGCCTCAACCCAAAACCCGACGGCCGAACAAATCGTCGCCAACGCCGCGAAGAGAGACAACGTTGACAAGTGGTATGCCGACCCCGACTGCGTGACGGCTGAAGCAGTGGGCAACAAGATTACCTATACACTCAACAATTGCACAGGCCATTGGAAACGTGTTTACCGTTCGGGTGTGGTTGTGGTGACCATCACTGGAGTCACCTTCAACGACACGGCTAAGAAGATTGACTACACTGTGCATGCTGAGAACATCAAAATCACACGTAAAGCAGGTGAAGGTACGCTGAATTTTGACTCGACCGCTTCGCTTACGCTCGACGGCTCAAAGCGCACACATTCTGGCACCTCGATGGCGTCGGGCACCACCGCGCGCGGGCAAGCCTATACACGTAGCGGCACACACACCGTGGTGTGGGAAGGTGATGAAAAATGCGCCAGCGTTGATGGTAGCTGGATGACCGTCGCAAGGCGCACATTTATGACCACCATCAAAGGGTTGTCAAAGTGTGCTGACAAGTGCCCCAAGAAAGATGGTAGCATCGACTTCACCGTCACGTCAGCCGCCCGCACCGATCATTTTGTGTTGAGCTATGACGGCAGTGATGTGGCGCAATGGGAAAACACCTATACCGTGGGCAGCGTTTCTAAAACCCGCAATGGTACGGTGCAACTGGAGTGTATTGCCAACTAACGTTCACTGGTGATATGGACAAGGCGCAACACTTTAAAGAGCGTTGCGCCTTTTGTCTTTCGTCACTTTTGGTTTATAGTCTGTTTTCAACCTAACCCATGTCTCAACTCACATTGCAGGAAATCCCTATGTCAATCGCACATTTGTTCAATACCACTCGTATCGTTGGTTATGTTGTTACGCTGGCGATCGCTGTTTGTATCGCTTCGTGCAACAAAGACGACAACACAACCACCAGCGATAGCGAAGACAGCAATGACGCGGTGGACTTAATGATTAGCGAGAGCGAACTGTTGATCCCAGTCACCGAAGGCACCCAAACGCTGAGCGACAACATTAGCCCTGAGGCGCTGGTTGAAACGGCGCGCGCCAATGCAGGCAATTTCTTCAAACCGGCTGGATGCCTGACGACCGACACCCAAGGCAACAAGATCACCTATACCTTCAGCAACTGCACTGGCGCCTGGCAGCGCATTTACGTCGCTGGCAGCGTTGTGGTCACGATCACCGGTGTTACCAAAGATGCCATCACTTACACCGCCAAAGCCACCAATGTCGAGGTGAACTATCAAGCTGGCACGGCCACACTTTCTTTCGATTCAAGCGGTACCTTCAAATACGGCGACAACAAGAAGACGATTGACGCTACCTCGACGGCCAGCGGCATGACACTCAGCGGGCGCAGCGTGAGCCGAAGTGGAAGCTATAAAGCCTCGTGGGATGTGGCGAGCAGCTGCGCGCAAATCAGCGGTACGTGGCAAACCACGTTGGGCGCGCGTACCTGGACCACGGATATTAGCACTTACGAAAAGTGTGCCGCATATTGTCCAAAAAAAGACAGTAAGATCACATTTGAAGGCGCGGCGGGTGGTAAGGTCACGATTAACTACGACGGTAGCGATACCGCCGCGTGGCAAACCATGTCAACGCAAGGCAAAGAAAACAGCGGTAGCTTGTCATTACTGTGTTTAGCGAATCCTTAATCCGCGATTATTGATGCGACTATTTGTCACAGGGGGCGCTGGTTTTATCGGCTCACATGTGATCGACGCTTACCTTGCGGCAGGTCACGAGGTATGTGTGTATGATAACCTTTGTAAAGGGCAACGCGCGTTTGTTTCTGAACGCGCCACGCTGATTGAAGGTGATATTTGCGACACGCAGCAGCTTGAAAAAGCCATCGCGGCGTTTAAGCCGCAGGTCATCAACCATCATGCCGCCCATGTGCACGTACCGACGTCGATCACCCGGCCGGCGTATGATGCGCAGATCAATGTGGTTGGGACGCTCAACGTGGTCATGCAAGGTGCGAAGCACGGCGTAAAGAGGATTATTTTCGCGTCGTCGGGCGGCGCGATTTATGGCGAGGCTGCGAAGCGCCCAACCGCCGAAACGGCACCTACCCTGCCTCTTTCACCCTACGGTGTGTCAAAACTCGCAGCCGAGTTTTATCTGACTTCGTTAAGCGCCGTTGCAGGTTTTGAACTGGTGATACTGCGATATGCCAACGTGTATGGACCGCGCCAAAACGACGAAGGCGAAGGTGGTGTGGTCGCGATCTTTTGTGCACAGATGAGCGCTCAACAGCCGGTGACGCTCTATGGCGATGGCGAACAAACACGCGACTTTGTGTTTGTGAAGGATATTGCGCACGCAAACGTTCTGGCGCTCGAGGCAACATCGGGCTGTTATAATCTGGGAACGGGCGTTGCAACGTCGATCAATGTACTTTTCGCAGAGCTTGAGCGCATGAGCGCCACAAAACATGTGCTCAAACATGCACCCGCGCGCGAGGGCGAAATCGTGCACAGCACCCTCGATGCGTCGCTTGCAAAACAGAGGTTGGGTTGGCAGGCGGCAACCCCATTGGCCGAGGGCTTGCAGGCAACGTGGCGGTGGTACGCCGGGGCGCGGTAACGCATGTTGCTGTGTTATTCGTCGGGAATAAAACCACGGCGCATGGTGTTTTCTGTGACCACGCGCATGTCGACAAAATGTAGTAGATAACCCGGGCCCCCGGCTTTGGTGCCAGCGCCGCTCATTTTGAAGCCGCCAAAAGGCTGTCGATGCACGTAGGCGCCTGTGGTGGCGCGATTGATATAGAGGTTGCCAACCTTAAAGTGCTTGCGCGCCTTGTCGATATGACTCGGCGAACGAGAGAACACACCGCCTGTCAAAGCGAACTCGGTGTTGTTGGCAACACCAAGCGCGTCGTCAAAACTTTTGCAACGCATCAATGCGATTACAGGTCCAAAAAGTTCTTGTTGCATTAGCGTGTGATTGGGATCACTGACTTCAAACAGTGTGGGCGCAACAAATGTGCCGCCAGCGGGTGCCTCGCCGCAAAAAAGCACTTGCGCGTCGCGCGGTGGATTCTCGATCCACTTGTTTAGGCGTGTTTGCGCCTCGCCATCGACCACTGGGCCCACCAGGGTTTTGGGATCCAGCGCGCTCCCCACGCTCATGCTAGCCATCGCCGCCACCAGACGCGAAACGAAACTTTCGTAGACATCGCCCACCACCAAGACGCGGCTGCATGCCGAACATTTTTGACCGGCGAAACCGAATGCACTGTAGATGGCGCCGTCAACGGCCTCGTCTAAATCAGCATCGCTGTCGATGATAATCGCGTTCTTGCCCCCCATCTCGCAAACCACGTGTTTTACTTGGGTTTGCCCGGGCACCACCGATTGGGACTCTTGCAGAATGCTCAGCCCGACTTGTTTGCTTCCCGTGAACGCAATGATGGCCACGTTTGGATGCGACACCAGTCGTGCGCCAATCTCTTCACCCTGCCCGGGTAAAAAATGCACCACTTCTTTCGGGAAACCGGCATCGATCATCAGCTGGTAGAGTCGGTAAGCGATTGCGCTCGACTGTTCGGCGGGTTTGATGACAACGGTGTTTCCGGCCGCCAGCGCCGCAGCACTCATGCCGCAAAGGATCGCAAAGGGAAAGTTCCACGGTGAAATGATGGCGGCCACACCGCGTCCCTCGTAATAAAGCGTGTTGTGCTCACCCGGTAGCGCACCCTGTTTGCGCGGCGCGAGTTCTATCATTGCCTGCTGAGCGTAATAGTTGCAAAAGTCGATGGCTTCGGCCACATCGGCATCGGCCTCTTTCCAGGGTTTACCCACCTCATAAGCCATTAGCGCGCTGAGCTCGTGGCGCGAGCTTTTTATCGCCTGCGCGAGTTTGTTGAGCAGCGTCGCGCGTTCCAAGGTTTCGCGCGTCGACCACGACGGATAGGCTGCCAGGGCGCTCGAGACCGCATGATCGACATCATCAACCTGGGCGTAGCTAATTTCAGCTACCGTTTGCGAGGTTCGATTCGGCGACGTGCGAGCGTGCGACAACCGACCTGACACGGGCTTACCGTTGATGACCACGGGCACTTTGAGCGGCAACGCGCGCTCAAGCTTGTCAATGGCGTTGTGCATGCCCTGGCGGTGCGCGTCGATCGCGTAATCGAGCAGTGGCTCGCTTGTAAACTCAGCGGCTGGGACCGCACTCGGAGTTGCTGTGTTCGTGTCATCGGGATGATAGGCCGGTACGGCAAAAAGCGCCTTCCAATCTTGCGCGTCGTGATGCGTCAATCGCAAGAAGCTTTGGTTGGCGGTGTTTTCGAGTAAGCGTCGCACCAAATAGGCCATCCCGGGGAGCAACTCACCAACCGGGCAATATAAGCGCACACGCTGGCCCAAGCTTTTGACAGCCTCGCGTTCGGGCTCGGCCATCCCGTAAAGCATCTGCACTTCGATCAGGTTTTCTGGCACCTTAAGCTGCTCAGCAAGCGCCACGGCGTTGGCGAGCGAGCGCATGTTGTGGCTGCCAAAAGCAGGCCAAATGAGCGCGTGGTTCTCTAAAAGAAGGCGACTGACGGCTTCATAGTTGGCGTCGGTCGACACCTTATGTTGAAACACCGGGCAATCCCAACCGCGTTGCTCGCTAAGCACGGTTTCATAGTCCCAATATGCGCCCTTCACCAAACGCACCGTTAGTGGCATGCCGCGCTTTTTTGAGAGTACCATCAAACGCTCTACATTGGCGCGCGCACTTTTAAGATAAGCTTGCACCACGATGCCCAGATGTGGCCAACTACGCAATTCGTCATGCATGGTGACTGCTTCAAACACACGATAGACGACTTCGTGCAAGTCCCATTGTTCAACGTCAAAATTAACGAACACATTCTTTTCTTTGGCGCGCAGCAAAAGTGGCAGTATCCGCTCGACCAAAGTGGCTACGCTGCCTTCAAGATCGGTCGCTTTGATCTGCGAGTATAACGCTGAAAGTTTGATGCTCACATTGGCTTTGGGGATGGCGCCCAGGTGGTTGTTGTCGAGCAAAGCATCGCTGGGTGCGCTGATGGCATGCTCGGCGAGCACATCGATCGCTTGGGCGTAGGCTTTGGTGTAATACGCGGCTTCAGACTCGCTGACCACCTTTTCGCCAAGGATGTCAACGGTGGCCGCGTAGCCTTGTTTGCGCAAATCCGCGAGCGAGGTAAGCGCCGTATGGATGTCGCTGCCGACGATGAAACGCTCAGCCATGCTGGTGACGTTTTTGCGAATAACAGCAGCCGCCATACCCGCAGTTAAGCTACCTGTCGCCGCTTTAAGCGCCGCGCTGACGGCCAGCGGCAACTTGCGGCCGGGCTTGAGCAGATACTCTTCAATATGCTGCGACACCTGGTCGGTGGATCGAAGCGAGGGCAGCACGTCGACAAAACGAAACAAGTCAACCTTAAACGAGGGGTCTTGCATCGCCCAGTCGAGCAGCTTGGCTTGCCAGGCTTGTGCATCAAAAAGGCTTGGCTTAGAGGCGCTGATACGCGCGTTGAGGGTTTGGCCGATATCTAAGATACGTTGCTCAAGCGGGGTGGACGGGGTGGACGCTTCACTCATGGCTCGAACATTAGCGCAGGCGCTTCGCCTGTCTAGGGTTGGCCATGGGTGAGGGGTCCGATAAAAGTGCGTTTGGTCACGGCCAGCAGGCGCCCCTTGTGTGTCTGAAGGGAACCGGCTTGTTTTTATAGGAAATGGAGATAGCGTCTATCATGTCTAAGCACAACTTCATGGTGGTTACGGCCGCCCTACTCAGCGCCTTGTCGCCGGCGTGCGGCGATAATGGCGGGCATAAGTCCGTTGCTGCCTCGGACCTGATTGCGCAAACGGCTAAAACAACTTGCGCGAATGCTCCGAGCTGCCCCTCGGATGCCGTCAACGGCTTTTATCTTTTGGGCGCGACAGATGTCGATCAATGTACCCAAGTTTTGACGCGATTTCTTGAAGACGCTCCTGATTTAAAGAAAACACTTGCCGCTGTTAACGCTGGTCGAGTGAAGTATGACGGTCAAAAAGCAGCACAGTGCTTGGCACAAAAGATTTCTTTTTGTAAGTCTGAGGTCAACATTGTTGACGCGATGAGCCTTGATCGCGATGCGTGTGATGGTGCATTCGTGGGCACCATCGCCGAGGGTCAAAGCTGCAACGTCGACGAGGAATGTGTGCCTGGGCTTTATTGCCAAGGAGCCAATAGCGGCACGTGTGGCAAGTGCGCGAAGCGTGGAACGAAAGGTTCAGCATGTGATACGAGGGCCAGCTCGAGCGATGCATGTGTGCCTGCGGCGGATGCGCAAGGCGCGACATGTGTCGCCAAAAAAACGGGCGATGCGAAAAGCTATTGTTTCGATGCGTATCTGCAACCTGCAGCGAACGAAGGAGCATCTTGCGGCGTAGTGTATGCGGATGATTTCACCGTAAAAGACACACCGTGTGCACTTGGTCTGTATTGCGCGCCCGACGGCACCTGCCAAAAGGCCCTTTCTCAAGGTGCAAAATGCGTCGATGGCACCACGTGTGCGGTTGGGTCATGGTGTCGTGAATCAAACGACGGCTCATCTTATTGCACGGCGATACCTCTGCGCGACAACGAAGGTGAAGCATGCGCAAGTGGTGATCAAGCCAACTACGACGTGGGCGTGTGCAACCCCCACCTGCGCCTGAGCTGCGTAGATGGCAAGTGCGCCAAGCTTGCGGGCGATGGCAGTCAGGGCAACGCCTGTGCTGCTGACCTACCCACCTTTGGCGCCTTATTCTGCAAAGTGGGTCTACGATGCCATTTGGACACGAAAACGTGTCAACCTGCCAAGCCCGCTGCGCAAGCGTGCACACAGGATGCCGAGTGCGAAAGTGACAACTGCGCGGGTGAGCTTGGTGCGAAAACCTGTCAACCACCGTTGATGTGCATTTAGGCAGGTATCGACCGCTATCAATATGCTTGACGTCGTTTCTTTCTGAAAGGTAGGCTCGGGACATGTCTTCACAAATCATTAATCGATGCACCCTATTGATCGCGGCAACCTGTTTGCTCCACTGCGGCGGCGACGACAAAAAAGGGGTCGTGTTTACCGATCTTTCGACGCAAATTGCCAACGCTTTTTGTCGGTACGCCAGCCAATGCCCGGGCGAAGATCAACAGGGTTATGTTGTGGTGGGCGGCGGTTCGATCGACACCTGCACCAAGGTCATCAAGCGGGCCTTTGAAGCGGGCGGCGACTGGAAACCGATTGAAGCATCGGTTAACGCTGGACGCATCAAATACAGTGAACAGAACGCGTCTGAGTGCCTGTCGCAAGCAGCGACAGTGTGTTTGCCAACCGACGGCGTTGTCGATCGCTTAACCAATAATACACCAGCTTGTCGTAATACCTTCGTTGGCACACTGACAGAGGGTAAAACTTGTCTTATCAGCGATGAATGTGTCGATGGGTTGTATTGCGACAAGATGACCAGTGACGGTTGCGGGGTCTGCAAACCACAGTCTGCAAAAGCTGCGGCGTGCTCTGCGCAATCAATCTCGGAGGGAATTTGCAAGGCGTCTGATGATGCCACCAGTGCAACGTGTTATGCACCCATGGGTGGTGATGCTGGCACCTGTTATGACGTCTATTTGCAAAGCGCAGTCAAAGAAGGCGAAGCGTGCGGCATGGTCTATGGCACCGATTCGACGGCAAAAGAAACGCCATGCGTGCTCGGCCTTGCGTGCATAAAAGAACTTACCGGAAGCTTTTGTCGAGCCCCGATCAAAACGGGCGAGCTTTGCACAGAGAGTAAACTTTGCGAAATGGGCAGTTTCTGCCTGACGAACGAAGCCAATGAAAAGCGCTGTATCGTTGTGCCCGTGCGCAACAAAGAAGGCGAAGAATGCGCGACCAAGGGTGACGTTAACGCTAGTAAAGGCGTGTGCAGTGCCCATCTGCGGTTGAGCTGCGTGGACGGTGTTTGTAAGGCGCTCGCTGGCGATGGCGGTGAAGGCAGCTCGTGCGACATCCAATGCGACGATTGCGAAGCATATATTTGTAAAGAGGGCCTTAGTTGTCACGCTGACACCCGTACATGTGGTGCGCCGAAAGCCGACGGGCAGGCGTGCACCGATTATTGGGAGTGCGCGAGCGGCGACTGCAAGGACGCTGGCGATATGGGCACCTGCCAAGCCATCAATATGTGTATCTAAAAGATAGCTCACGCTCGATGCTTTATACCGATTGTCGACGCAGCGTTCGTGGCCTACACGAAGAGCTCGGGAATGGTCTGTGTGACTTCTCCGAGAGGTTTATCTACGCCAACCGCTTTCATTGCTGAAAGAATCACCCGCGAAGGGTTAACCTTGCTTAACTTGACGTGGCGACCAGGATTCAT
>JBGAKI010000117.1:0-4918 GCA_044224525.1 Polyangiales bacterium | reverse complement strand
GTAGCCACTTCGCCACGTCCTTCTGAACCGCTGGCGTGAATATCGTCGGCTTGCCGAACTTCACCCCCGACGCCTTGGCCTGCTTCACCCCGGCTCGGATACGCTCAATGCCGGTGTTCCGCTCAAACTCCGCGAACACGGCAAGCATGTGCATCATGGCCTTGCCCGCTGGCGTTTTCGTGTCGATGCTGTCGGTCAGCGATTTGAAGTTGATGCCGTCCGCTTCCAGGGCTTGCAGGAATTGCAGCACGTCGAGAAGCGAGCGCCCTACACGGTCGAGACGCCAGACGGTGAACGTATCGCCGGGGCGGCACTGACGACGGGCAGCAGCACGCATGGGCCGCTTGGTCGATGCGCCCGAAACCTTCTCAGTGAAAATCAGGTGGTCAGGGATGCCAGCGTCTTTCAACGCGGCGATCTGCATGGCTAGATTCTGGTCCTGAGTGCTCACGCGCGCGTAGCCTATCAATGTGCCTGTCTCGGTTTTCATTCTGCCAATGCGTACTCTCTGACAACTGGTAGGTTGTCCACATATGGCGATAGTTATTGTTGACTGTCAAGCGCGCATGTGCTTTATTCACCGTATTGAGCGACGGAGACGCGAAAATGCCAGCCGATACGTGCGATTGCTGCAAATGCGCGATGAAGTACAAGCGCATCGCGCCGACGTACTTCTACGTTTGCGACGATTGCCGCACCGAAGGCATGAAGCGGCTTGGCCGCGACTTCACCGCGCTTGCGGTAGGCATCAAAGCTAACTGAGAAAGACCCGCTATGACGACGCCGACCACAAGCCAAATTTTAGCGCTCCAACAGTTCGCGACACTTCACGGTCGCACATGGAAATCGATGCTCCGCCGTAGGTGGGAACGCGGCGACTGGATGAGTGACGAACCGTCGTGCGAATTGCAGCAGGTGCGCAACGCGTTCGGCCCGTCGTGGCTCACTCGCTTCCGTTTCCCGGCTGACTGCCAACCGGGCCGCGCGCCCGCCGAAGCTCACTTCCTCTACTAACCTAGAAAGACCTGCCTGTGCTCAACCTAATCCACGGCGATTGCCTGCAGGCGCTCGATGCGCTGCCAGTCGGTAGCGTGGATATGGTGTTAGCTGATCTGCCTTACGGCACGACGCGAAACGCATGGGACTGTCGCATCGATTTGAGCCTGTTGTGGCCGAAGCTGCGCACTGTCAGTAAGGGCAATGCAGCCATGGTTTTCACGGCTGCACCGCCTTTCGACAAGCTGTTGGCTGTGTCAAACGTGGCTGACTATCGCTACGATTGGGTATGGGAAAAGGGCAACGCAACTGGCCACTTGAACGCCAGTAAAATGCCGCTGAAGGCACACGAAAACGTGTGCGTGTTCTACCGCTCGCCGCCGACTTACAACCCGCAAAAGACGACAGGACACAAGCCCGTTAATTCGTTCTACACCAGGCACTCAGGGAACAACTACGGCGTAGCTGATAAAGCGACCGCTGGCGGCGGAAGCACGGAGCGGTTTCCGAGAACGGTATTGCGCATGTCATCAGATAAGCAGACGCGCGGCGAGCACTCGACACAAAAACCGTTGGCTTTGATGCGGTATCTTATCCGCACCTACACGAATCCCGGAGAAACAGTTTTGGACCCGTGCATGGGCAGCGGGACTACCGGCTTAGCGTGCGTCATGGAAGGTCGAAAGTTCATCGGCATGGAGATGGACGCCAACACGTTCCGGGTAGCAGAAATCGCCCTTCAACAGAGTCAACAATAGGACCCGCTAATGAGTCAATCACTAGGCGAAGCGCTGCCGGAAGCCATCGCGAAAGTAAGCGAGTGGATCGGTCAGCAGGAAGCGCAAGCGAAAGAGATGGAAGCGTTGATGCCTGGATGCGGCAAAGGCATCACGATGATGGCAAACGTCGTCCGCGTGAAGCGCGACATGGCGCTTGCTGCACAGCAGAGCGGCGACGTTATTGCAATGATCGCGGCCTACAAGGAATTGAAACCGTGCCTCGATTTGGCATCTTCGGAGTAACTCCACACATGGATGCGTTCGCAGAAGCCGCCAGCAAGGCGTATGCAGGCTACAAGGCAACGGCACGCAAGAGCGGTCGCCGCGCTGAATGGCCTTATGTTCCGGTACTGGATCGCGACCCGAACCAGCGCGGTTGTGACCGCGTGCATCGGCTGTCCATCCGCGGGCTTGCGTTCGCCACGCGTGACGAGGCCGTTGCCTGCGCCGAGAGGCACCTGTCCGACTTGGTGAAGTTCATGGAAAAGCGATTGCGTGATCCCCGACATAGGGCGTTGCGGGAGCATCACGGATTGCCGCGAGAAATTTAACCAACGAAAGGCCGGCCCGCATGTCCGCTCCACAGACACATGACTTGTCAGTGCGCGGACTTGGCGCATAGTCTTGCGGTAGCTCGTCTATCTGTCGATCGCTTAGAACTGCGCGCATCAAGTGCAAGATGTTCTGATGTCCCGAGCGTGTCTTCGGCAGATATCCTTCGATGGTGTGTTCGCCGCACGTGATCGTGTAAACGTGTCTGCCGTCGAGCGTCGAGGCGATGTGGATATTCGCAAGGTGATGACGGCCAGCTAAACCGATGCCGTATGGGATTAGCTCTGCGTTGACTTTGATCGCCAAGTCACACTCCCTTCGTGTCAGTATGGTTCACGCTTCAACGGAAACCTGATCGTCAGCCGTGGCGCACCGTTTGGGTACAGTCCGACATCTTCCAAGCGTTGATGCACGATCAGCTTGCGGCCTGCCACGCTAGGCGACTTCAATTTCGCGACTTCCGCCTCAAACTGCATTGGGCCTTTCGGCCTGCGAAATAGGCCCGCGAAATTTGGCGCGACATATTCCTTGTGGATCATGTCCACCATTGCCGCGAGCAGTTGATCGTTCGTCGCCAGCGCCAAGTCACACTCCGTTATTGGTTGGTCGTTCTGGTCAACTCGACAAGATTGTGGATGCGCGCCCGAAGCTCGCCAACGGCGCTGCCAGTTCCAATCTCATCACGCAATTGAACTGCTTTTTCGTTGATGCGCGCAAGCACGGATTCAAGTTCGGTGATACGCGCCAGCTTCGCCGCCCATAACGCGCTGTGAATTGAAAGGTTATCGTTTGGATTAGCATAGATGGCCGCTGCCATTGCTTCTCCGATCTCTGCCATCTTCTCTGGCGGCATCATCGCAAGCCCTCCTACCGTTTGGATTTGCGCGGACGGCCCTTGGCGAGCCCGCGCGGTTTCAATTCTCGATACGCCATATCTTTTGACCAGCCGGGCATATCGGCTAACAACTCGTCAACCGTCCACCGCCCGTCCCGCGCCCAAATCTTCCGCGCTTGCTCGATTGGCAATCGCGCCTCCAACAAGTTCTCGCGCTTTGCTTTAGCTGATAGCTTCTGCTTCCGTCTCGCCTCTCTCGTTGTTGGCGAGCGCAGTTCGTTCGTTATCTCATCGGCGACGTGCATTGCAATCACCGCGATTTCGGCGGCTTTTGTGTTCGGCCCGATTGTCTCACCGGAGTCGTGCTCGCGTATCGTAGCGCCTTTGCCGAGAATGCCAACGACCGCAGAACTCCACGCTTGCCGCTCGTTGGCGAGACGATCAAATCGCGTGACGCCGACTGTATCACCTTTTCGGCACATCGCGATGAACTCGGTGATTGCGCCATCCCTGCCATCCACGAAAATCGTGTACTTGTCTGTGCCATACGCTGCCGCGATCTTCAGTTGCGGGTCCAACGGATGCCGACGCGACGCGCGGCAGAACCAACGAAGCAGCGGTTTCGCGTTAGCAACCATGCGAAAGGTTTCGCACAGCTATTGCGAAAGGTCAAGAGCTATGCTAGAAGGGGCGTAAATCAGATGGAGGACAACATGCGCGGTCACTTTTATGCTAGCGTCGCTCAGATCGACAAAATGGAGCAGATGCTCTGCGATTTGCAGGAAGCTGCTGACAATGCAGCCGAATTGCCGACTACAGCCGAGATGGCCAAGTTGTTTGGTGACATTGACGCCATCCTGCGCAAGCTGGGGCAGTTGAACCAAGATCGCGCAGAACCGAAGCGCCCGGCAGATGATCGTGCTGCTCAGGCTCTAGGCTGGCCTGAGTGCCACTGAAACGCCAATGGAGGCCCGAGCAATGGCAAAGCAGAAACCAGTCTACATGTCTGGCGCGGCGGCTAATCTCATGTTGGAAATCTGGCACGCATCAGGCCACAAGCCGAGCGGCGTGCCAGTGAAACTAAAGGCTGACCAGCGTGCGCTCGCTGAAGAACTGGAACGCGCGGGCATGATCGAGCGGCACCATGTCGGGTCTGGAACTGGCGCGGTAGCGACGCCGAGAGGCGGTCAGTTCGTTCGCGACGCCATGAAGCATTTCAGCACCAACTGAACCCGCACAAGGAAGCCCAGACTAATGGCAAAATATCGCGCAAGCGCACGCATCGTCGGGTCCAAATACCTTGGCGAGTTCGAGGCGGAAAATGAAGACGAGGCAAAGCTGAAAGCGGAAAACTCATCCGAGGCTCACGTATCTCTTTGCCACCAATGCAGCGACGAATGCGAAGACCCTGAGTGTGACGAAGTCTTCGTCGAACTCATTGAAGATTGAACCACACGAAAGGCCCGCTTATGATCCACATTCGCGTCGATCACGAAGAACTCAACAGCAAGCGGCGCTTCGGGTGCGGCATCGGTCCTGCGCTGCCGGATGGCGATCAGTATTACTTTGAGGACGAAATCGGAGCGGCTGACCGTCACGCCGACTGCCCCGCATGTAGGTCTGCCGTTGGTTTGGCTGAAACGCCCGCGAAGATCGGCACGCCGCTATCGGAGATGACGCACGAAAAGTTCGTCGCGATTGCCCGCTCTTGGGGCTATGACTGAACCACACGAAAGGCCCGTGCCATGGCAATGAA
>JBGAKI010000028.1:0-34830 GCA_044224525.1 Polyangiales bacterium | reverse complement strand
TGATGACCATTTGCCAGAGCGTTTGATGCGGCAGCTGTACAAACATCGTAAGTGGGAGCCATCGAAAGAGAAGAAATGGGCAGCGATGTCAGATCAGGCTCGTTCCCAGTTCGCCGAAGCGGCTGCGGCGTTTGCTCGCAAGCACCCAGCTATTGGATTGCATGTCATTGTCGTTAAAAAGGCAAATGTTGGGGAACATATACGCAGAGACCCTAATAAACTTTATAATTTCATGACCAAGTATCTTCTACTTGATGAAATGAAGATGCATGAGCGTGTGATCTTAATGCCCGATCCTCGATCGATTCGCGTGAATACAGGTGCGGGTATTGACGACTATCTTCAGACGCAGTTGTGGTTTGAAGCAAACGCTAGGACGCAACTTGAGATTGTTGAATATGACAGTGCAAATTGTCTGAACTTGCAGTTTGTCGATATGGTTGCAGGCGTTGTGCAGTCATATGTAGAATTTGGTAAAGAACAACACTATGCTCCACTTAAAGAATTGCTAAAACTGAAGAGGCTATTTTTTTAGTAGCGTTGTGAGGGACTTGGGGCATATGAAGAAGCTGCGGTTGCGTGCATTTTTGATGAGTTGCTTCGAGAACTGGCATCTTAAAAAACCCAATCAACGCTAAGAATGTCGGGTAGAGGGAGATATTCTAGTGCACGTTCGACGTCTGCATCGCATACGATGTTGTTGCTTGTAAAGGTTTTTTTCCAGTGATCTCTTCGTTGTTGATCGCCGCATTCCTGTCGTTCAATGACGTAGAGTTTCCCAGTACTTTCGTTTGTTCTTAACCAGTGTTGTAGAAAATGATTTAGGTGTTGATCTTGGCCCCCGCATCCAAACAAGACAACCTTTGACGAATGTTGTAGTGCGAAAGATAGATGCTGCCAATAGGACGAGAGGAGCGCAGACGAGGATATGACGTCGGCCTTCCTTTTTGCGTGTGTGAGGACAACGTGTCTTCTTTGCGGTGTTTGCGTCTTGAAAGAATCTAGAAGACCTCCTTGTAGGTACTTCTTTGGTGTTCCGTTATCGTCGTAGAATAGAGGAGAGCCGTGCAGATGTAGGTAGTAGCCAGTTTGTCCAAACCTGTTTGTATAGATGACTAGGTTCTCCTCGCTAAATGTTAGATTTTGTCCACGAAAGCCATCTCGCAACTTGTAGTTAGTGAATACGTTGCTATCGATAAAGTGCTGATAGAGCAGGTTATCGTAGTTTGTGGTTGCGATATGACAGGTTCCGTTTGCGAGATCTGTGAGCTTCTTCCAGAACTTCTCGTGTCGTGAATATGTATCGGCTAGCTCGTCTAGACTGTAGTGGAAGCTTGCAGCAGTTTTGCCAATAAAATGCCTTACTGCGCCAACAAATTGCTTTCCGTCGTCTTTCAACCACACGCTTTGGTTGCCTTCAAACTGATGGATCTGTTCGCAAGCGTTGCTAATGATGTGAAGCTTTTCTAGCTGCTCTTCACTTTGAGGAGGATCTTCACCGCCGGTACACCGGAGGACAAGATTTTTTTGAGTTTGATTCCAAAAACCATTTTCCAGATCATTCCAAGCGTTTCTGATGCCAGTCTCCAGTTGAAATCGATCGTTGTCGATTGCGCGGCCTAGGCCATTTCCGAAAATTACGGTTGTGTAGATGCGTTCCATGTGTTGTCTGAACGACGCAGTGGCGAAGTTGTTAATATATTGTCATTCTTGGCGGTTTATATGGTCGTGCTCCGATGGTTCGCTGCCACATATACTATAATAATAACAATGTATAAATAGTGCATTTGCACTATTGATCGAAAGACGCTAATCTCTATCGATGTATTTAAGATATAAAGCATTGCATCATACGGATGATGTAATTGGTTTTATGGTGGCGAAAGGATTTTTGATTGCGCCACAGTTCAAGCCGCGGCCCAATGCCAAGCTCAACATCAAAGATGTATTGTGGGTGGCTGAGCACGTTGAGCCACGCGTGCTCGAAGTGTTTGCTGCTGCGTATCTGCATTTTCCGCGCGCGTTTGTTGGAACGCATGCTTTACCTGAAGAGCTTCAAGACATCATTGAGCTCATTAGGCGTGGCGCAGATAGGGGCCCTGACTATTGCGGCATCGCCTATCATGCGATGCGGCGCTGGGCAGAGCGACAACCCAAAGACAGACGCGCTAAACCCGTTGGTCAAATCAAGCGCAACAAAACGTTTCGTCTGCTTCCCGAGGCTATTGATAAGCTTCGCTTGCTTGCTCAAGCGCAAAATGTAAACGAAACCGAGATGCTTGAGCAGCTTATTTTGTCGAGTTGATTGCGCTGCCGAACTGCGCTATTTCAAAGCATGCACGACAAGAACGCACGCTTTGAAACCTTAGCCATTCATGCCGGTCAGGCGCCCGACCCGTTAACGGGGGCGGTGATGACGCCGATTCATCTCTCGAGCACATTCGCGCAACCCAGCCCCGGGCAGCCTAAAGGGTTTGAGTATGCGCGCACCAACAACCCCACGCGGCAAACGCTTGAACATTGTTTGGCGGCGCTTGAGGGCGCGGAAGAGGCGATCGCATTTTCGTCGGGGTGTGCGGCGACCACGACGCTGCTGCATACGCTCAAACCCGGTGATCATGTTGTCGCGAGCGACGATCTTTATGGCGGCACGGTGCGCATTTTGCGTCACGTGTTTGAGCCGATGGGCATCAAGACCACTTTTGTCGACCTGAGCAATGTCGATAAAGCGCGCGCTGCGATGACGCCGAACACGAAAATCGTGTGGATCGAAACGCCCACCAACCCGATGCTGAAGATCATCGATATTGCAGCGATGGTCGATATCGCTCACAAACAAGGTGCGCAGGTGGTGGTCGACAACACCTTTGCGACGCCCGTTTTGCAGCAACCACTTGCGCTCGGTGCCGATTTGGTGGTGCATTCATCGACTAAGTATATCAACGGCCACAGCGATGTAGTGAGCGGCGTGGTAATGGGCAAAAAAAGCGAGACCATGACGCGCATTCGTTTTTTACAAAATGCGATCGGCGCGATCCCCTCGCCCTTTGATTGTTTCATGATTTTACGCGCGGTGAAAACGCTTCCGGTGCGCATTGCGCAGCATTGCAAAAACGCACAAACCATTGCCGATGTTTTATCGAAACACGCCAAGGTTGAGCGTGTGATTTACCCGGGGTTGAGTTCACATCCGCATCACGCGCTTGCGGCCAAACAAATGAAAGGGTTTGGTGGCATGATCTCGCTTGAGGTTAAGGGCGGCGTGCCGGCGGCTAAGAAGATGCTTGAGTCATTAAAATGGTTTGCTTGCGCTGAAAGCCTGGGTGGTGTTGAGTCGCTGATCGAGGTGCCGGCGCTGATGACCCATGCGTCGCTGCCGCCTGAGCAAAGAAAGGCTGCAGGCATCGCCGATGGTTTGGTGCGCATTTCGGTGGGCCTGGAAGCCGTTGACGACTTACTTGACGACCTTGCGCAGGCCCTGGATCGCTAAAAAAGGCCCCCAATTGCCCAAATTTGCAATGGGACTTGAAAAGGTGCGGTTTTCTGCCATATTAGGCCCTCTGTCGAACAAGAGTAAAGAGTATGAACGACCACATGAACGATGATGATTTTGATCGCGATGACCTCGCGCCTAGTAATATCGACGCGCTTGGCATTCGTAAACGCAGCATGCGTAAGCGCTTGCCCTCATTCGCTGAGTCTCCCGATTTTCGTTTCGACTATAAAGACCCACAAAAGCTTAAGCTTTTTATCAGCGAGCGCGGCAAAATTGTGCCACGTCGCGTTAGCGGTCTGAATGCGAAACAACAGCGTCAGTTGACCCGCGAAATCAAACGCGCGCGTAACTTGGCGTTGATTCCGTATACCACCATCGAGTAGGTCGATGTTGCGCCGCGCTGTGATTGCAGAGCCGGCAACGATTGACGAACTGCTCGAGCGCGCCCGCGCGATGCGTGGGCTGACGCTCGGTGAGCTTGCTGCGTCTGAAGGCGCTGAGGCGCCAGCGGACTTGCGGCGCGCCAAGGGCTGGGTGGGCGCGCTGATCGAGCGTGTGCTCGGCGCGCAGGCGGGATCTGCGCCCACCGCCGATTTGCCTGCATTGGGCGTTGAAATTAAGAGCATCCCAGTGCGCGCCAATGGTCAGCCACTTGAGAGCACCTTTGTGTGCAGCGTGTCGCATGCCAC
Source organism: Polyangiales bacterium (assembly GCA_044224525.1). Lineage (GTDB taxonomy): Bacteria > Myxococcota_A > Polyangia > Polyangiales > CBDCBC01 > JBGAKI01. The sequence continues at coordinate 30,645 of JBGAKI010000028.1, read as the reverse complement.
GATCGATGCGAGCACGTGGGCGCACTCGCGTTTGCGGGCGAAACTATCGTGCGTGCTTTGGGTTCCGGTGCACGCCGAGCGCAGCATTGCGCCTGCCGAACGCCGTGTGGGCACCCCGATGTTGTGGAAGCCAAGCGTTGACGAGGAGGCGTTGTTACGCGACGATTGGGAATATTTCGCGGGGCGACTGGGTTTAGGGCGCGCCGCTGAGATCACCGCGCACGAAGGTGAAGTGCTGCAACTTAGACCCAAGGCCGCGACGGGTCGCACGCGCACCAAAGTTTTTGATGCCGAAGGCGAGTGGGCAGAAACACTGCCACTGGGGTTTTATTTGCGAGCGCGTTTTACGGCACAAATTTTGAAGCGTTTGTTGGTTGGCTAACATTATCAAAAAAAAGGGTTCTGCTTCAATCAGCAGAACCCTTTTCGTTTTCAAGGCAGCGCCTTTTGAGGCACCGACAAGAACACTACTTGATGACTGTAATGCCGGGGACGCAGAAAGCTTCCTTCACGGTTGTTGACGCGCCGAGAAGCTCATCAAAGGCTTGTTTGTTGAAGCCGTTGAGTTTTAGGCTGATGGAAACAAGGTCTTCGGCGCGGCCCGAGGTTGCTTGTGTCACCACTGTTCCGGTGCCAGTCTCTTTGTCGTCCGTTCTGACAACTTCGGGTTTGTTGGTGTCGCTCGCACCATCATAGATGACCTGATAGCCAACGACATTCCATTTGTTGTCGATGATTGCAATCGTGTTGTCTTCGCTTCCCGAGTTTTTACCCTTAGCTTGGAAGGTTAAGTGAGCATGCTCTTGTTGCTGGTCTGTGCATGTTGCGTCAGCAAGTAGGGGTAGCAGACGTGTAAAGCCAGTGAAGTGAGCGGGGCTTGCAGCGTTGGCGAGGTTCCACGTGTCGATGGCATTGGTGTCAACAACGGCCTCGTCGGTGTCTTGTTTGCAGCCTATCCAATAAGCTGAGCCGTCGACCGCGGAGGTGCTTTCTTTGTAGGTGAGCACTTTGGGATAATACACACGAATGCGGTGATATTCTTCAGCATTGTCGCTTGCGTACAACGACTCGACGCCTGCAACGTCATACTGGATTGTGCTGCCAGCGCTGGCTTGCGTGTTGACTTCCACGAGTAATGAGTCGGTTGAACTCGACCTGCTGTCGTGCGTTAGGAACTCAACCTTTAATGGTTTGTTTGTGCGACCGGCAAATTTAAAGATGCTGTTGTGTGTAAAGAGTGTCTGGTTGTTGCCGCAGGTGTCGACCGCAAAATCGAGCACTGAGTATTGGGTTTTATCGATGTCTTGGCTGGCACCTTGTGACGACAGGTCTTGGCCGGCACTGCATCCAACGATTAATAGGCAGGTTACTAGGTATTGACTAAGTTTCATACGTTGACTCCCTTTAGTTAAGGAAGATGCTCATCCCGATAACGATCTGAGCTCAGGATTAAGATCTTCGTTTTGTTAAGCGCTTCTTACGAAGCAGTGTAGGTATAGCTGATACATGTATTTGTTCAACGTGTGATTCAATTTTGTGCTGCTCGAGGCTGACTCAAACTGCTAAAGTGGCCTCATGCACCGTTTGTTGAACATCGCCGATGAGCTTACTAAGTCCTTGAAAGAACTTCATTTTTCAGAACCGGTGAGCCATGTTTATAACCCGCTAGCGTACGCGCGCGAGGCGTACCAAACCTATGTGACGCGTTTTGCAGCCAAGAGCCCGCGCATGCTTCTGCTGGGAATGAATCCGGGGCCCTTTGGGATGGCACAAACGGGAATCCCATTTGGTGATATGCCTAGCGTGCGCGATTGGATCGGCATTCAAGCGAAGGTCGACAAACCCGCCCACGAGCATCCAAAACGGCCTGTGCAAGGATTTAATACGCCGCGCCGCGAGGTGAGCGGGCAGCGCCTGTGGGGATGGGCCGCGGCGCGCTTCGGTACGCCAGAGCGTTTTTTCGAACACTTCTTTGTGTATAACTATTGTCCGCTTGCGTTTATGGACGAAGGCGGGCGCAACGTGACGCCCGACAAACTTCCGGCGAGTGAACGCGAACCGTTGCTCAGGCTTTGCGACGCCGCGCTGCTTGAGGTGGCTAAGTACTTTCCGCTCACACGCGCGATCGGTGTGGGACGTTTTGCCGAGCAGCGCGCGAAGATCGCGCTTGGTTCACTCAGCGTGCCCGTCAGTTCGATTCCGCATCCAAGTCCAGCGAGCCCGCAAGCCAATCGCGGGTGGGCCGAAGCGGTCGACAAAGCGTTGATGGAGCAAGGCGTGCTTAAATAAAAAAGGGAAGACACTTGCGTGTCTTCCCGGTTTCGACGTCAACGAAACAACTACTTGAAGACACCAAAAGCAATGCGCAACGCAGGTGTCGATGAACGCATGGCAATCTTTTCACCATCATATTTGGTGATGTCGATATCCCATGCAGCACCGAGCGCAAGCGGCACATCAAAGGGCACAACCCAAAACGCTAAACCAGGCGAGAAAACGTGATTTTTGAACGACACGTTTGAAGGCGCCATCTGGTTTTGATAGGTCAGCTCGGGGCCGATCATCATGCGGTTTTTGTTATAAACCCAATACTCACCATGTAGCGCGATACCCGCTGCTACTTTGTCAACACCGGGGTCTGGACCACCTGCTGCAAGCGTTGCACCACGTGCAGCTTGTGATTGGGGTGTGCCGTCGCCGTAGTAGGCGAAGTTGACGCCAAGACCGATCAAGATGCCCGGATCGAAGGTGCGAAACACGAAGATTTGGCTGCCTGTGCCACCTTCGGTGCCGCGTCCGGCGCCCGGTCGATCATAGGTGCTGGCAAATGCGCCCCAATAGCCACCTGGCACAGCAGGTGTTTCGGTGCCGGTGGATGACTCAACGCCTGGGGTCGACTCAGTCGACGTGGGCGCAGCTTCGGTCGCTTCGCCAGCGCCTGCGATGGCGTCTTCTTTGCCCGATTGCTCGGCAACATCGTCGCCATCGACACTTTCGTCGCTTTCTTGCGCAAAAGTGCTTGCGGCTAACAACATGGTCAGCGTTACGCTCAAAAGCGAAAACAGTTTCGCGAGGCGTTCACGGTTTTGTTTGTCCATACTACTTCCCCCTTCTAATTATGCTTGTGGTGCTGCCCAGCCCATGTGGCGAACAATTGTTTGAACGAGTCTGGGTTTTTCTTCGTAAGGTGCTTGCAATGCACCTTGTTAGTGCAATTCTCTATACACCAGTTTCAAACGAAAAAACAAACAGTTAACATCTTATGTCGACCGAACATCACAGTCTTACACCCAAGGGCTTTCGCTCTTACGCAACGCATGCTGGTATCAAAGCAGACAAAGCCGATTTTGGGCTGGTGATCGCCGATCGACCATGCCAGGCGGCGGCGCTTTTTACGCAAAACACGTTTTGTGGCCCTTGTGTCACGGTGGGGCGCAACCATATTCAGAGCGGCACGCTGCAAGCTTTGGTGGTAACCAGCGGCAACGCCAACGTGGCCAACGGCGAACAGGGGCTGCGTGACGTGCACGAGATTTGCGATCGCGTGGCCAAGGCCTTCGGCATCGATAAGACACTTGTGTTGCCATCATCAACCGGCGTGATCGGTCGACCCATGCCGATGGACAAAGTGCGCGCGGCGCTCGAAGGTGTTGAGAACAAAGTCAGCGAGCAAAGTTTTGATGGAGTGGCGCACGCGATGCTGACCACCGATCGCAATGCCAAGGTGCGCAGTGTGCGCGTTGGCAATGCGGTGCTGACCGGTATGATCAAAGGGGCCGGCATGATCGAGCCCAACATGGCGACCCTGCTTTGTTACTTCTTTACCGATGCCCAAATCACGGGCGATATTCTCAGTGCCATGTTTAAGCGGGCGATTGGCGCATCGTTGAACATGATTAGCGTTGACACCGACACCAGTACCAGCGACACGGCAGCGATTTTTGCGAGCGGCGCGGCAGGTGCGGTCGATGCAAAAGCGTTCGAGCAAGCGCTGACGACAATGGCTGTTCAGCTTGGGCAAGATTTACTTTTGGATGCCGAAGGCGCTTCGAAGCTAATCGAGGTGTGCGTCAAGGGTGCTCGCTCCGATGAACAGGCGCGCAAGCTCGCTAAATCGATCGTCAACTCGCCGCTTGTAAAAACCGCGGTGCATGGTGCTGATCCGAACTGGGGCCGCGTGATGATGGCGTTAGGCAAAACGCAAGACCCGGATGTGGTCGCTGAGCGCTTGAGTGTAAGGTTTGGTGATATTGTTGTTTACGATGCTAAGCCTGTCGGCGGCGGGGTGCTGGAGCCTTTGCGTGCTGTGCTGAGTGCAGAACGCGTTCGCATTGAGGTCGATTTGAAAGTGGGGCCAGCTCAAGCAACCGCCTGGGGTTGCGATTTAACCGAAGAATACATCCGCATCAACGCGCTTTACACTACTTGAGGATGGGCGTCGCACTTGACGCTATCTTGGTTGATGCTAGATTTTCAGGGTGTTTAGGCTCAGGTTGTTGGCTTTTGTCGTTCTGGTATTGACGGGCGTTTGCGCGTGCGGTACCGACGAACCGGTTGATTTTTCTAGCTCGGCGCAGATTGCGACCTGCCCGCCTGTGGTCGATGAGAAAACACCTACCACTGGACCAGGTAGTGGTTGTAGCCACGCCGGTTATCACGAAACCACACTAAAGTATGTGGTGCCTACAAAAGCCTTTGGTTATCTGGAAACACTTTTTCGTACTACGAGCCGTTCGTTTGGTTTTCAGTTACCCGCCGACTCTCTTGATGTGGCGAACTACAGCACTGAAGGGTTTACGTATTTCATCTTGAAAACAGGTGATTTTCGCGATTCGCTGCATCCAAGCACGACGTCGTCCATTACGATCATCAACGACAGAATCATCTTTCGCTCGTTTGGTTCCGAAGCTTCTGACATGCCTTGCTCGCAAGCTGTGCGATTTACGACTTGGTTTTACGATTCTATTGCGCGATTTACCTGGGATCTGCGACGTTTTTAAGGGTTGTGTCTTCGCGCCGGTTGGGCACGCATGTCCTTGCCGAGTAGGGGTATAGTCCGCTATGCTTAAGGTGAGGTCCTTACAGTGACAGCAAAACTCCCATTTTTGACAGCGGTCGTGGTCTTTGGCGTTGCGTGCGGCAGCGATCCAGTGTCGGGTGACGGTGCGTGGAAGCTGTCGTGTTCGAAGGACAATAACGTTAGTGTTTGTACCAACGGTGTGCGGCAGTTTGCTGGCGACGACGGAACCAACGGTTTTAGCCTTGGGTGCCGTATTGAAGACCGCGGCAACGAAACCTCTGTTTATTTTTCGGCGATTCATGGCGCAGATTATGGAATCGAGTTGCGCAACGCGGTGATTACCAAAGGGAGCGCGACAGTTGCCAACAGCGGGTGCACGGTACGTGCATTTGACGATGACCAAATCGAGTTCACTGGAACTTGCGGCACCGATAACAGCCTGACGTGTGTTTTTAACGAAATCAACGTTGATGGTACCTCGATCAATGGCTCTTTTAAATGTATGGGCATGACCTCATCACTTAGCAGCGGCGCGCTGCGCGACTTGATTGGGCCGAGCGGCGGCGCGGTCACCTTTCGCTTCAAGAATTGCGATACGCTTTAGAGCACCGACGAGTTGTAATCTTCGCCGTCGTAACGCAGCAGCGTGGCTTTACCCTCGACGATCGAATGCAGTTGCACAGGGCGCTTCCATACGCGAAACAACGCACGTAGCACCTCTTTGGCGTAGTCGACGCGAAGATCAACGCCCTGGTGGTTGTGCCTAAGCAATAGCTCGGCGCGGTTTTCGTAATTCGCATCGTCAACGAACACCACCGGGTGGCCCGCATTGGTGAGCTGATCGAGCAAGCGACGTTTAACTTCGTCGAAAGTGCGCGTTTCAATTTCGTAGCGATTGTTGCGCGGGTTATAACCAAAGCCAAATAGTTTGTTCTGCGCTACGAAATCCGGCGTTAAATACTCATCAATAAACGTCACGTCGTTATAAAACGAGCGCACTTCAAAAATTTTCTTACGGCCCAGACCGCTGCGCAAATTCCAGTTTTGCCGCTCGGCCATGTCATCACACGCGTCCCATGCAGGGCCGAACTGTCCTTTGTCCCAGCGCTCTTCGATGTGACGATACAGCTCAACGCCCAGTTTGTATGGGTTTAGCTGACCGCCTGACGACGCGAGCACACCGGCGCAGCGATCGGCGTAGTCGACAATTTCTGACGCATCGGCTGCCTTTTCGGTCATGATCTTCGAGTGCCAATAGGTGGCCCAACCTTCGTTCATGATCTTGGTCTGCATCTGTGGCCAAAAATAATAGGCCTCGCGTCTTAGAACCACCAATACGTCGCGTTCCCAGCGTTCAAGGGGAGCGTGTTCGATCAAAAACCATAAAATGTCGCGCACTGGTTTTTCGGGAAAACCTTTGGCCTTGTTGTCTTCCTCAGTTTGTTTACGTTGTTGCTCGGCCATGAACTCTTCGGTGTTGATGAACGACTCCATATAGTCGCGATCGACACGTAGCTTTGAGAGTTCTTTGGTTGAAGAATCCTCTTCTTCGTCACTTTCCGCGCGCTCGCGCACACTTTGCACGTACACTTCGGCCTGTGGGTCGATAAGGTTTTCGAGCGTCAAACAAAGATCGATGAACTCCTCTAGTTTTTCGGGACCAATGCGGTTGGACCACTTACGAATGATCGCGCCATGGTTGGCCATGGTGTCGATCCACTTACGGATTGGTTCACCTGATTCGGCGTGGCGCCCTTGATCGGTTTTTCCAAAGGTGAAGTTGTTTTTAAAGAAATCGACGTGCGCATACACGTGCGCCATCACCAGTTTCTGATCAACCATCGCGTTGCCGTCTAGCAAATAAGCGACTGATGGGTTGTTGTTGATGACCATCTCGTAAATCTTGGATAAACCATACTCGTAGCTTTTTGAGAGGCGCTCGTATTCCATGCCAAAACGCCAATGGGGATAGCGCGTTGGGAAACCGCCATAAGCGGCGATTTCGTTCATCTGGTCGTAGCCAAGCACTTCAAAAAGCACAGGAAAGAAATCTAGCCCGTAGTCTTTGGCAAAACGTTCGATGCGCCGTTGTTCATCGCGCAGCTCACTTGGGAAGGTGGTGGTCAGTTTGGATGCCATGGGTTAGCGACCTTTGCCAAGGAAAGTGCGAATCGATTCAACGATGCCGTCGCGATCGCGGATTTCAGACGTGGTCACGCGCTCGTCGTCGGTAAAGTGTTCATTGAGGTCTTTGATGAATTGGCCTGAACCGTAGGGGCTATTGACTTGTCCATAACAAAACAGGTTCGAGATTGGCAGTAGCTTATTCTTGAGAATGTCGACGCATACTTGTGTGTCGTCGGCACTCCAGTTGTCACCATCGGAAAAATGAAACAAATAGATGTTCCAGTCTTGCGGCGAGTATTCGCGTTCGATCATTTGTGCGGCAAGTTTATAAGCTGAGGAAATCATGGTGCCGCCCGATTCGCGCGTGCGAAAAAAGGTGTCGCGATCGACTTCGCGGGCGACCGCGTCGTGAATGATGAAGCGCGTGTGTAAGCCTGGATAATGGCGACGCAACCAGGCGTCGATCCAAAACGATTCGATGCGAACGGTTTCTTTTTGCTCGTCGCCCATCGAACCCGAGACGTCCATCATATAAAGAATGACTGCGTTCGAAACCGCTGTGTTCTCGCTTTTTGACGACTTGAAACGCAGGTCATCATGAACGGGCACAATCACTGGGCGTTTTGGATCATAGGTGCCCGAGGTGATCTGGCGGCGCAAGGCCTCGCGAAACGAGCGCTTATAATGTAGCAAGGCTTTGGGGCCGACTCGCCGCACGCTGCGATAACGGTCCTTGCGCTGCTCGATGACACTTTGGCCTTTGGGTAAGATGCGCGGTAGTTCCAGTTCTTCGCCTAGAATATCGGCAAGCTCTTCGAGGGAAATTTCAACCTCGAGCAAGTGCTGCCCTTCGTCGCTGCCGGCCTGTCCGGCGCCCGGTTGTTCTTCGTCGCCTTGGCCTACGGGATCGCCAGGTTCGCCATCACCCTGGCCCACGCCACCTTGTTGTTTGTCGTTGAACTTTAAGCGCGGAATGTCGATTTGCGGCACAGGGATCGACACCAGGTCTTGTCCGTGTTTGCCGATCAGCTCGCCTTTAGAAATATAACGTCGCAGGTTCTCGCGGATCTGACCGCGAACGATCTGCCGAAAACGGGAATGGTCTTGACCGATCCTAAGCGACATCGATCCATTGTAACTGAAAGGGGCGCTAACAATCCAGTGTGGGTCGTTGTGATAAGGCGAATTCTGGCTTTTGGCCGCCTAAACGTGCTTAGCGGACTGGCTGTTAGCGACAGGCCAAGGGGCGCGTTGCAGGTGGATATTCGCAAGACGCTACGCCAGCCGTAAACTCGCGGTAGTCGCTGTCTATACCACAGTCTGCGTCGTTCACGCCAAACCAGCCGTTGCTGCGAGCGTACGAGGTCTTGGGGTCGGAAGAACAAGTGGCCAGCACGTATTCGAACTTACCGTTGCAGTCGTAATCAAAGCTATCAAAACAGGTAGGATTATCGACGTCGCCCGATTTTTGACAAAAGGGCGTCGTCGGCGAGGCCTGCTCGGCAGAAATCGGCAAGAGCGGTTGATATCTGGGGTCGCACATGGCGTCGCAGGTGCGTGGTTTGATGCTGATCCAGCGACTTAGTGAGGGGCTGGGTGTGCCATCATCGTTCAAGAGCGGCACGTTTTGCGTACCACCTTGCGGGCCACCCGCTGTTTTGAACTGGGGCACATAAGCGCAACCCATTCCTGGAATGCACTGTGCCGTGGTGCAATTGTTATAGGTGTAATCGGCGCAGTTGCGTTCATGTTGCTCGCAGATTTTGCCGCCGTTGCCCGTGTCAACGCAAGCGAAGTATTGTTCGCTGCTGGTGGGTACAGGGGTGATGGTTCCGCTGCCGATAATGGTTGCACCCGTGCCGCTGTTTGAACCCGAGGTATCTAGACACGTCGGTGGGTCGCAAAGCCGTTCGGCGTGAATTGGGCTATTGCAGCTGAATGTACAGTCGTCGCAACCATCACCATATATTGCGTTGCCGTCGTCGCATTCTTCGCCTGCCGTTTTCTTTCCGTCTAGAACACAACCGGTAAACGCACATATCAACGCCGGGTGTTCATCGCTGGTGATATTCACGACGCTTGGATCGGGTTTACAGCTACCCATTGCGCCCGCGCTCAATTGACATGCGTCACCCTCTTTTGAGGGCCCGTCAATGCGACAACGGTGCGTTGAAAGATCACATGAGCGCGCGCCTGCACATTGCGTGCTTACCTGACAGTCGTCATCTTTAGCGCACGAGTAGACACATGTGTCGGGTTCACAGCCATCGTTTTCGACGCCGTTGCCGTCTTCGCAGCTTTCGCCCTTGGGTGCGTCAATGAAGCCATCGCCACACGTCGATTCGACGCATGCACTGGCTAGACAGATGCGGCGTGCCTCGGGGTTGTTGACGTTGCCGAGCGGTTTGCACTCTGTACCCTCGGCGGCTGTCTTGCAGTCAACCGGGTCTTTTACGTCGTCACAACGACCTGCGCTGAAACATGTAATTACAGCGACAGCAAAAACGGTCAACCGAGCCCGATCATGCGTCATAGAGTGTGCTTGTACGAACAATCGTATCATACTTGTCAGTTTCAAACTAAGGAATTACGCAGGTGCCTGATTGGCAAGTTCCGCTCATATTGTTGACTGAACAACTTATTCCCGAGAGTAGAAGTCCAGCTCGGCAGCGGTGTTGCATCAGGTTACAGGTGGGTGCGCCCATGCATGGGTTGTTTTGCGATAGGTACGCGCAATCGCTTTCTTTTGTGCATGAATACTTGCACATCTGGGTGCAACCGTCGTCGTCGATGGCGTTGCCGTCGTCACACTGTTCGGGTGTGTTGCCGTTGCTCGAGTTGGTGTCGACAAAGCCATCACCACATTTTTTTGTGACGCAACTACCGCTGACGCAAATTTCAGGTGTGTTTGCGTCACCGTCGCCGTCGCATGTGGTTCCGTTAGGTGCCGGCAATCCTGTCACGCAACCTTTAGCATCGGCGCCCTCGGCATCGGGTGCGCACATTTCAAGCCCGTTGCAGGCGTTGCCATCGTTGCATTCGTCTAATTGGGTGCAGGGTGTGTTGGCTTTTTCTTCGTTGTCCTGAATCTTTTTATGTGCAAGGTGTGTTGGCTTTCATTGTGCGCTGAATCTTGCCGATGCGCGGCGTTCCGGTAAACTGAGCAACCCGAGGTGGTTAGCATTACTGTGCACGCAAGACGCGGGTAATTATCTTGGTGCGGGTCATATTGGCTATTAACGGCAATTCACGGCACTTGCGTAGGTGTTTGATTTACACGATAGTGGAGACGGGTCGTACTCGACGAAGTCTTGCTCCTCGCCGCATTCGTTTTCGTACTTGGCTAGCCAACCGTTGATTTTGATTCCGTTGAACACATTGCACATCGGTGCGGGCCATTCGAAGGCACCCGAGCAGTCATAATCAAAACTATCGTAGCAGGTTGGTTTTTCGATAGAACCGACCAGTTGGCAGTAGGGCTTGGTCCTGAGCGCCACGCTGGAATCTAGGATTGGAATGACGGGCTGATCTTTGCTGCATGTGCTGTCGCATTCGCTTTTAAACTGTTTGGTCCATGCGGTTAACTTACTGCTATACACGCCTGTTCGGTTGTTGATGTGATCCGTATCGGTTGCTGTCTTAATACTACTTGATCGGTATCTGGGAATGTAGCTGCATCCCACCCCGGCAACACAGCCGGCGCGCGTGCATCCGTTATAGACGGTTTGATTGCATACGGTGCGGCTCTCAACGCATGTTTTTATTGGTGTATTGACCGGAGCGTTGCCAATGGTTCCTTGGCCCTGACCCGCGGTGCATGTTGAAACAACTTGGGTGTCTTTAGCAAAATCACAGCTTATTGCCGGGCATGCGCTGTCGCGGTAAGCGCTGTCACAGCTAAATGTACAGTCGTTTTCGCAACCATCGCCCGATACCGTGTTGCCGTCGTCGCACTCTTCGCCGGTTTCTTTCGTTCCGTCGTGGTCACATGCGGCCGGACTGCACATGCCCATATTACATTTACCGTTGATGGTGTCCGAGACTTTACAGGTGGTGCCTGCCGCGGCAATCATACCGGCATTGCAGCGATGTAGGCCTGCGTTGCAGGTTTCTGCGCCGTTGCACAAGTTGCCGTCGTCGCAGCCGGCATCATCCACACAAGAAAATGTGCATGTGTCGGGTTCACAGCCATCATGTTCAGTGCCATTGGTATCTTCACATTGTTCGTTCGCTCCCAAGTCGATGAATGCGTCGCCGCATTTCGACGCGACGCACGTGCCCGACAAGCAAATAAACCGAGCCTGGGTTGCGCGATCAGCGGGGCTTTCGGGTGTGCAAACGGTGCCATCGGGATCGACGCTGCAGTCGACGGTTTGGGGCTTGTGGGTTCGACATCCCTGCAAGGTAGACAACGATAGTGCACAGACGCCAAGCGTCATGCCAAGGGTAACGAGCGTACGAGCAAAAGCGTTATTACAACCCACAGCAGCGACTCCTTCTTTCAATTCAACATCGATCAGTTGACCTATGGCTCAGGGAACACATTCACCGTTTTGACAGGTACCAGCTGCATTCGATTCGATGGTGCAGCTGAGCCCATTGCGTAGGTTGCCCGCGATGCAGCGATGTGCGTCTTTATTGCAACGAGGGTTATCGGTGCACACGTTGGTGCCAAGCAACGCCACGCAGTCAGTGTCGCCGGTGCAAGTAAATGTGCAATCGGTTTTGCAGCCGTCGTCTTCAACGGTGTTGCCGTCGTCGCAAATCTCTTGGGCAGCAGTGTCGACAAACCCATCACCGCATCCCTTCTTGAATACGCAGGTGCCTTTAACGCAGATGTCGATGGTGTCGGCATTGCCGTCGCTGTCGCAGGTGATGCCATCGGCGGCGGGGTTGCCGCCCACACAGCCGCGTTCGTCCGCGGTTTCCGCGTTTGGATTGCATGCTTCGAGGCCATTGCACTGGTTGCCGTCGTTGCAAATGTTGCTTTCGGCTTCCGTGCTGCAAAGCTCGATTTGCGGCTTGTTGTCTTTAATCTTGTTATGAACGACGACCGAGCAACCGATCAAACTTAGGGTCAAGCAAGCGGCCACCGAGAATTTAGGCAACGTGATCATAACGCAAGGCCTAAAACGAGAAGCCTCCGCTAACGCCAGCGGTTTGGGTCGAGAACGTTGGTGTGATGTGCCACGCCTGTTTGCGCGTGTCGCGTTCGACGAGCTCGGTGTCGCCATCGTCGACCATCCACAAGATAATGCCTGTGGTCATGGCAGCGATTCCAACACCAAAGCCAATATCGGCTGCAAGCGCCAGGTTTTCTGCCGATTGAGCAGCAGATGTGCCAGGCAGCGCATTGCTTGCTTTACTAAGCGCACGCAAACCCAAAAAGCCTCCGGCGATCAGACCCGCGCCACCTACACCAAGCAGCACAATTGGCAAAACCGGCACGCTTTTTTTAAAGGTACGTCGAGGCCCATGTGAGCTGCTTGTGTTCTCGCCATCTTCGCCCCCTTCAGCACTGGCCAGCTCGCTTTCACTAAGTGCTTCCATCTGTACAGGCACATCAACCGATTCGCCTGCGGGCACCACGACCATCGAGGTGAATGCACGATAGCCTTTGGCGCTGAGTTCAACGCGGTGGGCGCCAGGCGTTAGCTGGATGGCGTCGGGCCTGGGGGTGAAGCCCCATTCTTTCTGATCGATGACAATTTTTGCGCCGTCGGGTGCCCCACTAATGCGAATGCCCGTGGCTTGTAATCTGGCGCCAAGCTGTGCACGTTTTGCGCGGGCGTCGGCTTGATAGGGATCATTGGCTGGGGCGTTGGCCAGGTATTCGTCGAGCTCTTTGATCGCTTGCTCGAGCTTGCCCAGGCGTTCGTAGGCTTGAGCAATGTTGTATTTGAGAAGCGGTCGTGGGTCTTGCGTGTAGGCTTGTTGCCAGCTTGCGATGGCGCCTTCGTAATCGCCTTGTTTATAGGCTGTTTGTCCGCGCATAAACAGATTGCGAGCATTGTCAGCAGCGTGGGCAGTGTTGTGCATGCCGAGCACGCCGAACACACCTAGCATGAGCGCGAACGCACAATATCCAATAAAGAAATGCGCACTTCTTATCATCGTGATTGCCTACTCTTTTGAAATGAAACCACATCGCGGCGAGCTTGCCGTAATTGCAAACTAGCCTTTGACATCGCCGCGGGCAAAAATACTCGCAACAAATGAGAGCACATCGCTCGCGGACGCCTCATTGTAACCGTAATGTTTGATGAGGCGATTCTTAATAATGTCAATTTTGTCTTGTGTCTCTTTGTCGATAACGTTGGAGACCAGCGTGCTAAGCTTGATTGAGTCTTTTTGATCCTCAAATAGCTTCATTTCGAGTGCGCGGCGCAGGCGCTCGTTGGTGTCGTAGGTGAACTTCTTGCCTTCGATCGCGAGGCCTCCGATGTAGTTCATGATCTCGCGGCGGAAATCGTCTTTGCGGCCTTCGGGGATGTCGATCTTTTCTTCGATCGAACGCATCAAACGCTCATCAGGTTCTTCGTCTTTGCCCGTATAGCGATTCTTAACCTTTTCACGCAGTGTGTATGCACGTACGTTGTCGATGTAGTTTGAACACAAACGATTGATCGCTTCTTCGTCGGCGCTAATCGCACGCTGCACTTCGTTTTTCACGATCTCTTCATATTCAGCTTTGACAACACCGATCAGTTCTTTGAAGCGCCGACGCTGATCTTCGTCGGCAATCAATGAATGATGCTCGAGGCCTTTTTCAAGCTCGTTGATGACCATGAAGGGGTTGACATAACCTTCTGAGCCCTCGCGCACCAAGGCGTTGGAGATTTTGTCTTGTGCGTAACGCGGTGAGATGCCTTCCATGCCTTCGCGGCGCGCCTCTTTGCGCAACTCTTTGACGGTGTCTTGCGTATAACCTGGCAAGGTTTTGCCATCATAAAGCTTGAGTTTTTGCAGCACCGACAGATCGTGTTTTTTGGGTGTTTCAAGACGGGTGAGTACGGTCCACATCGCGGCGACGGTAAAGGTGTGTGGTGCGACGTGTTTACCGCGCAAGCGTTCACTTGAGAACTCTTTGTTGTAAATGCGCTGCTCTTCTTTGAGTTTGGTGATATACGGGATGTCGATCTTGATCGTGCGATCGCGCAACGCTTCCATGAACTCGTTTTCTAAGAGTTTGCGGTACTCAGCCTCGTTGGTGTGACCGATGATGACTTCGTCGATATCGGTTTGGGCAAACTTTTTAGGTTTGATTTTGTGTTCTTGGGTGGCGCCCAAAAGATCGTACAAGAAAGCAACGTCGAGTTTGAGCACCTCAACAAACTCAACCAAACCTCGATTGGCGATGTTGAACTCGCCGTCGAAGTTAAACGCGCGCGGGTCCGAATCAGAGCCGTATTCGGCGATTTTGCGATAGTTGATGTCGCCTGTTAGCTCGGTCGAGTCCTGGTTTTTTTCGTCTTTGGGCTGAAAGGTGCCGATGCCGATGCGATCTTTTTCGCTGAGCACCAAACGGTTGACGCGCACATGTTGGCTGATCATTTTGGACCAGTCGCCGTTATAACGTTTCAACAACGCGCTGAAGATAAAGCGGCAGGCCGGGTTCATGTCGCCTTCGACTTTGACGCGATAACGATCGTTGCCGAGTGCCAGATCTTTCATCGCACGTTCGCGCCACTCGAGCGGGATCAAGCGCAAAGGTTCTTCGTGCATGGGGCAAGGGAACTCATCCTCTTCGCCGACGGTAAGCCCCGTGCCCTTGAGGTTGACCCATTTGTATGTATAAAGCGCGCCTTCGGGCGTACGCGAGTAATGTTCGATGCCTTTTTTGAGTAGCCTTGCAATCGTGCTCTTTGAAGAGCCGACCGGGCCGTGAAGCAGAATAATGCGCTTTTCTGGGCCTAAACCTGAAGCTGCGGCGCGCAATACATGCACCAAGCGCATCAGTGGGATGTCTAAACCAAAGATGGCGTCTTTGCCTTGCTCCAAGGGATCGTCAAAGAATGGGTAACGGGTGAGCTTCTTTTTGTTATCGATGTACTCTTCTTCGCCGAAGCTAATCACCATGTCGTAAAGGCGCTGAAACGCGTTGCGCGTCGACTGCGGACGTTCGCGTACCACACGCAAATAATCTTCGAACGAACCCTCCCAATGCAAGTCGCGATAAAGATCGAAATCTTGCAGCGCGGCGATACGCGCGGTCATTGGCATTTGAGGGCTATTGCTCGTGCTGGCTGTCATGAACGCTCCTTAGAGATGGGACTTCACTGCGCACACACCTTCTAGCGTTTATGGTACCACCGCAGCCGCTTCTTTTGCCAGCTTTCTTCAGCCGAAGATGTGTGGCGTTTAATCAGTCGACCGGAGGTGTTTTCAGGTCACTTTTTGCGTCGCAATCGGCGTCGCGGTCGGGATATAGGTCAAAGCAGGTGTCGCTGAGCATGTCATAAAGATGGTTTTCAAGTTTAACGTACAGCGTCAATGTGGGCTCCACCGAGCGCATCAGACGTTGGATGGTCGCTTGGGGATCCTGGCAATCGTGTTTGCCGGGCAGACGATAAAGGTAGGTGTAGGTTAGCTCGGTGGCTGAGGTGCGGTGTATGTCGATAAGTAGATCGCTACGATGGATTGTGTCGACTGCTTTTAGGCTGAGAAGCGTCTCGCTAAGCGAAAGTTGCGACAGCGTTTCCGTGCGAAAGAAGTGCTTACTGGAAAGTATGTGGTTCGAGGAGAAGGTATTGAGGTTAAACAGAAATGGCTCTGCGTTTTTTGGAAATTCGGCGCAAAGTGTCAGTGTTGCCTGCCTTTGGTAGTAACAGAACCGGCCGATCACTCGCGTGCTTTCAGATGCTGACAAGGTTGTCGGAGGGGGCCCGAGCGACTCTTGGGCGGCGTGGGTGCTTGCCTGATGGACGTCCGTATATTCGCAACTGCTGGTCAACAGAACGAAAAATGCCTCAACGATACTTAATAGGTAGATCAAGCGGTGTTGAATATAGCGTGGTTTTAAGATCGTATCAACTTCGAATGTATCCTTAAACGCGTGGTTTTTATGAAAGCAAAAAGGGCCAAATGGGTGCGAGTTCTGGTAGGATCAAGCTACAGTGCATAAAATATACGTTCTTGATACCAACGTCTTGCTTCACGACCCGCAGGCGATCTTTAAGTTTGAAGATAACTCGGTGGTGATTCCGATTCAGGTGATCGAAGAGATCGATCACTTCAAACGCGAGATGAGCGAACGCGGGCGTAATGCGCGGCAGATCGCCCGTTATGTGGACGAGCTGAGATTGCAATCGGCGCAAAATGGCGCGAACTTACAATCGGGTGTGGCCCTTGAGAACGGTGGGCGATTGCGCGTGGCTGTGCTTGCAGAGCCTTTGCCTTTGCATGAACTTGATGGCGCGGCGATGGATCGCGCGATCGTGCGCACGGCGCTTGATGTGCGCGATAAGTATCCCGACACACCGACGATTTTTGTGACGATGGACAGCAACCTGCGCATTCGTGCAGATGCACTTGGTTTGTACACCGAGAACTATGAGGGTGCGCGCATATCGATCGACAACGGCGATCATGGCGTGATCGAGGTGCAAGCTGCAGCGAGCGTGATCGATAAACTAGGGCGCCGCGAGACGGTACCGATCACAGATTTTGAGAACACCGAAAACTGGTTACCGAATATTGGCATCGTGTTGACCGACGTGGGTCAGCCCAGCCACGCGGTTTTGGCGCGATACGACGCGCAGGAAAAATTGGTGCGGCCACTGTTAGGCACCAAGGACGGCGTGTCGGGCATTAAGGCGCGCAATCTTGAGCAACGTTTTGCGCTTGATTTGTTGCTCGATGAGCGCATTCACTTGGTGACCTTGCTTGGTAAAGCGGGCACGGGCAAAACGTTGATGGCGGTGGCGGCGGGGTTGAAGAAAGTGCTCGATGAAGGTGTGTATGGGCGCTTGGTGGTGTCGAGACCGATTTTTCCGCTCGGGCGTGATGTGGGTTATTTACCAGGGTCGCTTGAAGAAAAACTTAACCCGTGGATGAAACCAATTTTTGATAACCTTGAGTTTATTTTTTCGACGGGGCGCGGACGTGGCATGTCATCGCGTAGTTATGAAGAACTTTTGGCAGCGGGCACGATCGAAGTTGAGCCGCTCACGTATATTCGTGGACGATCGCTTCCGAATCAGTTCTTGATTGTGGACGAAGCGCAGAATCTAACGCCCCATGAAGTGAAGACGATCATCACGCGGGCGGGGACTGACACAAAGATCGTGTTGACGGGCGATCCGGAACAGATCGATAACCCGTATGTGGATGCGGCGAGTAACGGTTTAGCCATGGTGGCTGAGCGGTTTAAAAACGAAACACTGGCTGGGCATGTGCGGCTGCTCAAAGGCGAGCGCAGTTTGCTTGCCGAGCGCGCGACGCAGCTACTCTGAGGGCGTATGCTTACACCAGCCCAAAGCGAGTTTGACCGCTTCTTGAGGCTGATTGCTAAGCAAGCATCTGTGCTCGCGGCGCTTACGCCGAGCAACGTTGCCGAAGAACGCGCGCAGCTCATCGAAGCGGCGACACGCAATAAGGTGTGTAAGCCGCATTGGGTTTATAAAAAAATAGAGATGGCCAGCGCGTTACCGCTTTGGATTAAGCGCTGTGAAAAGCTGGTCGATGACGTGTTCTTGCCTAAATGGCATCGCACGCGCCTTGAAGAGTTGCGACTTGAGCTTGCGTTGATGCAAGCGGTCGACACTCGCGGCATCCGAAAAATAGGCAAAACGCTTTATGTGGGGCGACAGGCGCTTACCAAAGTGAAGAGCCACGCGACACGGACACTTAAAGCGACGCCTGTTGATGCGGGTCAGAAGAGTGCAATGCTGGAATCGGGTCAGGTTCAAGAACTCATGCGCGCATTTGCGCACGCAGCGGGGCTGACGCCGATGATCGAGGAGCGCACTGATCTGATGGCCGACGCGGCCGTGGGCGAGAACACGATTTTTATTAAGGCGCAGCCCTTAAGTATGCTCAATGCGCTCAGGCTGTGTTTTCATGAAATTGGTGCTCACTTAATTAGTGGCGCCAATGGGCGTTCGCAACCTTTGGCGATCTTTGGGATTGGCACCGCAGGGTCGTTTACCGATCAAGAGGGGCTTGCGCTTTATCTTGAAGAGCATAGCGGTTCGATGGACAGTGCGCGTTTACGCGTTGTGCTGGCGCGCGCGCTTGCGGTGTGTTGGCTGGATGAAGGTGCAAGCTTTAACGATGTGGTGCGAACATTGGTCGATACACATCATTTTGATATTGTGTGCGCTGTGCAAATCGCCGAACGCACCTTTCGTGCAGGCGGCACGTATCGCGATATCGCATATTTGCTAGGTTGGCAGCGTGTGGGCGAAGCGATCGGCGCAAAACAATGCGCGATCAACGATTTGTGGCACGGCAAGGTGGGTCTTGATGATATCGAAGCGATGAAGTTACTGCGAGCTCAGCGACTTTTGCGCGCGCCCATCTATAAGCTCAACGCTCAGCGACTTGAAGCGGTTTTCAGTTTTGCGCGCAACCTGGTTGCTACAACAGGTGGCACAAGTCGCGATACGTCGCCGCCCAATATGGCCGCTTCTTTAACAATGTTCGAGCTCACGTAAAAATAGGCGTCTTGCGCCATGATGAAAACCGTTTCGAGCTGGTTGTCTAGGTGACGATTCATGTTGGCCATCTGAAGTTCGTACTCAAAGTCTGCAACGGCGCGCAGTCCGCGCAAGATCACGCGAATATTTTTGGTGCGTGCATAGTCGACAAGCAATCCGTCAAATGATTCGACCTCAATGCGTGGCTCGTCTTTGAAGATCTCTTGCAGCATCTCGAGACGCTCGTTGACGGTAAACAACGCTTGCTTTTTGGGGTTGGTCAGCACCGCAATGGTTATGCGATCGAAGGCGACTAGGCCGTTGTGTATGATCGACAGATGCCCGTTGGTGAGCGGATCAAAGGAGCCCGGGTATATTGCGCTACTCATGAGGTGTGCTCGGTGGGGTTGGCTGGCAGCTGAGCGAGTATAATCGAGGTTGTACCATAGCGAAACCGCTTTTCGATATCGAAGGGTTCGCCCAGTTCAGGTGGGCTATCGGTGGCGTGTTCGATGATGAGCCAAGCGTCGTTGGCCAGTGCACCTTGCATGGCGAGCTCTTGAAGCAGCACGACACTGTTTGCGGTTTCAGCATAAGGCGGGTCGACAAAAACAAGCGAGAAGGGCGCGTGTGGTGAACTTGAAAGAGTGAGCGCGGCACTTTTGGGTCGCGCGAGCAGATCCGCTGGTTGGGTATGTGTCTGTGACGCTAAGTTTAGCTCGGCTGCGACTTGACGAATATGGCTCAGTACCTTGGCGTCGTTGTCGACAAAGAGCGCGTGTTTGGCGCCCCATGAGAGCATTTCAAAACCATAAGCGCCGTTACCGGCAAAGAGGTCAAGCACCCGTGCATCGATGATGGCGTGGCGGGCTTGTAGCGCTGAAGCGATGGCCTCGCGCACCCGGTCACGTGTTGGGCGCAGTGATTCGTCAGCGAGTGCGCGAAAGCGCTGACCGCGCAGTTTTCCGCCGATAATGCGCAATGTGTTTTTTGCGTCTTTGGGCATGTTGGGAATGTATTCATAGCATGGTATAAGCTTGGTGATGCAGATCGAGGTTTTGCCGATACTGATCGACAACTACTGCTATGTTTTGCGCGGCAATGGTGCACAACGTGTGGTGGTGGTGGATCCGGGTGCGGGTGGTTCGGTCAAAGCATATCTTGATCACGAAGGGCTTGAGCTGGGTGCGATCTTATGCACGCATCACCACGCTGATCATGTTGGTGGTATTCTTGAGCTTGTGAAAACCTGGCCCAAGGCTCGGGTTTTTGGCAGTGCGTACGATGCCGAGAAAAGCCGTATTCCCGGGCTGACCGATGCCGTGATTGATGAGCAACGCTTTGACGTGGAGGGGTTGTCGGTGCGCGCTTTGTTTACGCCAGGGCATACACTGGGTGCGATGTCGTATGTGGTCGACGAGAAACATTTGTTTAGCGGCGACACGCTTTTTTTGGCGGGTTGCGGACGACTGTTTGAGGGTACAGCGGCCATGCTGCATGCGTCGCTTGAGCGACTGGCGCAGCTTGCGCCAAGCACGCTGATTTATTGTGGGCACGAGTACACCCAAACCAATCTGGGTTTTGCTTTTCGCGTCGAGCCTGACAACGTTGATGTGCGCGAGCGACTGCGCGCGCTTGAGCAGTCGACGCTTGAAGATCAACCGAGTGTGCCGGGGAGCATCGCCGAAGAGCTGCGTACGAATCCGTTTTTGCGGGTCGATGAAACGAGCGTTCAAAACTTTGTGAGGAATCAGACTCCTCAACCGTCGTGTGATCCGGTCGATGTGTTTGCTGCGTTAAGGCAGGCCCGTAATTCGTTTCGCTAGCGTTTTGGGTCATGGTCATCGCGACTTGAGTGCATGAGCCAGGTCCGTTGATGCTGGACCGAATCATAAACGATGCTATCGTTCAGTCTATGCGACGGGTCATACAGATAAAATTAGTTGTGTTATCAGTGATTTGTGTAGTTGCGTTGACTTTGCCGGTAATGGGTTTTTTGGGTCGGGTTCAGGCAGATCCTCCACCCGAGAAGAAGTTAACCTGTGGTGATTTTAACTTCGCCATTAACCCAGGCTTGTGTGTGTTCACGATTGCGCTGGAAGTGAATGGTTTTTGCCCTGCTCTTATGAAGGTCATGGAAGATGAAACTGGAAAAATCTTCGCGCGGTACTTTGGCGATATTGAGGGAGCACCCGAAACCATAGAAAAAATGAAAGCTTTTGTTAAGGGGCTTGCCGATGCGGTTAACGCGGATAGTCCGAGGATAAGCGAATATATGCTGAACATGAGTGATAGCCACCATGTCGCTTTTCAGCAGGGAAGCGATCAATGGTGGAGGGACTATCGCATTTCATATCAGGATGGAATGCTGATGGCGCAGACCCGCTTTACGCAGCAGCGTGATCCCGAGATACCCCTTAGCAAAGACGACGACTGTTTTTGGAACGCAAACGACTTTGCTGATGCTAATCATCCTTCAAAAGCCGGGCAAGCGGTATTGGACGGTCATCAAAGTAATCCGTTCAACTTTTTGGTACTCGCGGTGAAGGAAAACTTTAAACTTTGTGAGCCCCTTGCGGGTCTTCCCGTTATACCAATGCCTAGCGACAATTAGCCCTGGGGTTATGACGAGTTTGGGGCGCTTTGTGGTGCGCGCAATTGTTTAAGTGCCTAAAATAGGCGCCGGAAATGCGGTGCAGGCGTCCAGGTTTTCAACGCTGCAGAAGATTCGCATTTTGCCCCTTAGCGTCTTTTCGCACTTGGTGACAATTTTGGGGTTAACGCGTAGCGTTTCACACTGACGCTTTGCGGTTTGCCAGGTGTTGTTTTGAGATTTGCTGCACACCTCCCGGCTGCCTTGTTGGCAGTTTGGATCGCTACTTTCAAAAGGAATGCTGGCGATGGTTGGCTGAAGCGTTGTTTTCATCGGCAGCTGAACAACGCGGGGTTTATCGTCTGGTTCAGCCACGTTGATTTGAAAGTGAAGATCGTCGTAGTCGTCTTGCAAGAACTGAATACATGCGATGTAAGCAGTGTAGACCGGTTTGGGTTGAGCAAAACAACGCCCCATGCCGTCGGCAGTTGTTTGGCAGGGTGGGCTTTGTGTGACGGTATTATCTGCGGCGGTTTGCGATGCGACATCGCTGGTTGGCTGTTCGCATCCTTGTAACAATATTACAAGCGTGCACGTCGAAATGGCAGTAACGAAAACTAGAAATACTCGTAACGACGGCATGTTGATCTAAGCTCCGATAAGACGACTTTTTTAGGTTATTATTAGCCTACTTGTGATTAGGCGATGCGCCAGGGGTGACGTGATTTTCACTCCTACATTGTCGCTATTGACAGTTTGATCGTGGCTCGACTAGGGTCGGGGAATCTATGATTGAACCTGGATCGATTGTTGTGATTGGGGCGTTCGCGCTCGTTGGGCTTTTTGTGCTGCTATTTTTGACGCGTTTTTTCGTCAATGTGGGCGCCGACGAGATTGCTATTACGGAGCGGCGCTTTATTGGCCAAGATCTGGAGCCGGGTCGTGTGCTCGCGCTTGGTAATCAAGTGGGGTTAAAAGCCGAGTATCTTGCGCCAGGTTTGCATGTGATTTTTTGGCCCCTGACACGGGTGGTGGCGAAGACGCGTTTTCTTAATATTGCGGCCGATGAGCTGGGCATCATCGAAGCTGTTGACGGCGAGCCGCTGATCGCCGGTCGCATTTTTGCCGATGACCCGGCAGGTGAAGCGCATAACAACTTTCAAGATCCGACAGCATTCATTGAGCGCGGCGGTATTCGCGGCAAACAGCTGAGGTTTTTAACCAACGGTACATTCAAAATTCACCCCGGGTTGTTTCAGGTCACCAAGATCAAAAAGACACTTATTTCTGAGGGAAAAATAGGGGTTGTCAGTGCGGCAGACGGGTTGCCGCTGACCACGGGGCAGCTGCTTGGAAAAAGTGTTAACGGTCACGATAGCTTTCAAAAAGCGGATGTGTTTTTAGAAAGCGGCGGTCAAAAAGGCCCACAAATCGATTTCTTAAGACCTGGCATTTACAACATCAATACACAAGTGTTTTCGGTTAAGATCACCGAAGCCATCACAATCAAGGAGACTGAGATTGGCATCGTTGAAGCGCTTGATGGTCAACCGATGAGCCGCGACGATGTGGTGGTGCAAACACCAGAGGGCCATAATCACTTTCAAGATGGGCAGCGGTTTTTGGATGCTGGCGGCAGGCGCGGACCGCAAGAAAGCATTCTGACGCCCGGAACTTATTATATTAACCCCTATTTGTTCAGCGTTTCAAAACGCAAGCAAACGCTTGTGGCGCAAGGGCAAGTGGCGGTGTTGATTTCAAATATTGGCAAAGACCCAAGCGGCGCGCAAGAGTTGAGCGATCCAGCGGATCAAAGTAAAGCGCGCCATGTCGTGCCCAAAGGCTATCGCGGTATTCAACGCGAGGTGCTCGGGCCCGGCGCTTATAATATTAATCCGCTTGCGTATACGCCGATCATTATTCCCACCACGACGCGTTCGGTGGACTGGAGTGCCGAGCGCTCTGGCAAAAGAGACTCGGGTAGTTTTGACCCCTTTCAAGTGGTGTCGTATGACGGCTTTCCGATGCAAGTTGAGGTGCGTTGTCAGTATCGCGTGCTTCCCGAGAACGCGCCTTATGTTGTGCAAAAGATTGGCTCGATCGAAGAGCTGGAGGTGAACGTGATTCACCCGCAGATCGATGGCATTTTTCGTGCACAGGTGTCGCGTTCGCCGGCGATTTCATATCAACAAAACCGCGCCGAAGAGCAAAAATCGGCCGAAGAAGCGGTGCGCCAAGATTTGGCCAAGTATAAGGTGGAAGTCGTTTCGGTGATGATTACGAATATTCATTTGCCCGAAGCGTTGATGAAAACAACACAGCAAAAGAATTTGGCCGAGCAAGAAAAGTCGATGTTCGACGCTAAAAAAGATGCCGAGCAGCGGCGCATTGAATTTGAAAAGACGAAAGCTGAAGCCGATGCTCAAGTGAGCATTGTGACGGCGGAAGCGGGCATTAAGGTTGCGCAGCACGAGGCGCGACAAAATGAAGAGCGCGCTCGCGGTGAAGCGTCGCGTGTGCGCATGCTTTCAGAGGCGGACGCCACACGCACCAAACAAGTGGGTGACGCGGAAGCGGGGGTGGTGCAAGCCAAGGGCGAAGCACAAGCCAAGGCGTATCGTGACCAAGTGAATGCTTTGACTGCGCAAGGTGTGACCTCGGTTGAGATTGTGAAAGCGATCGCTGCGGCGGGCCTTAAAATTACACCCGACATTCAGGTGTCATCGGGCGCAGCCACAGGCGAGGGCGGGGGTTTGATTCAGGTGCTCTTGGGTGAGATGTTACAGAAGAGCCGTGCGGAGTCAGCAGCGCGCGCGGGCGTCGATAAGAAGGGCTGAACGCTTGCTCATTGGGTGAATCGCTGTTGTTAGGTTTTTTGGTATTGGTGACACGCGCTAATGTTTTGGTGACACGCACTAAAGTGCATGTCACCGAGTAATGTTTTGGTGACACGCACTAAAGTGCATGTCACCAAAGTGTCACCGAGGTGCGTGTCACCGGGTTATTTTTTGTTGCGCCACGAGGCGCGGTCGGCGTCTTGGCGGGCTGAGTAGCTTGACTGCAAACGAATCAGTTCGCCGTAGCTTGTGGGCAGGTCTTTGGCGAAGGCCATCAGCACGAGGCCTGTTGCGTGTGCGTCGTCTGACGCCCGGTGGGCTTGTTCTAGTTTGACGCCTAAACGTTCGGCCACATCGGCAAGCTTTTTGCTGCGTTCCTTTTTTTGTAGTTCGCGCGCCCATATCAGCGGGTCAATCCAGGTGACATCGCTGCGTAACGCAGGGGGTAGATCGCTGGGTGTGCTTGTCAGGCGATCGCGCTCGGCGTGCAAGAACCCTCGATCGAAGCTTGCGTTGTAGGCGACAGGGATACGGCCTTTAAGCACCTCGCTCACTTCGGCGATGACTTGCGCGAAGCTTGGTGCGTGTTTGAGGTCGTCGTCGGAAATGCCGTGTACGGCTCGCGCTTGCTCGGGTACGGGTATTCCCGGGTTGACCAACCAATTGTGTTTGGTGCTGACCGCGCCTGCATCAAAACAAATGACGCCAATTTCAAGAATGCGCTCTTTAGTTGCATCTAAGCCAGTCGTTTCAAAATCGATGATGGCCAGGGGTGCGGCGGCCCAGGGGGCTTCCGCGGCGACTTCGTGGCATAGTCCTTCAACGCGTGTCATTAATTGTTGTAAGTGGTCGGCGATGCCTGGGTAGTGGCGACCGGTTGGAAAACATCCGCAAATAGTATCATGGCCTTTCATATTTTTTGCTTATAGCATGCGGCGCGATTATGTGTTGATAGGAGAACGAACGTGGAAGCACCTATCCTTTTTGTTGATGACGATTCAGCCAATCTGACTGTTTTTGAGGCCACCTTTGAGGGTGAGTTTCCGCTCGTGACGGCCAGCAGCGCTGAAGAAGCGCTTAAGTTGTTTGAAAACCAGGAGTTTTCGGTGTTGATCAGCGATCAACGCATGCCCAAAATGACTGGCGTTGAGCTTTTAGAGCGGGTGCATGAAAAGTGGCCCGATACGATTCGTATTTTGATCACCGCGTATTCGGATTTGAATGCGGCGGTGGCGGCGATCAACCAAGGCCACGTGAATCGGTATTTGCGCAAACCGTGGGTGCCTGATGAGTTACGCGCAGTGCTTTTGGAAAGCCGTGGCATGTTTGAGATGAACCATCGTATGCGCGCGATGCAGCAGCGTTTGGTGGAAACCGAACGCATGTATGCGCTTGGTGTGGTGGCTGCAGGGTTGGCGCAAGAGATGCGTAAGCCTGTCACATGGGTGTCTGACTTGTTGCATAAAGCGCAAGACAATGTGCGTGCGGCCGTTCAGATGAACGATAAAGCTGAGGCTTCGCGTGCGTCGATTTCTGATCGTTTGCAAGATGTGGATGCGTCGATTTCTGATTCGCTTGTAGGTATTCAGCGTTTGATGGACGTGGTGCGCGGCATCGAAACGCCCGCGCGTGATCAGTCGGGTGATGTGGCCGATTTGGGTGATATTGTGCGGTTGACGCTGAAGGTTTTGCGTCGCGAAGTGCAGCAGGCGGGGCAAGTGCGCATCGACATGCGCAGTGTGCCCAAAGTGCGTGGCTCTTCGACCAAGCTGAGCCAGGTGGTGTTGAACTTATTGACTTATACCACCAAGGCATTAATTCAGCACAAACAGCCAAGCAATATGCTTACGATGCGCCTCAATCAGAAAGGCGATTTTGTCGTGTTTGAAATCGCAGACAATGGGCCAGGCATCGATACCGCAGTGTTGCCCAGTGTTTTTGATGTGATGTTTGTCGCCAAAAATGACATTAGCCAAGGACTGGGTTTGGTGATTTCAAAAACCATCGTCGAAGAGCTTGGCGGTAAGCTCGAAGCTGAGAATATTCCCGAAGGTGGATCGCTGTTTCGCGTCACCATGCCCATCGCCTAGAACGCTACTGTTTGAACACGCCCAGCGCGGCTCAAACCACATTGATACTCATCTAGGTGTATTCGAGGTTTGCGGCGGGGATATCGGCATCGACGATCGTGTTGTCGCTGTCGAGTTCGGGTAGGGTGCGCGAGGGTTTGACGACAAGATAAAGCAAGAAGCCTGCAATAACTGTCATTAATCCCGCGAACGCAGCCTGGGGCTTGAGGATGATCGTGTTGACGATCGACCATGTGGTTGCGGCAACATAAAGCAAGGGCGTAAAAGGGTAACCCCAAGTTCGGTATGGGCGCGGCCACTCGGGTGCTTTGATGCGCATGTAAAACACACCGAGCACGGTGACCAGTGCAGACACAGACATCAAGAAACCCGAGTAAGCAAGAATCGAATCGAAACTTGCGGTCACGATCATGAGTAGGGTGGCGGCAGCTTGCAATGCGATCGCGATGGCGGGGCCGCCGTCGCGCATGCGGAAGGTAAGAAAACCGAGCATACGGTAGTCGTAACCCATGGCTTCATATACGCGCGGGCCGGTCATGATCATGGCGCCGACGGTTGACACAAGGCCAAGCGCGATGGTGGCGCTCAAGATGCGGCCAGCTTGCCCGCCATAAAGATGCATGGCGGCGATGTGACCTACCTCGACAACGCCACGCAGTTTTTCGGTCGGCATCGACATCATAAATACCAGATTCAAAC
The DNA here is from genome assembly GCA_044224525.1 of Polyangiales bacterium. Taxonomy (GTDB): domain Bacteria; phylum Myxococcota_A; class Polyangia; order Polyangiales; family CBDCBC01; genus JBGAKI01. The sequence continues at coordinate 3,640 of JBGAKI010000028.1, read as the reverse complement.
CGACATAAAGCAAGACGATGATCGTGGTGCCTGAGATCAGGGCGATGGGTAACGAGCGCGAGACGTTGCGAAACTCGCCGGCAAGATAAGTGACCGCGTTCCAGCCATTATAAGGAAACGCGACAAACACAATGCCTAGCGCGAAACCTGGCGAGACCAGTTCTTTGGTGAGGCTGTGATGACCCGTATCGTGCAAGTACTCAGGATGACCGTGCAAATAGCCGCCCACGATAAAGACGAGCATAAGCGCCACTTTGCCGATGGTGAGAAAATCTTGGGTGCGGCTTGCGAGCGACACCTTGACGATTTGAATGCCCGACATCACGACGACCAGTGTCCATGCTGTTAATAGCGGCATGATCCCGGGAACAAGCGCTGCGAAGTATGAGCTAAAGGCCAGCGCTGCTGCTGCCACCGGTGCGGCAAATCCAACGAAGAAAGTGATGCAGCCTGCAATAAAGCCGAGCGCTGGGTGAAAGATGCGCGACAGGAGCAGGTATTCGCCGCCGTTGGCTCTGTACATGCAAGTCAACTCGCTGTAGGCGAGTGCACCGCAGAGGCTGAGAAACCCGCCCACACACCACACTAACAACAGTGCGGCGGGTGAATGGACGTGTTGTAGCAAGATGCCTGTCGCCGAAAAAACCCCCGTGCCGACGACGTTGGCGATAACCAGCAGGGTCGCGGTGGTGGTGCCTAAAAGTTTTTGCGGTTGCGCGGGGCTGATCGACATTTTTTAAAAGATAACTGAGCCAGACGTTGTGTGGAAATGTAGGTGCGGACGGATCACGAGCTTAGCAAGAAATCTTGGGGCTGCGACAGAGAAAAAGACAACGCTTCTTGAATGCGGCTGGTGGGCACGTTGTTCCAGAAAACAAGCCAGTTTTGGGCACGAAGGAAACCATCACATTGCTGCATGTACCAACTATGAATCGGATTGTTGTGACGTGCACGCCAAAAGAGCATAGGCACGCGCTGAACGAGTTCTTGCCATAAGTCCCGACCCAAACCCTCGCCTTGTGCCTGACGTTCAACGGCGAACTTGGTAAGGTATGGTGCAACAGGGGTGTCTTTGACCACGGCTACACCGCGGTAGTTTTCTTCGAGCAGAATCAGCGAGACAGGATCGTTAAAGAAGCCGTCGCGTAGCTTGGCGTTAAAGCTTGACTCGATCAGCGCGCGCGCGCGATCAAGATCGATCGCGGACCAGTCGAGATGTTCGATGAAACGTCCGCCTTTGCGGATCAGTGTGCCAGCGCCTTTTGTGGTGAACAACTCGCGCAGTAAATTGAGTGGCGATGTGACCGAAATGGTAAGCGGATGTGCGCCCGCGCGGATCAGTTCAGCTAGGCGTTCAAGCAAGGCGTGATCGCTAAATGACTTGTCAGCATAAAGGGCGCCTTCTTCGAGGCTCAGGTTGACCAGTGATATGTGTCGGTCGCTGCGCATGAAACCACCTTCGGTGCGCATGACCACAAAACGTGAACTTGAAAGTGCATTCAGTAAACCAGAGAGCCAACTATGATTGTCGGCTGATGCGCTGGCGGGGTCGGGGCTAATGATGGCTACATACGCTGCTTGGTCGTTTTGCAGGGTATGCACCACTTGCGCGAGATCCTGAGGGCTGCGTCGGCAAATAATCGCGCAGGGATTTCGGCGTCGACCAGCAAGCGGTGCAGGTGGTGTTCGCTTTGCGCGGTGTCGCTCGCGCTGAGCCAGTCGCTGACGATGACTGGGTAAAGGCCAAGTTCGGTCAACACGCGCAAATCAAAAAGCAGGGCCTCTTCGAGGGTGTCGATGGTTTCGGCGTCGATGTGCAACACGCAAAACCCGCGGCCGCCCTGCGATAAAAAACGCTGCAGGTAAAACGCGGCTTCATCGGGGCGCCCGATGCTGCTTAGAAGGCGCAGGACCGCGTTGGTGGTGTTCATGACGAAGGCTAAATTTAGCAGGCTGGCATTTGAAAACAATGCCTGTAGATAAAAAGATCGAATGCGATGCAGGTCTTGAACGGCTTTTTTTTGAAGGCGGTGGGTGTCTGATAGGCTCGTGTGGGTGGGGGTAGGTGCCATGCAAGCGATACGAAGATTGACAACATTGCTTTTGGGACTCGGCATTGTGGTCGCTGCGTGCGGCGGTGGCGATAAGAAGACAGAGCTTGTTAACGATGACGGCGGTATGACCGACAACGATGCTGCCCCGGTGCTTGGATTAAGTGCTCTTTCGGTAAGTGCGGGGGCGTTGAGCCCTGCGTTTTCGCCCACGAATACGGCTTATGTTCTAAATGTACCCGTTTGGGTTGACGCGATTGTGCTTACTCCCGCGGCCCATGCTTCTTTTTCGATTGAGGTCAACGGCGCAGCGTTGGCATCAGGCAGCGCCAGCGCCGTAATGAATATTGCGGCTGGAGCAAGTGTCGAGATGACGGTCGTTGTAAAAAATGGTGATGCCACGAAGACCTACATGGTGACGGCGAAACGAAGTGCGACGGGTGTTCCGGTGTACGTGAAAGCGTCGAACACTGAGGCCAATGATTTCTTTGGGCGCAGCGTTGCTTTGGCGGGTGACACGCTCGCCGTCTCGGCGCTTTATGAAGACAGCAACGCGACAGGCATCGGTGGTGATCAAACCAACAACGACGCGAGCGATTCGGGTGCGGTGTACGTGTTTGGCCGGCAAGACAAGACCTGGACGCAAACGGCCTATATTAAGGCGTCCAACACGGGTGCCAACGATCAGTTTGGTGCCGACGTTGCTATGCACGGCGCAACCCTTGCGGTGAGCGCAACGGGTGAAGCCAGCAACGCGACCATGATCGGTGGCGATCAGAACAACGATCTCGCTGGACTCGCGGGCGCGGTGTATGTGTTTACGGGTTCAGGCGCAAGTTGGTCTCAGCAAGCATATATCAAGGCTTCAAACACGTTTGCCGGGCTGCGATTTGGTTGGCAGATCGATCTTGACGGCGACACGCTGGTGGTTGGCGCACCTTATGAGAGTGGTAGCGCCACGACGGTTAACGGGGATCAGAGCGTGCAAAACAAAGGTAGCTCGGGTGCGGTATACGTGTTCACGCGTCAGGGTACTACATGGACGCAGCAGGCTTACGTGAAGGCGTCCAATGGTGAAGCCAGTGATTTTTTTGGCGATGCGCTGGCTGTTTGTGGCGATGTGCTGGTGGTGGGTGCGCGCTCTGAAGACAGCAACGCGACCACCATCGGTGGCGATCAGCAGAACAACGATGCCAGCAATGCGGGCGCTGCGTATATCTTTAGAAGAGTCGATGGTACGTGGACGCAAGAGGCTTACCTGAAAGCGTCCAATGCGCAGCAAGACGATTATTTTGGTGACAGCGTTGAGTGTGACTCGAGCGACTTGGTTGTGGTGGGTGCAGCAGGTGAAAGTAGCAACGCGACGGGTGTAGGCGAAGATCAAACCAATAACGCGGCGAGCGGGTCGGGCGCGGTGTATGTGTTTAGGCGTGTGAATGGTGCCTGGGTGCAAGAAGCGTATATCAAAGCGTCAAATACCGATGCTTATGACGGCTTTGGACTGTCGCTGCGTTATGCGGGAGGTTTTCTTTTTGCTGGTGCTGCTGCCGAGGATAGCGACGCAACAGGATTGAATGGTACGCAGGGCA
>JBGAKI010000116.1:0-5160 GCA_044224525.1 Polyangiales bacterium | reverse complement strand
GCACTAAAGTGCATGTCACCAAAGATGGCACACGGTGACATGCACTTTAGTGCGTGTCACCAATGCGAAGGGCCGGCAGCGAAAGCTGCCGGCTTTTTGTAATTTTGGGGTAGATCTTGACACCCACGGGACTGCGACTATCGTCGATGCAGGCGCTTCGCTGTCCGTGAAGTGACGACACAGGTTGTTCACGATTATTCGCTGACGGTAAGCGGGTAACAATCGTCGGGGTTATCGGTTGGGACTGCCGGATTTTGCTCGGGGCATTCATCATGCATTAGCTTGCGTAGTTCGACTTGTGCGGCTCTAAATGCCAGCAAATAAGGCTTCATCTCGTCTAGGAAGCCGATGGCTAAGAGCGTTTTGTCAGAATCGCTCAGGTCTTCGCATCTCAAGTTTGGGTTCAACAGAAGATTGAGTACGAGTTCTGCTTGATCGAGTGTCCTTCTTGTTCCGTTAACGTCAATATAAGGGCTTGAAATGATTCGGCTTTCGCCCGTGCCAATGCGAAAGATGGCGGAACCCGTGGGACGTTCAGCGGTGACCAACAGTGCCGCAACAACGTACTTGGAGCGCAGTGCGAGTGGAACTTTGTAGTGTTTGAAGCTTGGCTTGGGCAACTGTTGGTTAAAGGCGGCAATGACAGGCTCGGTTTTCTTAAAAACAGTTGCGCTCGCTGTGCGCTTCCAATCCTCGCCTTTCTTTCCTATGAGTTGATCGCAAATGGGAAGGCTTTCGGTAAAACGAAGAAAGCAGCTGCGAAAATTATCGTTGTTGGTGTGTTTCAGCATCCATTCGACCAGATGCACGTCGCCTGGGTTAAGATTTTCGACGGCGTCCCCAACACCATCAACGGGTGCTGAAGTCGTGGCGTCGCACGCGAAGAAATGCGTGCTCAAGGCAATATAGAAAGTAAAGACACGTAAGATAAGTCGCATGGTCACGAGACACGGTGGTATCGTAACCGTATCACGCGTTGCTCGTTTAGCCAATCAGAGATGAACGACCCAAAATCAACGACCGATTCTTAGGTTTTGGGAGCGGGAGCGAAAGGTAGGATGGTTTTTAGGTCTTCGTCGTTGAACCTAAGTTGTGCACCCATAAAGAAGTCGACCGTTTTGTTGAGCGCGTCGTCAACGCCAGCAAGCAACCAAAACTTGCGGATGAACTCGTAGGCCAAACGTGTGCGTAGACGCGGATAGATGTTTTCGTTGAAGGCAAACAAATCTGTGTTGAGCTCAAGGCTGTTGTTGAGCAGATGCAAGTCTACGCCGACGCCGCCGGTGGATTCTAAGATGCCGAAGCGAAAGGTGGAGAATTGCACTTTTTTGGCAAACATAAGCGAGAAGCGAAAGGCGTCGCGAGTGGTTTCGCGTGTTTCTTGATAGTAACTTGGGTAACCAGCGGGAGGTGGACTGACGCGCACGGTGGTGCGACTAAAGTCTGTTTTGCCCCGCGGATCGTTGATCAGCTGAATCATGTAATAACTGTCTTCGCGCGGCTGCAAACGCAACTCGACATAGTTTTTGAAACTGCTCGCTAAGAAATTGTATTCGCTACGCAGTTGCACGATGGTTTGCAGTCGCGACACGCCGCCGACGAAATCACCGATGCCCTCGGTAACGCCCTGCACTTCGTTGATGAGCGCTTCGTCTTTGGTGAGGCGACCGACCGTGCCCTTGCCTTCGGCGGTGCGTTGAGTGACCTCTCGAATATCGCTCATCACGTTTTCTAGCTCGTGTGACGTGCGGTTGATTGAACTGAGCGTGTCGTCGATTTTTTCAGTGCCTGAGGTGCCGTCGCCTTTTTTGTCGTGCAGGAGTTGTTTTAGATCAGCAGAAATATCTGCGATATTGCCCAGGATTTTAGCGAGTTCAGGTTTGGCGTTGGCGGTGATGTCTTCGATGTTGGCAACGGCATGGTTCACGCCCGCTTCGTTGGTTTGAATCGTGCGGTTGATGCCCTCGAGCGCTTGGGTCAGGTTGTCGAGTGCACTGGCCATTTTGCGCCCGCCGTCATCGGTGCCAAAGGTCTTCTCGACTTGTGACGAGATGTTTTTGAGTGATTTGGCCACGGCACCGACATCGCCAAGGATGGCGTCGGTGGAGGTGCCGGTGGTAACGACTGCGATCTGCTCGCCATCTTTTAATAGGGGTTGGTCGGGTGAACCCGGGTCGATGGTCAGGATGCTCTCGCCCAGAATCGATGCCGATCGTTTAGCGATCGAGGCATCGCGATAAAGTTTAACGCCTTTGCGGATCGCTAAATCGACTCGTGCGCGGTGGCCCCAGAGACGAATCTGGTCGATATAGCCCACTTGAATGCCAGCGATCAGCACCTTGGACTTGCCGACCAGGCCCTGTACGTCGGTGAAAACCGCCCAGACTTTATAGCCCGAATTCGAGCCCACACGCTCCTCGACGAGGCGATATGCGCCATAGGCGGCACCGAGGGTGATGGCCAAAAAAACGATAACGCGGATGGTTTTGCCGAGGTCGAGCACGTGATTGAAAAACGATATGGTTGGATTCAGCGGCTAACCACCTGCAGGGCCAGGGCTAGCGATACGCCCGATAGTATGCGTGGCATTCCAGTGAATCAAGTAAGTTCATCGGTTTTCGCAACATAAGATTGACCAAAGGCCAGGAAAATTGGCAGGATAGGCCTTGCTCACCATGCGTATCGTCTATTGTTCCATTGGGATTGTGCTACTGCAGCTTATCGGCTGCGACACGGTCGATCTTGGCGATAACTTTATAGCGCCCGAGGTTGAACTCGATCCGAATATCTTCTTTTGCCGCATTCAGCCCGAAATTCTAACGCAGTACCATTGCGCGCCCGGTGATAGCGACGAACAGGGCAGTTGTCACAGCGCCAAGTCGGCGCTGCGTTTGCAAGAGCCGACAGAAACGCTTGCGTGCAATAACGGTATCCCGGCGACCGCTGCGCCGGAGAGTTTTCGAGCGAACCTTGAAAATATTCGCTTTACCGTACGTGATGACGCACCGAGCAGTCCGCTTTACCGTCGCCCCCTTAAGCTTGATAATCATCCGCGCGAAATCTTTAAAAGTACGGATCCCGCCGCACAGCTCATCCTCGATTGGATTGGGGGCGCGGCCAAATGAGATGTCGAGTTTTGGTGCTGTGCTGTGTTGCGCTGACGGCCAATGTAGCCTTAGCGGATGAAGGCGATGTGCTCGCTGTGGCGCGCGTCGTGGTCGAGCAAAGCGATATGCGCAGCGGTCCGGGGTTTGAGTTTCGCGCGGTGGGTGTCGCGCGTCGGGGTCAGGCGTTTCGAGTGGTGGATCGCTCGAGCAAGGGTTATTGGTTTCAGGTTGAACGGCCCGAGGGTACTCAGGCGTGGATTGCAGGCGAGGCGTTGTTTATACAAACAGCCGACGAGCTGAGCGACGACGAACAGCCTTACAGTTCCAGTTTTTTTGCACCCCCGCCGCTTTATGCCTCGCGCGGGGAGATTTCCCTTACGGGCGGTGTGCTTGGTCATGGTGGGCTGGTGTCTCTGCGTCCGAGTCTACTTGTTCACCCCACCCTGGGTTTTGAGCTGAACTTGTCGGCATCAGCGAGCAGTGGTGGGCAGTTATATTTGCTTGGAGGTGGGCCCATCATCAACCTTTTCCCTGATTGGCCAGTGGTGCCTTTTGTGGGGCTTGGTGGGGGCGCGCTGATCGCTTCACCCAATGCGGATAGTTTTTTGTTCCAAAGTGGCGTGCGCGCTGGCATGTATGGCGCTGGGGGGCTGCGCATTAATTTTCGTGGCGGCATGAGCTTGCGAATGGAGTATCGTTCGCACGTTTTTTATAACGCCAACGCGATCACGACACAAAAGGAAATCAGCGGAGGTGTTTGTGTCTTCTTTTAAAACGCGATGCGTCGGCGTGCTTTTGTTGGGAAGCTTCTTAGCGCTTGGCGCGTGCGCCACCGTGCGCCCAGAGGAACGCGAAAACCTGGCCAAACCAAGCATGGGGTTTGGGGGCGAAGCCAATGTCGAGGCGCACGAGGAGCATTTGTACAGCAATCGCGAGGGCACGATGGGCGCTAGCGCCGTGTCTGGTGGAGGTTGCGGATGCAACTGAGTTCTTGGATCTTGCGGGTGGTTACCCTATTGAGTGCGTCACTGATGACTACAATGGTGTGGGCCGAGGCACGCGTTCAAAGCACCAACACTTATATTCATGAGGGTGGCAATCCCACGCACATGACAGTGTTCAGTCCGCAGGTGAATGCGGCGGCGGATGTTGTTGACGAAGTAAGCGTGGATGCCGGGTGGAGTGCAGACATCGTTTCGGGCGCAAGTGTTTCGGTGGTGGACGCACCCTCAAGTTCACCCGATATTATTACCAGTGCTACTAAGCTCAATGATTTTCGTCAGGTGATTGGCGGGGGCGTAGGTATTCAGCGCGAACTAACGAGTTTTCGCGCCGGATATAGTCACGGTTTTGAGAAAGACTATCGATCCAATGCGATTCAACTGTCGGCGGCAACAGAGCTTTTTGATCGCAATACACGCCTTGAACTGCGTTATGGTCGTGGGTTTGACCAGGTTTGCACGCTAAACCAACCCCAGGCATCGCAAGCAGTGGACAAGAATCGCATGCCGTCTTCGGATGGGTGTTTTGGAGGCGCTGATCGTGCGACAGAAAGTGTGACGCTGCAGACGTTGCAAGTTGGATGGACACAATCGTGGACGCCAATATTGGCAACACAACTGGTGCTCGGAGGGCAGCTGATCGATGGTTTTCAGTCCAATCCGTATCGCGGCGTGTGGCTTGGACGTAGTTCAGCGCTGGAAAATCATCCACGCGAACGCATTCGTTATTCGGTCGATTTAGGCACGCGGCTTTGGGTGGACGCCACCCAGGGCGCGCTGCACGTTGATGGGCGTGTTTATCGCGACAGTTGGGATGTGCGTGCATTTGCGGTCAACTTGGCCTACGAGCAAAACATTACACCTGAGCTGGCGGTACAGGGGCGTATGCGATTCTATTCGCAAGGTTCAGCGTCATTTTATTCTGATGACTACACGCGATCGCCACAGGGTCAGTACTTTACCGGCGATCGCGAGTTGTCGACCATGCGCAATACAACCTTTGGCGGGCGGCTTACGTGGCAGCCCACTTTGGGCGATGATGCCGGCTCGAT
>JBGAKI010000027.1:0-36511 GCA_044224525.1 Polyangiales bacterium | reverse complement strand
TAGCCTTCGTTTCCACTTAACTGATGTGTATTGTTGTCAGCACGCCGGTGCCTTGCTTGCCGATCTAGCGAAAAGGAATCAATGTGATCGGTGTTGGACAGGTTGAGGTGATCGCTGGCGTGTAAAAGCGCGGGAGGAAAGTCCGAGCTCCAGAGGGCAGGGTGCCAGTTAATGGCTGGTGGGGGTGACCCCAAGGAAAGTGCCACAGAAAATAGACCGCCTTTTGCTATGGCAAAAGGTAAGGGTGAAAAGGTGAGGTAAGAGCTTACCGGGCGTGTGGTAACACATGTCGCATGGAAAACCCCACTCGGAGCAAGACCAAATAGGGAAGCGCGTCGGCATCGCAAGGTGCAGGCAAAAGAGTGGCCCGCTCGAGCTTCCGGGTAGTGTCGCTAAAGTGTTGCGGTGACGCAGCACGTAGATGAATGATCGCCAGTTGGTTTGCGGTAACGCAGCTGACAACAGAACTCGGCTTATCAACCCTCCAACCGTAGTTGGGCTCTGGCTTGTCTTTGGACAATGACCAGGGCCCCGCCGCGCTTTTCATCGAAAGGTTGCGGACGTCCAAACCTCGGTGTATCGTATTCGATGTGTCGTGTTTTGGCGGTGCTTTTGAATGTCTATTTAGTGAGCAGCTGCCCGGGTGAAGCGGATGCCGTGCAGGCTGACGATGTTCATCAAGAAGACGGGTCGCAGCGCGGTGTTCACGAGCGCGTTGTTCGTTGTCCGGGTGACCCTGGACGTGTTATCCAGGTTGCCCAGCGCTCGTTGCGTAATAGCACCAGGTGTGTTGCTACAGAGTACATAACGCTTGATGCTCCGTTATGCGTGGGTGCGGCACAAATTCTTATTGATGAAATTGTTACCACAGATGCAGTGCGCGGTTGGTATCCTTATCTGAATGGTTATGTCAACGTGCCGCGAGCGATTTCCTTTCTTCGAACCGCTTCGGTTGTTGGGGATGCACGGTACGAGCCCATTGTTCGCGCGTTTGAGTTTAGGCTGACAAGCAAACCCACAAATCTGCCGTCGAGTGATTTGACGGTGTCTGTATGGCCAGATCGCGAGATGAAACTGACGACGACTTATTTACTTAAGGGCGATTTGCGAGAGTGTGTTGATACCGAGGCGATCTATGCGCTGGATATGAACCCATTGCAGACACTTGCGCTGCGGTTGCAACAACTTGCTCAACTATGTGGTAAGCGCAACTTGCCTTGATGGGTTACGCGTGGTTGGCAAACTTGATTGCCTATGCGTTTGAGGGTGTTGACGTTAAGTGTGAACAGCTCAGGCACTAAACGACGACCCGCAGCCGCAGGTGCCGGTGGACTTGGGATTCAAGAACTTGAAGCCCGCCCCATGCAAACCTTCGACGTAGTCGATTTGTGTGCCTTCGAGATACTGTAGGCTCATCATGTCGACATAAACTTTGATGCCTTCTACTTCGAAGACCTGATCGAGTTCAGTGGTTTCTTCTTCAAAATAGAGGTCGTAGGTGAAGCCTGAACAGCCGCCACCCATCACGCGCACGCGCAAACCTTGTTCACCGAGGTTTTCAGCAGCACGGATTTCTTTGACTTTGGCGGTGGCTTTTTCAGTTAGCGAGATCATGAACCTTCCCCTTACGTAAGCGTCTAGGTACTAATATATAGCACCTTGGGCGATTTGGCTAGGGGAAGCATAAACAAAATAATTGTCGCTGCTTAGACCGCCTACGAAACCGCGGTGGGACCCGTTTATTCGCTAAATAGGATGATTAAGTCCTTGGCGTTGATGGTCTGATCTTGTTTGACCAGCACCTCGGCGATGGTCGCGTCGCGTTCGGCGGTGACGAGCGATTCCATTTTCATGGCCTCGATCAGCAATAACGAGTCGCCACGTTTAACCTTCTGGCCGGCGCTGACAAAGATCTTTCCGACTTTACCGGGCATGGGCGCTGGCAGATGTTGCGGGTTGTTGAGGTCGGCCTTTTTAAGCGCTTTGACGTCGGTGACGACACCGGCTTTGGGAATGCGCACAATGCGCGGTTGACCATTGAGCTCGAAAAAGATTTTGGCTTCGCCCACTTCGTTAACTTCAGCATTACCTTGTTTACGCACGACCAAGGTTTTGCCCGGTTCAATATCGATCGATGCTTCTTGCTGATCTTTCATGCCATAAAAGAACACTGGCGTGGGCAGCACGGAGGTGTCGCTATATTGCTTGCGATGGGCGGCGTATTCCGAATAGACCTTGGGATACATCAAATAAGAAGCAAGCTGGGTGTCTTTGATGGTTTTGCCCAGCTTCTGGCTCAGTTCGGTGCGTGTCTTTTCAAGATCGACGGGCGCGAGGTGTTCGCCAGGTCGGCCTTTGATCGGCGCTTGGCCTTTGAGCACTTTCTTTTGCAGGGCTTCGGGAAAGCCGTCGGGCGGGTAGCCGAGCTCGCCGCGCATCAGCTGTACGACAGACTCCGGAAAGGCGATGTCGCGCGCCGGGTTAAGTACGTCCGCAGGCGTTAGATCGCTTGTGATCATAAACAGCGCCATGTCGCCCACCACTTTGGAAGTGGGTGTGACTTTGACGATGTCGCCAAAGAGCTGGTTCACTTGTTCATACGCGACGCAGATATCGGGCCAGCGTGATTCAAGCCCCATCGCGCGCGCTTGTTCGCGCAGGTTGGTGTATTGGCCGCCGGGCATCTCGTGGTGATAAACATCGGAGGTACCGGCGCGCATGTCGGGTTCGAAGGGTGCGTAGTAACGCCTAACGCCTTCCCAGTAATTGCAAAGCGCATTCATCACATCGAAGCTGACATTGGGTGCGCGTTCGCTGCCCTCGAGGGCGGCTACGATGGAACCGAGGTTGGGTTGTGAGGTGAGGCCGCTTAGGCTGTCGAGTGCGCCGTCGACTGCGTTGCAGCCGGCGTCGATTGCGGCAAGGACGCTTGCTGCAGAAATGCCGCTGGTGTCGTGGGTATGAAAGTGGATTGGTAAGCCGACTTCGTTCTTGAGCGCATGCATCAGTTCTTTGGCGGCGCGCGGTTTGCACAACCCCGCCATGTCTTTGATGCCGAGGATATGGCAGCCAGCTTTTTCAAGCTGTTTGGCTAGGTCAACGTAATATTTGAGTTGGTATTTGGGGCGCGCAGCGTCAAAGATGTCGGAGGTGTAACAAATGGCGCCTTCACATAACGCGCTGCTTTCATTGACCGCGTCGATGGCCACACGCATGTTGTCGACCCAATTTAGGCTATCAAACACGCGAAAGACATCGATGCCGTGTTTGGCGGCTTGTGCGACAAAGAACTTGACCACGTTGTCGGGGTAATTGGTGTAGCCGACCGCGTTGGAAGCGCGCAGGAGCATTTGAAACAAGATATTGGGAACTGCCTCGCGCAAGGTGTCAAGGCGCTCCCAAGGGTCTTCTTTTAGAAAGCGCATCGCAACGTCGAAGGTGGCGCCGCCCCAACACTCGAGCGAAAAAAGACCGGCGGCATGACGTGCATAATAAGGCGCGATGGCGGCCATGTCGTAGGTGCGCATGCGTGTAGCAAAAAGTGACTGGTGCGCATCGCGCATGCTGGTGTCGGTTAAGAGCACGGGTTTGTGCGTGTTCATCCACTCGCTGAACTTCTTTGCACCCAGTTCTTTAAAGCGAGTGCGCGTGCCTGCCGGGATGTTTTCGCTCAGACTGAGTTTAGGTAGCGCTGCAGGTGGCAGCGGCAAATGTGGTAGCGTGCGACCGCTGATGTCGGGGTTACCGTTGACGATCACCTCGCCGACATATTGCAAAAGTTTGGTGGCGCGGTCTTGGCGCATCGTGAAATGAAAAAGTTCCGGTGTTTCGTCGATAAACCGTGTGGTGGATGCGCCCGATAAAAAGACCGGATGGTTGATCACGTTTTCAAGGAACGCGAGGTTCGTCGACACCCCACGAATACGAAACTCGCGCAGGGCGCGGTCCATGCGGCGCGCGGTTTCTTCGAGGCTTGGCGCCCAAGTGGTGACTTTGACTAAGAGCGAATCGTAGTTGGGTGTGATAAGCGCTCCGGCATAAGCGGTGCCGCCATCGAGGCGCACGCCAAAGCCCGCTGCGCTGCGATAGGCGGTGATGCGGCCGTAATCGGGCATGAAGTTGTTTTCCGGATCTTCGGTGGTGATGCGGCACTGGAGTGCATGACCGCGTAGCTCGATGTGATCTTGTAGCGGCACGCCCGTGCCTTGCATTGAGAGATCACCGATGACGGCGCCCTCGGAGATGCGGATTTGGGCTTTGACGATGTCGATGCCGGTGATTTCTTCGGTGACGGTGTGTTCAACCTGCACGCGAGGGTTGACTTCGATGAAATAGAACGCTTTGGTGTCGGCATCCATTAGGAACTCGACGGTGCCCGCGTGTGTGTAGTGCGCCGCGCGCCCGAGCGCGAGTGCATAAGCGCAAAGTTCAGCGCGTTGTTTGCTGTCGAGATAAGGCGCAGGTGCGCGTTCAACGACTTTTTGGTTGCGGCGTTGCACCGAACAATCGCGCTCGAACAAATGCACCAGCGCGCCGTGTTGATCGCCTAAGATTTGTACTTCGACGTGGTGGGCGCGTTTGACCAGTTTTTCTAAGTATACTTCGTCGTTACCGAACGCAGACTTGGCTTCGCGTCGCGCGACCTCAAGTTGTGTGGCTAGGTCGGCTTCGGATTCGATGACGCGCATGCCACGCCCGCCGCCGCCCCAGCTTGCCTTGAGCATCAAGGGGTAGCCGATTTTGGCGGCCATTGCTTTGGCTGCTTTAATATCAGCAGGAAGGGCTTCGGTGGCAGGCATGACGGGTACGCCCGCTTTGATGGCAAGGTTGCGCGCGCTGACTTTGTTACCGAAAGCGCGCAGCACGTCTGGCTTGGGGCCCACGAAAATTAATCCTGCCTTGGCGCAAGCGTCGGCGAAGTCGGGGTTTTCGGCTAAGAAGCCGTAGCCCGGGTGAATGGCATCGGCCTCGGCTTCTTTGGCGATGCGCAAAATGTCGTCGATGTCGAGATACGCATCGATGGGCTTTTTGCCTTTGCCCACGAGGTAACTTTCGTCGGCCTTGAAGCGATGCAGCGCAAAGCGGTCTTCTTGCGAGAAGATGCCGATCGTGCGCACGCGCAGTTCGCTTGCCGCGCGCATGACGCGAATGGCGATTTCGCTGCGATTGGCGACGAGCAGTTTACGAATGCCAGCATAAGAATGCTGCCCGGCGTGGTCAGGGGTGTTGGGGGGTGGAATCGACACGGCGCCCAGATTGTGCGCGAAAAGGTGCCCCGGAGTCAATCACCACAACGCGGGCGCGGTGTATGCATTGGATTGGTGTTGGTTTTTGTATGCTGTTGTGCCAATTATTGCATCAAGACTGAAAAAGTCGTTGCTTACATCGCGTTATTGTCAGTTTATCGGAAAACTGCGATAACTGGCAGGCGATGGTAACAACTCAGAAGCGTTGGGCGTTGGTGACAGGCGGCGGGCGACGTGTCGGCGAGGCCATTGTGCGGCGGCTTGCGCGCGATGGTTATGCGGTGGCGATTCACGTCAATCAGTCGCGCGAGGCGGGCGATGTGCTGGCAGCCGATATCAAAGCGCAGGGTGGCGACGCGGCAGTGTTTAGTGCCGACCTTTACCAAAAAGATCAGGCCGAGCGCTTGGTCGATGAGGTGCTTGCGCATACGGGGCGCCTTGACGCGCTGGTGCTGAGCGCGGCCAATTTTGACCGCGTCAAGTTTGACGAAGTGACCGAAGCGCACTGGGAGCGCGCGTTGACATTAAATATGAAAGCGCCGTGGTGGATCGCGCATCGCGCCGCAGGTGCATTGAAGGCCAGTAAGGGTGCGATTGTGGTCGTTACTTGCACCAGCACGGAAGTGCCGTTCAAGAACCATCTGCCTTATGTCGTGAGTAAGGGTGCGGTGCGGCAACTCATGCGCGCGCTGGCCGTTGAGCTTGCCCCCGATGTGCGCGTCAATGCGGTTGCGCCCGGCACGGTGCTTCCGCCCGAGGACTATCCACCCAAAGTGATTCAAGCGCTGATCGATCGTTCGCCACTTAAGAAGGTTGGGGGTGCGGGTGCGGTGGCCGATGCGGTGGCCTATTTGTGTAGCGCCGAGTTTGTGACCGGGCACGAGCTATTTGTCGACGGTGGGCGTGTGCTTGCCGCCGAACCATAGAGGGTTTGTGGTTGAGATCACGCGGTAATTCATCGCTCGATAGGTAGCTTGTTTTGAATCGGGAGGATTATCGTTCCATGTGCACCGCTGATCTGCCCGCACGAGAGTAATGTGTGAGTTGATCAGATCGGCGCTTGTTTGAATATGTGCTAAGGACGGCGCTGATGAAGGACATGTGGTTGTTTGTCTTAGGCGTGTTGTTTGTTTTGGGTTGTGCGCCCGTGGGTGGTGAGCCCGACACGGTTGTGGCTCAAGCTGACGACAAGTTTGAGGATGCTGTGGGTGGTTGCATGGACGAGGGTCGGCTGCCTGCGTGGTCGATTTATGCCAATGTCTGCATCGAAAGTGGCGTGGAAGCGCTGCTACCTGATTGGGCGTGTCCTAAGGCAAAAGACCTTATAGCAATGCGTAGGGTGCTTGAGATCATACGCGATGAGTTACCAGCCCAACTTCGTCGACGAGGTTATGCGGTTTCCGGGGCGGATTTTAGGGTGTTGTCGTTGGACGCGGGTGGTTCAGAGCTTGTTTTTAATGGCCAGAACGTTCGTCGCGGTGCGAATCGCTATGGCTTTGCCTTTGACGAGAGCGCGGGTTTTAGAATTTCGAGCGCCGGCGTTCAGCATTTTTCGTCCACCCGGCGCTTTGCAGAATTTCAAAAACCGACATCGGTTGAAGATTGCGCGGCGGCACCCACGCTAGCGCGCGAGGTGGCCGAGATTGTGCGAACGGTGCTTTCGGTAGAATGCACCCACTTTTAACTTAGCGTTGCGCAATTGCCTGAGGCAAAGATTGTCGTGTTAGCTGACGAGTGAGAGCCGAGCGCCCCCAGATATAAACGTGTATTCGGGAGCGATGAACTTATTTTGTAGGTACGCAAGCGCATGGCTCAAGGAGGGATCCGTTGGGTCGATGGCGACCGACGTGAGTTGGCCTGCCCAAACAGGTTCTGCGGTGTCGGCGATGACGTTGAGGTCAACGCCCGGTTTGAGCGACGTGTGCGAAGGGCCCTTGAGGGCAACGAGCTTGCGACGGGTTTTGCCACGGTTTTCAAGCATGCAGATCACTTCTTGGCCAAGATAGCACCCCTTTTTGAACGACACGGCGGCGTCTTCAAGGTTGGCTTCTTGTGGCAAATATTCGGGCCCAAAATCATTGCCAAAACGCGCGATGCCGCGTTTGATGCGATAGGCTTCCCATGCGTTTTCGTCGACGACTGGGATGCCGAGTTTTGGCGGCAATGTTTCGCGGTCATCGTTTGTGCAGATGATATCGAACCCAGCATTGCCAAGGCGTGTGTTCTGATAACACCAAGTGTTGAGTGTGATGGCTTGATGGTGCGCAGCTTGGCTCTTGGGGCCTTGAATGGTGAGGATCGATAGCTCGGTATGAGGCTTGAGCTCGACGTCTTCCATGATGATGTAATGTTCGAAATGGGCAATCAGTTCTTCAAGCGCAGATTTGGGTACATCGAGCCATAAACTTTCTGCTTTCTCGCTGACCCATAAATCGGCTATAATTTTCCCCTTAACGTTTACAGCCAGGGCGTAAAACGCTTTGTCGCTTGCGAGCAATTTGATGTCTTGGGTGATCTGACCGTTGAGCCAGCTTTGGCGGTCGTCGCCGCGCACCTCGATCAGCGCGCGTTCTGTGAGCACACGTGCGGCGGCGGATTGTTCAAGCGCTTGAAAAGCCTGTGTTAGCGACGTCATTGGGTCTTAGGGTAAGGACTAAAACGTCAGTGCGCAAGCGTTATACTGCTTCAGTTGTTGTGTTTGCGTAGGGTGCCCGAGCGTAGGGTCTTAGGGCCTGTTGGGGTGTCGAGCCGAAGCGCGCCGTCGTCGCTGACGCCGCGCAGCGTGCCTGTTGTGTCGCCACACACCACGTGCTCGCCAACCCACGCAAGTTTGTTTCGCAGTGCATTGGCAATATGGGTTGGGCCCTGCGCTTCGAGCGCTCGCACACGTTGCTCGACGTGGTTAAGCAAGCTTGCCACAACGTGAGAGCGATCAAAGCGCGTTTGCGATTGCAGCAGAAGCGACGTTGCAATTCCCTCAAGCTCGGCAGGCCACTCGGGTCGATTAACGTTGAGGCCGATGCCAATGATGCAAGTGGGTTTGCCCTCGTCGATCGTACTTTCGACCAAAATGCCGGCGCACTTAAGATTGTTGATCAGTACATCGTTGGGCCATTTAATTTGCGCGGGTTGGTGGATGAGGCTTTCGACGCATTCTGCCACGCCAAGACCGACCGCGAGTGTGAGTGTTGGCAAAACCTCGGGGCGTAGCATGCTGCGTTCGATGATGCTGAGGTAGATGTCGCTGCCTGGGGGCGAAACCCACGCGTGGCCTTGTGCGCCGCGGCCTTGCGTTTGTGTATCGGCGATAAACACGCTGCCGTGTGCGCCCCCACATCGCGCTTCGGTTTTTGCTAAGTCGTTGGTGGATGCTGTTTGCTCGGCGATGCTGAGCGTACGACCGTAGGTTTTTGTGTTGAGATGGGCTTGAATGGTCGGGGTGTTAAGGTCGCTCATCGGCTAATGGTGACACGCACTAAAGTGCATGTCACCAAGGGTAGCGGTGACATGCACTTTAGTGCATGTCACCGTTGTGTGTGTCAAGGGTTGAGGGTTGTGTACAGGATTTAGGCGAGGGTGTTGATGGCGGCGTGGACCAGGATGGCGACGCCAACGCCGCCGCGCCATGCGCGCAGAAAGCCAAACCATAGGCCCGGAATGAAGACCGCCAGGCGTGCAGGGTGAGGTGTGCTGATCAAGTGAAACGCGGCGAAGAGTGCGGCTTGCAGCACCAGTGCAAACCACGAGATGCGTACACCTAAGACGGTGCGTGTGCGCGCGAAGGCGTCGGTGAGGCGCGTTTGGCAGTAGCCGCGAAAGAAGAACTCTTCTGGCAATGCAACCCAGCACACTTGTTCGGCAAAGTGGGTGATCATGTTTGGCGGCATGCTGAGTTTGGATAAACTGACGTGATGCCACCATGCGTAACCCAGTGAATAGATCGGAAACACAAGCAGGGTCACCAGCAGCGCATAAGCGCTTTCGCGAAAAGCACGAGAAAGGGTGGCGAGGGTGGGCCGGGGCGCGCGTGGATCGAGCCACCCGCCCATCGCGATGCCATAATGCGCCACGCCGCGGCTATCGCGATCGACTTGGCGAAGGGTTGCTGCGATCAGCACGAGGGTGATCAGAAGCGTGGCGTAACTTTGCAGACCCAAGGCTCGTCCACCATGTTCAATGATGATTAACAAGCCGGCACAGACGGCCGAAACCGCGAGCACCTCGCGCAGGGCTGCGCGTGTAAGTGGGCGCTCGGGTGGGCCAGGATGGGCGGCGGTCGTATCTGGCTTGAAGTTAGGCATGTCCTAGACCATGGTTATAATGGTTATATAAGCAGTGTTTGACGAGTCCACCATAGCTCAAGTTCGCGATCGCACCGATTTAGCGGTGATTATTGGCGAGCGTGTGTCGCTCAAGAAGCTTGGGCGCAGCTATAAGGGGCTTTGTCCCTTTCATCAAGAAAAGACGCCTTCGTTTCATGTGCACCCCGACAGGGGTTATTTTTATTGTTTCGGTTGTCATGCATCGGGGGATGCGTTTGCGTTCCTGATGAAGCTGGATGGGCTGACGTTTATTGAGGCGCTGCGTGAGCTTGCCGAACGCGCGGGCATCGAGCTTGAAGAAGCGCGCGGCGTGTCCAAAGAAAGTGGGCGCCAACGGCGCAGCGAAAAAGAACGTTTGCTTGCGCTGAACGAGCAGGTGACGCGATTTTTTGAAGATCAGCTGGCGCGTTTTGATCAAACGCATGTGGCGCATCGTGAGCTTGAAGCCCGTAAGGTGAGCTTAGAAGCCGCGCACGCGTTTCGTTTGGGGTATGCGCCTAACGATTGGAAAGGTTTGACGCGCGCGCTGTTAAGCCAAGGCTTTTCGCTCGACGAGTGCGAACGTGCTGGGGTGACGGTGCTGCAGTCGGGTCGCGGTGAAAAAGAGCAGACGAAAGACAACTTTTACGATCGCTTTCGTCACCGCTTGATGTTTCCGATCATGGATGCAACCGGTAAACCGATCGCGTTTAGTGGCCGTTTGCTTGAAAGCGCCGAGTCTGACAAAGAGACGCAGCAGGCCAAATATGTCAACAGCCCTGAGACACCGCTTTATCGCAAGGGCGCGAATCTGTTTGGCTTGAGCCAGGCGCGTAAAGAGATGCATCAAAGTGCGCGGGCGTTGCTTTGCGAAGGCAACTTTGACGCGCTTGCGCTGCACGCGCATGGTTTTCGCGATGCAGTGGCGCCGCTTGGCACGGCGCTAACGGCCGAGCAAGCGCAGCTATTGCACCGTTATGTGGGGCAAGTGGTTGTCTTGTTTGACGGCGATCAAGCGGGACATAAAGCGGCGCAGGCCGCGGTGCAGATCTGCACGGATGCTGGTTTAAGTGCTTATGTGGCGCTTTTACCTAAAGGACACGATCCCGATAGTTTCTTGCGCGCCGAGGGCAGCGATGCGCTCAAACAAGTGATTGCGCACGCGGAGCTCGGTGTTCATTGGATGATCGATCTTGCCGCCGAGAAAGCGGGCGCTGATCCCAAAGCCAAGGCCGACAGCATTGAGGCGCTCGCACCATTGTTTCGCAGCGTGACCAGTCCTGTGGAAGCGAACCTTTATTTAGAGCGTATTATGTCGCGTTTTCAGCTGCGCGATCGCGGTGCGCTGCGCAAACAGCTGCGCCAAGGGTGGAAGAAGGCGCAGGGTTCGGTGGCGACACAAGCACCCTCAGCGGCGCGCGTGGTGCGAAAAGCAGCGGTGTGGCGTGCGCCAGAGATCGAAGGTGAGCTGATCGGTATCTTGCTCGACGTGCCAGAGTTGATAATGTCGGAAGAAGCAAAAAGTCTTGAAGAACTTTTGACCTCAGCGGAACTTCAGGCCATCTTTCAACATATCAGGCTAATGATGACGTCTCAACACAGTCTCGACGCCATCGCTTTACTTAAAGCGTTTGAAGGGCAAGAGGTACATGGCTGGCTTTCAGGACGCCTAAGCCTACAGAAATATACAAGCAAAGAAGCGAGTGCTTCCCTCTCGAGGGGTTTGATCATGCTTACGAAGCGTCATACCGAAAGGCACTTGTCCTCACTGGCCTCTGAGATTAAACAAGCATTGCGTGCGGGGGATGTCGAACGAGCCAATGCTTTGAGGCGCAAGCATTTAGAAACAGCGCGTGGAGCCAAAGATTGGCAACCGAGACTCGAGAGGACCTAAATGAGTAAGAAAGTTTCTGCAGCAGCAAAAACGCATCATCAGGCGAATCGCAGCGCCTCTGTCAGTTCCTCGAAGAGTGCGTCGAAAGGTAAAGCAAAAGCCAAGATGAAAGAGCGTGAGACAACCAAGGTTTCTACTAAAGCTGCAGTTAATAAGGTGGCCCAAGTCAAAGCGGGCCAAGTCAAAGCGGGCCAAGCGAAAGGGGCGCAGCACAAGGCGGCGGGCAAGCCTGCGAAGGCTGCTGTGGTGACAAGTGTTGCCGCGAAAACGCCTGCAACGAAGGTGAGTGTCGCCAAGGGTCAAAAGGCTGTCGCCAATCAAAAGGTATCCGCCGGGGGCGCGCCAGAGAAATCGAAAAAGGCGACCGGGCCACAGACCGTTGATCAGAAGCTTGATTCATTGGTGCAGCATGGACGCTCGCGCGGTTACGTCACGTACGACGAAATTAACGAGATTCTTCCCAAAGACGTTGTCGAGTCTTCAGAGATTGAAGACTTTTTGTCGCGGCTCGATGAAGCTGATGTTGAGGTAGTGAGCAAAGCCGAAGAAGCGACGCGCACCAAAACCAGCAAGTCTGGCAAGTCGTCGAGCAAACAAAGTAACAAGACACGCACGCCTGATTTTGCTGCATTTGAAGAAGACATTGCGTCGCCTTCGTCGTCATCGTCCTCGATTCCTGCTGCCGTGGATGTTGATTCATCGGCTGCCAAGTCAAATGATCCGGTGCGCTTGTACTTGCGCAAGATGGGTTCCGTGGCGCTGCTTACCCGTGAGGGCGAGGTCGAGATTGCCAAACGCATTGAAGATGGTGAGTTCAAGGTGTTTGACGTCATCTTGAGTTCGCGTGTGGGATTCTCGGCGATTATCGAGCTAGCTGACAAATTGCGCGAGGGTGCCCTGCGCGCACGTGACCTGGTCAAAGACGGCGACAACGAAGAAATTGAGTTTGACGAAGAGGGCGAAAAAGCACGCGTTCTGAAAACCATCGAGAAGGTGAAGAAGTTAGAAGGCTTGAGCCAACAGTTGCGCAAGACCTACGAGGCCAAGAAGAAGGGCCCTGAAAAGGTTAAAGCTGGGCTGCGCAGCCAAATGGAGAAAAACCGCGAGGAGCGCATTCGTTCGTTGCGCGATCTGCGTTTAAATAAGAAATATGTTGATTCGATTGTGCGCAAACTTAAAGAGTACATGCGTCGCGTCGAACAATCTGAGTCGATTTTGCGCGATGCTGAATCGCGCATTGGTGCAGACAACGTGCGTGATATTCACCACGTGGTGGCCGAAGCGAAAGCGGTTCAGGCCGGCACCAAGAAGCCCAGCAAGAAGCTGCCATGTAGTTACTCTGAGCTACGTTTGATCGAATCAAATGTTCGCAGCGCCGTCGAAGAAATGCGTAAGGTAGAAGAAGACATGGGGCAGTCGCTCGATGTGCTTCGTTATACTTACCAAGAGCTTTACGAGGGTGAGCGTAAGGCCGAGCGCGCCAAAGCGGAGCTCGTTGAGGCCAACCTGCGTTTGGTGGTGTCGATTGCCAAAAAGTACACCAATCGCGGCCTGCAGTTCTTGGATTTGATTCAAGAAGGCAATATTGGCTTGATGAAAGCCGTTGATAAGTTCGAATATCAGCGTGGTTATAAGTTTTCGACCTACGCAACATGGTGGATCCGTCAGGCCATTACGCGTGCCATCGCCGATCAGGCGCGCACGATCCGCATCCCGGTGCACATGATTGAAACCATTAACAAACTGGTGCGCACGTCGCGTCAGCTTGTGCAAGAGTTGGGTCGTGAACCGTCGCCCGAAGAGATCGCCATCAAGATGGAGATGCCGCTTGATAAGGTGCGCAAAGTTTTGAAGATTGCCAAGGAGCCAATTTCGCTTGAGACTCCGATTGGTGAAGAAGAAGACAGCCATTTAGGCGATTTCATTGAAGACAAGGGGGCTGCGTCGCCGATTGAGTCGGTCATCAACACCGATCTTGAAGATCAGACCCGCAATGTGCTCAAGAAGCTTACCCCGCGCGAAGAAAAAGTGCTGCGTATGCGCTTTGGTATTGGTGAGAAGAGCGACCATACTCTTGAGGAGGTTGGGCGTGACTTTGAGGTGACGCGTGAGCGCATTCGTCAGATTGAAGCCAAGGCGTTGCGCAAGCTGCGACATCCGAGCCGATCGAAGCCGTTGCGGTCGTTTGTTGATAGCTGATGGTAATTCTCGCGATTCGCAAGCGAATCGCTTAAGGGCTGGTACTCGCGATTCGCAAGCGAATCGCTTTATGGGCTGGTACTCGCGATTCGCAAGCGAATCGCTTTATTCATACTCGCGATTTGCTTAAGGGTTCGTGCTTGCGCATTGGTGTGGTGGTTGGGCTTGACAGCGGGCGTGTGTTGGGGGATGACAAGGCCGCTGGTTTGGGCCTATAGCTCAATTATTAGAGCCCCATGCCTATAACGGGTGTTGTTCCAGGTTCAAGTCCTGGTGGGCCCACCCCTTTTGAGTAGGGGTCCGTGATGTGTGGTGTCAGCGGCACACATTTTCGCAAGTAGTCGTGGTAAGCAGGCGACTCGGGATAAAATCTTTGAAAACGTTAGGGGAGGCTAGGGTGATCACACAACTTAGGATACTTTCGCAATTGGCAGAGCATGACGTGAATTTGCGTGCAATCGAAACCGAGCTGAGCGACATCCCCCAGCGCAGCGAAGAGATGCGCGTTGACCTATCAAAACTAGAGGCGCTGCTTGGGCGCGAACGCGAAGAGTTGGCTGAGGCCAAACGTTTGCGTGAACAACAAGAGCAAGAAATTGTTGAGCGGCAAGAGAGCCTTAATAAGTCCAAGCTTAAAGGTAATAAGGCGCGCAATGTGCGCGAAACCGAAGCTGCTGACGCTGAAATGACCTTTTTGCGCAAGGCTATCAAAGAGCGTGAAGACGAACGCGATCGGCTTGGCGCGGCCATTACCAAGGTGGCCGACTCGCTTGCGCAGCATGAGCTTGAGTTTTCAGAGTTTAAGAAATTGGTCGATGATGAGACGCAAAAAGGCGCTGAAGAGATCAAGGGGCTTACGCTTAGGCGCGATGATGCGGTTAAAGAGCGAGATGCGCTGTTGTCACAGCTTGATAAAACCATTGCACGACGTTACCAAACATTGCGACAGAAGATCGCCAATCCGATCGTTGAAGTGAGCAACAACGCTTGTTCGGGTTGCAGGACTGCAATTCCGGCACAGCAGATTAACGTGATGCTGCGAGCGGAGAGCATTGAGCAATGCCCGCGATGCATGCGCTTTCTCGTACACCCGGCACTGCTTGCCAACGCGCCTGCTGAACAAGGTACAGCGCCGCAGACGAACGAATAGTGCTCGCGATGCGGCGATTGTAGGTTGGTGAGTTACTTGAGGTAACTCGGCTGAGTAGGGTTGAGTTACTTGACGTAACTCAACCAGGCATCGTGTTCTTTGTCGCTACCGGTGGCGATTTCGAAGAAACGCTTCTGCAGGCGTTCGGTGATGTCGCCGCGAGCGCCCTGGCCGATGGTGCGGTGGTCGATGTCGCGCACGGGGGTGACCTCGGCTGCAGTGCCACAAAGGAAGACCTCGTCGGCGACGTATAATTCGTCGCGCGAAATTAGCCGCTCTACGACTGGGATTTTTAACTCTTGGCAGAGCTTAATGATGGTGTCGCGGGTTATACCGCCCAAGATCGACGTGCCGTGAGGTGGGGTAAAAACGGTGTTGTCGCGCACAACGAAGATGTTTTCGCCTGTAGCTTCGGATACATAACCCTGCGCGTCGAGCATGATGGCCTCGTCGTAACCGTCTTGCATGGCCTCGCGTTTAGCGATGATTGAATTGACGTAGTGGCCGACAATTTTGCCTTTGGCCATCAACGCGTTGACGTGAAAGCGTTGGTAGGTGCTGATCTTGGCGCGAATACCGGCTTTGAGCGCCTCTTCACCTAAATAGGCGCCCCATTCCCAGGCTGCGATGACGAGGCGTGTGGGGTTATCCTTGGCGCCCAGACCCATTGCACCATCGCCGACGAATGCCAGTGGGCGCAGGTAACACGAACCAAGCTTGTTAGCGCTGACCACCTCGATGCAGGCTTTACAAACCTGCTCTTCGGTATATGTCATTGGTAGCGTTGCTATTTTGGCCGACTCGAACAAACGGCGAACGTGCTCTTTAAGTCGGAAAATCGCAAGCTGGCCGTCGGCGCGCTGGTAGCAACGAATACCTTCAAATACGCCAAGTCCGTAGTGCAGGGCGTGCGTGAGCACATGGACCTGCGCTTGATCCCAAGGCACCAGCTTTCCATCCATCCAGATTGATTCGACTTTTTTTACCATGACGTTACACCTAGCTTCGGATTATGGCATAGCTCGATCAAAATGGAATAGACAGTGCGTGAAAAATCCTGGCTCCCGCAAGATCATTTGAGAAAACTCACTGTAAACGCGTCTATTTCTGAGTCATGAGCCAATCCAAGAAGAGTCGCCTTTGGCGACTCTATATAACGAGGTCATCAAGAAGAGTCGCCTTTGGCGACTCTATATAACGAGGTCATCCAAGAAGAGTCGCCTTTGGCGACTCTTCTTGAGTATCAGTCAGTGGGCGGGATAGGGATCGAACCTACGACCAACGGCTTGTAAGGCCGTCGCTCTACCGCTGAGCTACCCGCCCCTAGGGCTCTTGACGCTTGTATTTGAAGCGTCAAGACCCGAGTACTTAGTATATTTAGGTGCCTGAGGCCAGCTCAGCTTCATTTTCGTAAACCACCAAGGGCTTGTCGCCTTTGACGATCACGTCTTCGCTGACGACCACTTCCTTGATCGATGTTTCTGAGGGCACTTCGTACATCGTGTCGAGCATGGCGTGTTCGAGGATTGCCCTTAGACCGCGCGCGCCCGTGCTCCGACGAAGTGCTTCGCGAGCGACAGCCTCGACCGCGCTTGGGGTAAACTTGAGCTTGACGCCTTCGATTTCGAACAAACGTTGATATTGCTTAACGAGCGCATTTTTGGGCTTGGTCAAAATTTCGATAAGCGCGCTTTCGTCAAGATCATGCAGTGTTGCAATCACGGGTAAGCGGCCGATAAACTCTGGGATGAGACCTGCTTTAAGTAAATCGGTGGGCTGAACCTGTGAGAGAAATGATGCAAGTGACTTGTCGCCCTTTTTGGGAATTTGAGCGCCAAAACCGATGGTTTTTTCGCCCAAACGACGCTCGATAACTTGTTCGAGGCCAACAAAGGCGCCACCACAAATGAAAAGAATATTGGCCGTATTGATTTGCAAGAACTCTTGCTGGGGGTGTTTGCGGCCACCTTTGGGGGGCACATTGGCGATGGTACCTTCGATGATTTTGAGCAACGCTTGTTGCACGCCTTCGCCGCTGACATCGCGGGTGATCGATGGGTTGTCGCCCTTGCGTGCAATTTTGTCGATTTCGTCGATATAGACAATACCGCGTTGTGCGCGTTCAATATCGTGATCGGCGTTTTGCAATAGCTGCACGATGATGTTTTCGACGTCTTCGCCCACATAACCCGCTTCAGTGAGCGTGGTGGCGTCGGCGATGGCAAAAGGCACATTAAGTGTTTTGGCCAAGGTTTGCGCAAGCAAGGTTTTGCCGCAACCCGTGGGACCGATCAACAGGATGTTGGATTTTTGCAGTTCAACATCGTTGCTGTCGGTGCGACTCTCGATGCGCTTATAGTGATTGTGCACGGCGACCGCGAGCACCTTTTTGGCGGTGTCTTGGCCGATGATGTATTCGTCGAGCACTGCTTTGATCTCGGCAGGCTTTGGCACGACAAACGCCGAGCTAACCTCTGCGCCTTTATCAACCTCTTCGGCGATGATATCGTTACAAAGACCGATACATTCGTCGCAGATATAGACGTTGGGGCCGGCAATTAGTTTACGCACTTCTTTCTGCGATTTACCGCAGAAGGAACAACGTAAGTCTTTGGGGGGTTCGTCGCGACGTTTCTCAGCCATGCTTCTTAATACCAGTCTAACGGGAACCTGAAAACGACGCAAGCGATCGATAAAACGAAGCTTAAAACGCAGACGTATTTTTGACTTTTACGTGCGCTTGTGATCGTGAGCGTCTTTTTATGTCCGTTGGGTCGGCCTTACTTTTTAGGCTTTTCGTCGGGTTTGCGCGACCCAATCACGTCGTCGACCAAACCATATTCTTTGGCTTCAAGCGCTGACAGGTAGCGATCGCGCTCTGTGTCTTGTCGAATCTTTTCCGCAGACTGATGTGTGTGAAACTCCATGATCTCGTTAAGTCGGTGACGTAGCAGCAGGATCTCTTTGGCGTGGATTTCAATATCCGAGGCCTGACCACGAAAACCGCCAAGCGGTTGATGGATCATGATGCGGCTGTTGGGCAGTGCTTTACGGCGACCCTCGGTGCCAGCACACAAAAGTAAGGCGCCCATCGACGCGGCCTGGCCTAAACATACGGTGGCTACGGGGCAGCGTACATATTGCATGGTGTCGTAAATGGCCAAACCTGCCGTGACCGAGCCACCGGGGCTGTTGATGTAAAGGATGATCTCTTTTTCGGGATCTTCGCTTTCAAGAAAAAGCATCTGCGCGATGATGATGTTGGCCACATCGTCGTTAACTTCGGTGCCAAGGAATACGATGCGATCTTTGAGCAGACGGCTAAAGATATCCCAGCTGCGCTCGCCGCGGTGGGTTGTTTCAACCACCTGGGGGTAGGGAATAAAACCTTGGACTGGGTCGAACTCTTTCACCATGACTTCTCCTTGATGCGATTGAATAAAGGCTACGGCTATTTGTTGCTCTTTTTTGTTTTGCTCGCTTTGGCGGGCTTCTCGTCAGCAGTTGCGTCAGCCTTTATCTTAACCACTTTCGCTTCTTTTTGTAAGTAGTCAAAAATTTTGTCCTCTAAAAGGTGGGCGCGGATCTGATCCAGGGTCTCTTGATTGAGCTCGGCGCGGATTTTACTTGGGTGTTTGCCGCTGCGTTCGGCTTCTTGGGTTAGATAGCCTTCAATATCGGCTTCGCTGACCTCGAGTTTTTGCAATTTGGCGATCGCGTTAAACACAAGCCCCGCGCGAAGTTGGCGTTCGGCACGCTCGTGCATCATGGCGTGGGTTTTCTGACGCTCTTCTTTGCTCGGTTTGTAGCCTCGCATATAGGCCATCATCTCTTCTTCCATGCGATGGGCGCGATCATGCACCAAGCTATTGGGAAGTGGGATCGGATTCAATTCGACCAGCTTGTCGACGATTTTTTCGCGCGTCTCGTCTTGCTCTTGCATTTTTGCCATGGTTTCCATGCGCAAACGCAGCGATTGTCGAAGCGCATTCAAGTTTTCGTAGTCACCACAGTCTTTGGCGAACTCGTCATCGAGCTTGGGTAAGATCACCTCGCGCATACCTTTGACCTGAATGGTGAACTTGGCGCTTTTGCCTTGCAGCTTCTCGTTGACATAGTCAGCGGGGAAGGCGATTTCTGCATGTTGGGTGCTGCCTACCTCGGAACCAATCAGGGCTTTTTTCAGCTCGGGCAGGATGTTTTCGGCGCCCAGATCGATCCATTGTTCGACGCCCGCGAGGGTTTTGTCTTCGGTGCCATCCACTTCAATGCTGTAGTCGACCTGAACGTGATCGGTGTTGTTTGCGGGACGCGCGGACTCGGGATCACGCACATCGGCATGGGCTTTTTGCAAGCGCTTGATCTCGTCTTCAACTTGCTCTTCGCTGACGCTTTGTTCTTTGACTTCGACGCTTAGGCCCGAAAGTTCGACTTTTTCGATCTTGGGTTGCACTTCGACGGCGACTTTAAACTTAAAAGGTTCGCCATCGTGAAGATGCACATGATCGAGCTGAGGCGAGGACACCGGGGTGATTTGATGCTGCATGATCGCCTGCAAAAGCCCTTGCTCAACAAGTGACGAGGTCACTTCCTGGCGGATTTGGCCTTCAAACAGTTTTTTGACCATTTGGGGGGGCACTTTGCCGGGGCGAAAGCCTTTAACCTTGGCATGGCGTTGAACGCGTTGAAATGAGGTTTGCATTACCTTTTCAACTTCAATCCAGGGTACCTCGATGTTGAGTTCAACCTGGGTTGGGCTAAGTTGGGTGAGTTGGGTGGAGATGGGATTGTCTGAATTTTGCATAGATTTTCGCGCATAACCTGACCCTGTTTGTCGGTTACGTCAAGTCTGCCCGCCGCTGCCTAATCAATGCGTTTGGACGGGCAGCCGTGAGAGCAGTGGTTTGAGTTGTGCCAGCAGGTTGGTATAGCCGCGTGAAAAGTCAGCGGGCTCGATGTTGTGGGCAAGCACGATGAAGCGTCCTTTGCGGCGCCATACGGGCTTGAACGCATGTTGGCCGGGTTTGGCGTAATGTTTTAGCGATATTTCCGCTTCTTGTGCTTCGTGATCGTTATCAAAGAGCCACAGCCACATGAACCCAAGCTTGGCATCGGTGCGATAGGTCCAAACGCGATCACCGTCCCAGCCGTCGGCGGCGCTTTCGGCTTGGTGCTCATCGAGCCCTTGCTGTAAAAAGATGCGCATTTCAAGTTCGCCGAGCGTGTTGACGTCGGCCAAAATGTAGCGAGCGTCCAGCTGCGGATCGAGTTGGCTTAGGCTGGTTGAGGTTTCGTGGCGCAAGTGGCGCTCAGGATGTAGGATTTGTTCGCTGGTGGTGGGGGTGCGTGCGTACACCTGGTTGAGCTTGTTGAAGCTGCGTTCTTCGCGAAACTGAGCGGCGCAATAGACCAGTCCGTCGAAGTATGCGTAAATCAATGGCACTCGCACGATGTCGGGGGCTTTACGAATGCTGTCATCGTTCATGCCTTGGTTTTTTAATATGGAACGCAGCTCATCGGGTTTGTTGACCATGTCATTGAGGCGGCTTGGCGCGCGCAGGGAGGTCATCACCATGGTGGTAAACGTGGCGTCGCCTTCGATCAACGCGCGGTAGGCATTCTCTTCGTCGGCGTTGGCTTTGTGTTCGACGTCGATGCCAAAATGCTGATCTTGCAAGGCATGCACCAGTTCATGCGCCAACGTGATCATTAAGACGGCGTTTTGACCCGCGTTTTTGAGTTCGCTACGCAACACCATCTGTTTTTGGCGTGGGTCGTAAAAGCCTACGATTTGTTCGCTGAGTAAGTTCACGAGCAGGTGTTCGATGTCCACATCGTCGGCCAAAAGCCCCAGGGCTTGGTAGCGTACGCGATCTTTGTCGATATGTTCGCGCTTGAGTTCTTGTTTGATGTAGTTAGTGACTTGGGCGCGCGACCAATAATCAAAGCCAACGTCGCGTTTAAGTTCAAGACCGCGTGCTTGCGACACCAACGCATAGACTGCGTTGGCTGCCGGATGTGCATTCAAGTAGTCTTGTAAGGTTTTGGGCGCTTTGCTTTCGCCCTTTTGTGGTGCGGGTTTATGAGTGGTGGCGGACGACGCATGGGCAGGTGGTGCATGGGTGGCAGGTGCACTGCAGTGGCTCAATGCCATTAGCGTGGTCGTGCACGTTGCAAACAGCCACATTTTGCGAAAAGGAACAGAAGGGTACAACAACATATTAAAGGTAGGATGCTCGAATGAGTGGAGAAAAACCCCAACGTTTTTGCAGGAACCGGCGCGCTTTGCGTTCGAGTTCTTCACGCAGTTCGGGCGCCTCTTTGGCGATGGCGTCGAGCGACTGACGACACGCGGCGTCGAGCGTGTGGCTGAGTTCGCGCAAGGTGCTGCCTGTATCGTTGTGTTCGGCGATGCCCGAATCGGACAAGCGCACCAAAGGTTCTGCGCCCTTAACGTCGCGTAGGATAGCCACTGATATTAAGCCAAACTCGGCCATCACGCGGCGGTCTTTCAGCGTGTTGTTGGAAACGCGTCGCTCGCCTTGCAGCATCAAGCGTCCGGTGGTGACGCGGTCTGTGACGACAAGTTTGCCATTTTGGTACGCTGTGCGTTCGCCATTTTCGACGACGAGCGCGTTGGCCGCGCCGGCTTCAAGCGCGCTTTCGCGATGCCGGCGCAAAAGGTAAGGTGTGCCGTGGATGGGTACGAAATAATGGGGTTTGAGCAAGGCGACGAGTTGCATCTGATCATGCTGGGGCGCGTGACCGCTGGCATGTAAGCCTGAATAATCACCTGCGGGGAAAACGCGAATCTCGCGTTTGGCAAAAAAATCGACCATGCGCATGATCTCGGTTTCGTTACCGGGAATGGCGCGCGACGAGAAGATCACGGTGTCGTTTTCATCGAGCGCCAGACGCGGGTGACTTTCGTCAGAAAGCCGCTTGAGCGCCGATCGCGGGTCGCCTTGACTGCCTGCCGCAATGACCAACACGCGTTGTTTGGTGGTGGTTTCGATGTCGTGTTCAGGTAAACGCCATTGTTCGGGAAGTGAGAGCTTGCCAAGCTCGCTGGCCTTTTCGACGTGCAAATGCAGTGAGCGACCCAGTAAAGCGATTTTACGCTTGGCGCGAATGGCGATGTTGATCACCGATTGCAAACGTTCGATGTTGGATGGGAACAAGGTGACAACAACGCGCGCGGGCGCTTCGGCGATCAATGCCTCGAGTGCTTGATCAACGTCGTCTTCGTTTGCGGTGTCGTCATCGACAGTGCTATTGGTGGAGTCGCTGAGTAAAATGTCGACACCGGCTTGGCCGAGCGCCTGTAAGGTGTCTTCAAGGTCGGTTTCGATTTGCCCAGAGTGCAGACCCAAACGAAAATCGCCCGAATGCACCAGCGTGGTGTCGCCCGAGCGCACCACCAACAAATAGGCGTCGATGATCGAGTGTGGCACCGCGATGGGTTTTAACTCGAGTGAGCCAAAGTGGACGCTGACGTCGGGTTTCAGGTTAATGAACTCTGGGAAGTGCTTGGTGGTGTGTTCATCGAGCAGATGTTCAACGAGTGCAATGGTATAAGGTGCGCCATAGATGGGTGCGCTGATCTGATCGAGCAAAAATGGCAGCGCGCCGATATGATCGAGGTGCCCGTGGGTGAGCACGATGGCGCGGATTTTGTCTTTGATGGTGGTGAGGTAGTCGAAGTTTGGATAGATGCGCTCGATGCCCATGCGCCTGTCACCAAAGGTGATGCCAGCGTCGACAACGATGGCGTCGTGTTCGGTCTGGATCACCAGGCAGTTCATGCCAACTTCGTTAAAACCACCGAGGGCGACAAAAGAGAGTGGGGATTGACTGGTCATCAGGGTGAATCAGCTGTGTTCGCCGAGTTAGCTGAGTTACTAGCGCATCTGGGCGCGGCCAGCTAGGTGCTATTTGCCCAGTTTGGCTTGCGGTGAGGCGTTTTCAAAACTATCTCTGGGGTACGCCGCTTTTGGGGGCGTGGGTGGCGAGCACGGAGCAGGTGATGACGACGAGCAAGAAGCAGCTAAAAGCAGGTGATAAGGCGCCGGCTTTTAAAGCGTTAACCGATGCGGGGGAAACCATCAAGCTGGCCGATTTAAAGGGCAAGCGTGTCGTGCTTTATTTTTATCCCAAAGACGATACACCAGGTTGCACGACCCAATCCTGTGATTTTCGTGATCGCCATAAAGCGATCTTAAAGCAGAACGCGGTGGTGCTTGGTGTGAGCCCCGACAGCGAAGCGAGTCATCAAAAGTTTAAAGCTAAGTTCAAGCTGCCTTTTGCACTTTTGGTCGATAGCGATCATGCCATTGCCGAGGCGTATGGCGTGTGGGGTGAAAAATCGATGTATGGGCGAAAGTACATGGGCATCATTCGTAGCCATTTTGTTATCAACGAAAAAGGCGTGATCGTTGATGCGCAGTACAACGTGTCGGCTAAAGAGAGCGCTGAAAAAGCGACAGCCGTTTTAGATTAAGACGCCATGTTGAATGGTGAAGTGTAGAGCATGATGAGGAGTAAGAACGTGAATATGATGAGTTCTGTGCGCAAGGATCGGGCATGGGTAACATGCTTCGTTTTCGGCGCTGGTGTGGCGGCTTTTGTGGCTGTTACCGATCTAAGCGCTGGTGTGGCGTTGGCGCAGGGCCGGGCGAAAGCCAAGCCCTCGACGCAAGCTGGCACATTACGACCTCCTAAGGTTGAGCCCTTATCAGAAGATATAAGCTCGGAGTCGGCTCCTAGCGAGCCGCAAAACGATAATCAAGAGAGTGAAGGCGCAGCGGCTCCTGAGCCTAGCGCACCCGCCGCACCTGCCACAAGTGAGCCGATCCGATCTGGGCTTGATGAAGAGGAACTTTCGTTGGGAGGCGACGAGCGCCCGGCTTCGGCGCTGACGCAAAAAGTGGATCCCAAAGAAAAGAAATCCGCGTGGTCACTTCCAGAAACGGTTTTTACGATTCACGGCTATCTGCGCATGCGCAATGAATACCAGAACAACTTTTTTCTAAGTCGTTCGTTTGATGGTCAGACCGATGACCCGCCGTTTACGAGTTTTCGACCGGCGCAAGCCAACGGTGCAGCGCTTACCGGCGGGTGCGGTGATACGAACAATGGTTCGACCGGAACGTGCGGCGGTCGTGTGATTAGTTACGCCAACATGCGCGTGCGTTTGGTGCCCGAGTTGCACTTGAGCGACTACGTACGCATTAAGATGTGGGTCGATGCGCTCGATAACATGGTGCTCGGTACAGCGCCCAACAGCAGCCCATCGAGCACGACCAATGACGCTGCGGTGTTGGCTCGTAATTATCCGATCGATTCGTTTAGTTCGACCGTGAATCCGCCGCAAGCAGGGCGCACCGGTTTACAAGACAGCATTTATATTCGCCGTGCGTGGGCTGAGGTGCGACCGCACGAAGCGGTTGAGCTGCGCTTTGGTCGAATGGGTTGGCATTGGGGTTTGGGCATGCAGTTCAATGACGGTGCCGATTTTGATGGCGATTACTCGACCGATGTCGATCGTGTGATGGCGATTACGAAGCTTGCAGGCTTTTACCTCATGGGCGCGTACGATTTTGCTTACGAAGGATTGTTGCGTCGCAATGGTTCTAACGGCCTGCCTGCGGACGCCACACAAAAAGACGACGTCAATCAGTTTATGTTTGGTATCGTTAAGCAAGGTGACCCTGATCGCGATGCCGATTTGGTGCGTCGCGGAGGCTGGACTCTGAACGGCGGGTTGATGGCGGTGAAGCGCAGCCAGCTTTTGAGCGTGCTTGGCTCAAGCACACTTGAGGATGCCAGATCGACTGATGTCTCGAATACCAAGTTTATTCGTCGCGGGTTGTCGATGTACACGGTCGACGCCTGGGGCGAGTTTAGGTACAAGGGCCTGCGCATCAGTGCTGAAGGCGCACTTAAGGCGGGCACGCTTGAGAACTCGCAGCGCGATGTTGATTCGGTGAATGAAAAACTGACCTTGATGCAAATGGGTGGTGCCCTTGAAACGGAGCTTCGCTTGTTTGCGGAAAAAATGGGCATCTATTTGTATTCTGGTTTTGCGTCGGGTGACTCGTCGCAAAATGAGGTTGGCTTGTCGAGTGAAAATGATCACGTCTCGCAGTCGGGTGGCAATAAAACAGTGTCAACCTTTGCCTTTCATCCCAACTATCGCGTGGATTTGATCTTGTGGCGCAACATCATGCGACAGGTGACCGGCGCTTATTACGTGAAGCCGGGCGTCAGCTACGATTTGATTCGCACCGAACGCGGCGGGTTGCTCGGTGGCCGTTTTGACATGATCTACAGCCGCGCGGCAGAGTCTGCACAAACCTGGGGTGGGTCGGCGGATTTGGGGCTCGAGCTTGATTTGAGCATCTATTATCGTTCAGAGGATGGGCCTGCGTTGACGGATGGCTTTTATGCGGCGATCCAGGGCGGTACGTTGTTTCCGTTTCAGGGGCTCGGTTATCGCGACAATGCTGGCACTGCCAAAGCAGACCTTGGTCAGGCGTATGCTGCGCGTCTCTTGCTTGGTGTGATTTTCTGACGCATTCTTCAACAGGGCTGGGTTCGCTCGGCTTGGTATGTTAGAGGAGTAGCGTTGGCTAAACAAAAGAGTATTTTCGTTTGTCAGTCGTGTGGCACCACCGCGCCTCGTTGGATGGGTCGCTGCGCGGGTTGCGGCGAATGGAATACGCTCGTTGAAGAAACCACTGGCGGCGATGTGGATGCGCCGACGCCTTCGGCACGCGGCATTAGTGTGGCAGGGCAAGCGGTTGCACAAAAAATAGGCGAAGTACGCCACGATAAGCTGCCGCGCATTTTAAGCGGTACGCCTGAGCTCGATCGTGTACTGGGTGGTGGCATCGTGCCGGGCAGCGCGCTGATTTTGGGTGGCGAGCCGGGCATTGGTAAATCGACATTGCTTTTGCAAATGGTGTGCGATCTTGCGGCGCGTGGGTTGCAGGTGCTTTATGTCACCGGCGAAGAATCGGCCGCACAGGTGGCGATGCGCGCTGAGCGACTTGAACGTAAAGGCGCGCGCGAGGTGAGCCTGCTTGCGACCACGCAGCTTGAAGATGTGGAGGGGGTGCTTTTAAAAACGCCGCCAAGCATTGTGATCTTAGATTCGGTGCAAACGATTCGTAGCGCGGCGCTTAGTTCAGCCGCAGGCAGCGTGGGTCAACTGCGCGAAGTGACCGCGCGTTTGGTTGAGCTCGCCAAGGTGAAAGGTTTTGCGTTGTTCTTTGTTGGGCACGTGACCAAAGAGGGCTCGCTTGCGGGGCCCAAGGTGCTCGAGCATTTGGTGGACGTGGTGCTGACCTTTGAAGGTGATCGCACGTATGCTTACAGACTAGTGAGGTCCACCAAAAATCGTTTTGGTCCTGCGCACGAAGTGGCGGTGTTTGATATGGGGCCGCAAGGGCTGAGCGAAGTGCCTGACCCAAGTGCGCTTTTCTTGGCGGAGCGACCTGTGGGCGCTTCAGGCACGATTGTGATGCCGTCTGCAGAAGGCACGCGACCGTTGTTGGTTGAACTGCAGGCCTTGGTGGCGCCGGCGGCGTATGGGGCCGCGCGCCGCATTGCGACCGGTTTGGATGCGCAGCGGCTTTCTGTGCTGTTGGCGGTGTTGCATCGTAAAGCGGGGGTGCATGTGCTCGATCAAGATGTGTTTGCGAGCGTTGCGGGCGGCCTTGTGATCGACGAGCCGGCCACCGATTTGGCGATGTGTTTGGCGATTGTGTCGAGCTTGCGCGACAAAGCGATTGCGCAAGAGGTGGCCGCCTTTGGCGAAGTGGGCCTAGCCGGTGAGGTGCGCGCCGTGCCGCGCGCCGATCAGCGTTTGCTTGAGCTTGCGAGCATGAACTTCAAGCGGGTGATTCTGCCCAAAGGTAATGTCACGACGGGCAAGTTGCGCGTGCCCAAGGGCATGGAGCTTGTGCCCGTCACCAACATCGATGTGGCTCTTGGCTCGGTTTTTTAATCGGTGCTTGATCTTTTGCGGTAGAAAAGCATAAAACGCGGGTTTGAACTGTTGAGCTGCAATTGGTAGTGCCAACTCGATCGAGAAGCCATGGATTTGGACCATATGGCGATCCTTTGATCGGTGCCTCGTCTTGATTGCGACGGTCTTAATTGACTGCTGCGGTAAAAGTCGCGCCGTCGGGTATTGTGGCGTCACATCCCAGAGAAAATAGAATGATAATGTAAGCTAAGAGGGGCCTAGGCATGGAGGCTGGGACTCATTTTGTGAAGTTAAGAGCCGATATTGTATCAACTAGGGTTCGTTTCGTCAAGATGAGTGGAGCTCGTCAAAGCGGGTGGAAGATATGATGCCAATTGATACGAACGTTAAAGGTGATAAGGTGCCTACCTAGTTTTTGAGAACCAATGAATGTACCTTCGCTGTGGATGTTTCGAATTCGTGTGATGGTGTTGGGCGCCATGTTCGCGGTGTCGGGTTGTAGTGAACAAGGGCCCGAGGTCGCGCAAGCGAGTGCTGCGGGCGGTGCCTCCGGAAGTATGCTTCCTAACGAAGTGGTTCGGGTTTGTGTTTTGGCGCGACCGACTCGGTTTAGTATTTATGTTAATCGACATCCCTATGTGGTGCGCAAACAGGGTAGCTATTCGTTTTGTCGACGCACGTATGGCGTCGAGTTTAGCGATCGTCTTGAGGCGCTTAGCGGGCAGCTTACTACACTGGGCCCGGGCGGCACGGATATCATATCGCGAAGTCGGGCGAGTTCTATTTGGACTCGTCCATCGCTCGAACGATATGCGTTGTTTTTTGGAAATACGCCTTCGTTGGTTGAGCCGATGGCGATTGTGGTGGACGTTCAGGCAGGGTTGACGGGCACTCACAGTTTTGTCGTGTTTGGCGCTACGATGAGTGGCGGCGCGCTTACCAAGGAACAAAACCAGGTGCTCGATGCTTTTTTTGACGTGGTCAATAAGCAGGTGGCCACATGGTGTTCTGGTCAGTGATAGCGTCGCGCGTTCATTTTCAAAAAGGCTTGTCTTGGCGTGGTTTAGCAGTCAAAACTGAAACGGAACGCGATGGTGACGACGCCCGATATGCTTGCACGCCTTAGCCCCATCGCTCGAGTGCTGTTGCGCAGCGA
The DNA here is from genome assembly GCA_044224525.1 of Polyangiales bacterium. Classification (GTDB taxonomy): domain Bacteria; phylum Myxococcota_A; class Polyangia; order Polyangiales; family CBDCBC01; genus JBGAKI01. The sequence goes on along the minus strand of JBGAKI010000027.1, from coordinate 8,573 downwards.
GGCGGATGCGTGGCCTTCGCTTGAGCAAGTCAACTGGCAGGCGACCATGGGCGTTTTGCTTGAGCAGATGTCTGAGCGGCAGCGTGCTGACTTGAACAAGCTGCTTTGGTTGATCGAGTGGGTGTTGCCGCTTCGCGGGGGTGTGTTGCCGCCTTTTTCAAGACGCGACGTGGCCAAACAAACGCGTGTGCTCGAAGCGATGATGCTTAGCTCGGTGCCGCAGCTTCGCGGTGCGTTTGATTCGCTCAAAGCGCTGTGTTGTTTGGCGTATTTTTCTCATTCGTCAACGTGGCCATTGATTGGTTATGAGGGGCCGCGATGACGCAACACCATGACGTGATTGTGTGTGGCGCTGGGGCTGGCGGGTCGATGGCGGCGTATGTGGCGGCGAAGGCCGGCATGAAAGTGCTTTTGCTCGAAGAAGGCGCGGCGCACAGCACCGAGCGTTTTACGATGCGCGAAGAGCAGATGATCCCGGCGCTTTATCAGCAACTGGGGGGTCAGCGTACGCGCGATTTAGGTATTTTGGTGTTGTCGGGGCGGGGGCTTGGCGGGTCAACGGCGCATAATACCAACCTGTGTAAACGCATCGCCGCGCCCATTCTTGAGCACTGGGCCGGTGAGCTTGGGTTGAGCGAACTGGGTACTGAAGCACTCGCGCCTTATTTTGATAAGACTGAGGCGTTGCTTGGCGTGCGCACTATTCGCGATGACCAAGTTAATCGGCAGAATCAAAGACTTGGCGAGACTTTAGAGAAACTTTCGTTGAAGTACGCGCGGCTTGCGCACAATCGTGACGAGCGGTGTCAGGGCAGCGGGTATTGCGATTTGGGGTGCCCCAACAACGGCAAGTTGAATGCGTTGCGTGTGTTGATCCCTGAAGTGATCAAGAGCGGCGGTGAGGTGCGCGCAGGTGTTGATGTGCGGTGCGTTTTGCACCGTGGTGGCGCGGTTGTGGGTGTTGAGGTTGTTTTCGGTGGTGAGCGACAGGTGTTGCGTGCACCCAAAGTGGTGCTTGCAGGCGGCGCGGTGGGCTCGGCCGCGATGGCGCTGCGCAGTGCGCTACCTGATCGATATCGGCAGCTGGGTCGCGGTCTGCATTTACATCCAGCGGCGCTAGTGGCGGGCGTGTTTGACGAGCGCATCGAGGGTTATAAAGGCGTGCCGCAAAGTGTTGAGTGTTCAGAGTGGATGGACTATCGGCCGGGCGCCAAACATCGCGTGTGGATTGTGCCGGTCGCTGCGCATCCGGCGAGCACAGCGGCGCTGATGCCAGGGTTTGGGCCCTCGCTGATGCGCGACATGCGCGATTACGCGCGTTTGATGACGCTGATTGTGATGGTGCACGACGAGAGCGAAGGTCGCGTTAAACTAAAACACGGTGCACCCGTGCTGGATTATCGTCTGGATGCCGGGGATCAGGCGCAGCTTGCGTTTGGCGCCAAACAAGCTGCGCGCATTTTGTTTGAGGCAGGGGCAAAAGAAGTGGTGATGCCCGCGGCGCCCGCGATTCGTGGAGCAACGATGCAAAACTTCGATGCCCTCACGCCGGCGCGTTTTGGCGCAAGCGACATTAAGCTTAACTCGGTGCATCCGCTGAGCACCATGCGCATGGGGCTGAGCCCTGAACATTCGGCCATTGGCACCGATGGGCAGGTGCATGGGGTGAGGGGTCTGTATGTGGCGGATGGCTCGGTGTTTCCAACGTCACTTGGTGGGCCGCCGCAAATCGGTATTTACGCGATGGCGATGAAGATTGCCGCCGCACTGAGTTAGCGTTCGTATTCAAAGTAGCACTTGACGCGATCGTATGTCATGGTCGTGCATGTTGTTACTTAAGCTGTTTTTTTGCTTAGGAATATTGGCGATTGGGGCGTGCGAAGCACCGAACGATAACGCGTCAATGCAAGAAGCTCAGACGCACGATTCCCTTGCTGTTTTGCGCGCGCTTGGTGTCACGCCAAGTTACTCGAAGTTTTCTGGGGGACACGCGCTTGCGCGTTGCGTGGGTTCGTTTGAAGCAAGGCTAAGCAATAAAATTTGTGATGCGTTTTATCGCGAGATGTTTGCCAAGCCGGTAAGGTCAAGCTTGTTTGAACAAACGCATGAGGCGACCAAGGAAGCGCTCGTGGACAAGGGTCGTGTCCGAGCGCCTTGGTTCGACGAAACAAAGTTAACCCAACCCGCGCTCAAGGATCCGGCGGCGATGAGTAAAGTTTGGCGTATTGAACGCGGCGTCGAAGCATTTGAGATGACTTTGATCGGGTTGCAACAAGGTGAAGGGTTTGAGATTAAGGGTCGCATCGAAGTTCATCCTGACTTGTGTAAAACAAGGATCTTAGACGTGGTGCAAGGCGAGGCAGCGACGCTTTGTGGTGATGCGCCGCCCGATGTGCTTGCGCCGATCGAAAACAAGTCGATGGCGCTTTATATCGATGCGCTGCTTGAGGCGCTCAATGCCGCTCATCGCGAACGGTGTAAGCAAATGTCACTTTTTTAACCGGGTTCTTGATAGAATCATAAACGATGCTATGGTGTTTGAGGGTGTATGGCGCAGAAGTTTAGCATGGTGTTTTTAGCGGCCACGGCGATGGTTTTAGTGGGTTGTGATGCGTCGACAGCAAGTGGCCTAAATGAATCGCATGGGTTGTGGCAATCCCGTTACCGTCTCGCTTGTTGAACCGGTGGCGAGCCAGTTTTTTGGTCATTTGCTCTCGAGCTTTTCGGATCGAATGTCGGAGATGTTAAAGGATGTGTGCGGTGTCAATGGGTCGTGACGAAGTTATTCTGAGCGTCGTGGACGGATGGGGCGCTGTTAGGTTTTTAGATGTTTGGCTTAGATTATTTTCGGTTTTTGTGTAGAGGGTGGCTCGGCGCGCTGGGTGCAACGTGTATGGGGCTTGTTGTTGCGTGCGAGGCGAGTGCGCCAGCTTGGGTTGCGGGCGACGAGTCGGCGAATGATGACGGTAAAACGCGCGTGTTGACGCCGCCATGTCAAGCGGCTGTGGCGGATGTTCCTCTTTATGAACGTCATCGTGAACGGCAAGTGCAAGACGTGTGTGGACCGCTTGACGTGGTGGCGTTGCCTGCTGGGTGCACGCTAGAGCTTGCGGCCGTGGCAGCGGTCAATGCGGGCAACCTTGAAGATCAAGTTACGAGCTTTTTGCTTCGAACGTATACGCCGGGTCATCTGCCTGGGGTCTTAGAGATGGGCAGCGGTTATGACGCGAAGGCTCAAGGGTATTATTTGTCGCTTGAAGGCGATTATGGCCAAGGTGTTAGAACCGTATTTGGTTTCTCTAAAAGTGAGAATCAATTATTTATTAAGACACGACCTGCGGAACATCGTATCAACGAGGAACTTTGCATCAAAGTGCAAGATGCCATGCAGGCGCGCCATGTCGATGCGGTTGTGGATGCTGTTTTTCAGTATTTTGTTCACTTTTGTAAAGCCATGGAGCAGCGTGTACAGGCCCAAAAAACGGGCTAGGAATTGCGCTTGATGTCATTTGTGATATCGTCGAGGGTGGATTTAAGAAAGCTAACTTTTCTTGTGGGGTTGTGGCTGGCAGGTTGTGAGGCGCAAAGCGCGACCGGGCAGGGCAACGCCAGTGCTTCGGATGTAATTTCGGCGCCGCTGCATGGTTTGCCCGCTTTATGGGTACCGACGACATCAGCGTATGTCCCTACGCAAACCGATACAGGGTGCGTGTTGGCTATCGATGCCGACTATGCTTTGGGTTTTTGCGATCCCTTCTTTATGCATGTTGATGATGTGATGGGTTATGCCATTAAGGGTGGTATAGAACTCTTGGCCGAACAATTTCCTGCTGCTGTGTTGAAACAAACACTCGGGCAATCGTCCATTCTTAACCCAGCGATACAAGAACCGTTAAAAAGTTATCGCATCGATGAACCGAACCTGAAAAATGACATCCTGCTTAGATTCAAAGCTGGGTTAACTGACGATCCAAGACTTGCTGTTACAATGATCATGCAAGTGCCGAACCTATTTTGCGATCCAAAAATGGTGAATGATCCACCAGAATATATTGTCGAATGTGGACAGGTTTTTGAGGTCACACGTAATGGTGTTTTTCACCAGATGCTGCCCGCCTATTTTATTAAGGGCTTTACGGAAAAATTGGAAGAGTGGACGCGCGCGCTTTGTAAGCCGGTGGCTAGCTAGTATCCGCCTAGCGTATTAGCGTGAAGGTGTGATGCGGCCGTTGCGCAAAAGCTCTTCGGCGTAGAGCGCCATGCGGGCGCGACGTGATTGTTCGGCATAGACCACGCTGCGTAAACGCGCTTGGGCTTGCTCAAGATCATCGTTGACGATCAGGTGATCGAAAAACACATAGTGTTCGATTTCGGCCTTGGCTTTGGCGAAACGACGTTGGATGGTCAGTTCGTCGTCGGCGGCGCGGCCTTTGAGGCGGCGTTTGAGTTCATCCAGGGAGGGAGGCAGAATGAAAACGCCCAGCGCCGAAGGGTAGAATGCCTTAATTTGGCGCGCACCTTGGTAGTCGATGTCGAAGACGATGCCGCGTTTATTGTTCTTTTTGGCGCGGTCAATTTCAGCGAGGCTGGTGCCATAAAGATTGTCGTGCACGGTGGCCCACTCCAAAAAAGCGTTTTCGCCGATTAACTTTTCGAAGTTTTCGCGCTCAACAAAATGATAATCGCGCCCATCGACTTCGGTGGGTCGGGGTTGGCGCGTGGTGTGCGACACCGAAAAGGTAAAATCGGGGAACGTGCGCAAAAGCTCACGTGTGAGGGTGGTTTTGCCCGCGCCCGAAGGCGAGCACAGGATGAGCATGACTAGATCGTCGCGCATGTGAAGTAGCGAAATTGTACCACAGCCACTTTCAGACTACCAGACATTTGCAGATTGTTCGCGCATGCGCTCAAGTTCGAGCTTAAAGCTGATCACTTGCTCGGAAAGCGCAGGATCGGTGGCCTTGTTGCCAAAGGTGTTGATTTCACGGTGAAGTTCTTGCAAAAGGAACTCGATTCGCCGGCCCGAAGCGGGCTCTTGACTGTGAACGGCTGTTTCGAGTTGATCGAAATGTGAGGCAAGCCGGGTGAGTTCTTCGGCGACGTCACCGTGGGTTAAAAGTGCGCTAAGCACGTGATCAATGGTGTCTTGACCCGGCAGCTGGTCGTTTTTGCGCAGCTCCTCGATGCGAGCAAGCAGTTCTTGTTTTCTTGTCGCCTGCAGGGCTTGATGCCCTTTGGTAAGAACAGTTAAGCCTGCTTTGAGCTTATCGATGCGAGAAGAAAAATCCTGCTCGAGGGTGCGGCCTTCACGGGCACGCATCTCAAGCAACGCGTCGCAAGCGTGATCAGCCAGGGTGATGAAGACGGTTTCATTGTCAGCATCGTGGCTGATGTCGAGGGTGCGAAACACGCCGGGCACGCGGCCTAAATCGCTGATCGAAAGCTCGCTTTTGGATCGCAGTGCATTGCGTAGTTTTGTAAACTCGTCCCATGCGCGTTTGGCTAGGTCGTGATCGATTGAAAAGGTGGCACTCGCGTCCCAATCGACGCGCACATAGACTTCGACGTGACCGCGTTGAAGTTTGGTTTTGACGTGTGTCTCGATGGCGTGTTTGAATGCGCGCGGAAGGGCAGCAGGGACATGCGTTCTAATCTCGAAGAAGCGATGGTTGACCGCCGAGATTTCTAGGGTAACCAAACCAAACGCGGCCTTTGTTTGCGCGCGTCCATGTCCAGTTAGGCTTAACATGTCGGTATGTTTCTAAACGAGGCCGCGGCGACGTTTGATTTGGTCCATCGCGCGCGCGTACTCAATCTCGAAGGTGGAGGTGCCTTCTTCAAGGTTCTTAATTTTGGCACGCACTTGTTGATCAAGTTCACTTTCAACATCCATGTGTTTGCGCAAAATGGCGGTGACTTTGCGGCGGATTTGGATGTCGTCGGCGAACACTTCAGCAACGTTTTGGCTGTGAAAAAGCATTTGTAATATTTGATCGACCAAATGGGGCAGCACGTCTTCACCCGTGACGGCCATGCGTTCTTTGGCAACCTGGGATTTGACCCGGCCCAGCTCTGAAAAGCCGACGCCGCGCGCTTCCATGCGCGATTTGGCTTCGTCGACGACTTGTTTTTCCATGCGCAACTGCTCTTTGAGCACCGATTCGATGTCGAGGCGTGCCTCGTTTTCTTCGTCGACTTCGATGTCGCTATCGCGCTTAAGCGTTTCGATTACTTCTTGGGCGATTACAGGAACTTTGCCAGCAAATAGTCGCATAGGTGTCTCGGTTGCGGCATAGGCTAACTCGCAACCCGGGTCACGTCAAACACACTGGTTTAGTGTGCTGGCTATTCACGAACCATTATATAACCAAACGCGGCAATGTTGATGTTGGCGCAGCCCCCATCGCTTTGATTGCCGGTGGCGCTGCCCACCTCGGAGCCGCAAAGTGTTCGGGTGTTGGCGCCAAAACCGACGAAAGAATCGGGGCTGGCGCAGTCGTTTTCTGCGTTACCCAGAATGCCCAGGCGCACGGCAAGTTGGGTCTGGGCGCCGTTGTTGTTAAAACCTTCTTGGTTACAATTGGTTTGCAGGCTGCCGCCTTGCACCAGTTGCAGCCAAGCGGCTCGCCCCACGGTGGTTGGCAGAAAGCTTTCGCTTGCAAAAATCTCGCGTAAGGTCTTTGGTGTTTGAAGGTCTGGCGTGAGTGTTTGCCAGCGTGTGATGCCCTTGGTGGTGAACCCCACACGCACGTCTTTGGCGATGAGCCCTGCGAAAGAAAAAAGTTTGGCTTCGCTTTGATCGAGGTTTGCGCTTGTTTCGTTGAGCGGGTCAGCGCTCACCCATACGATGCTTTGGTATTCGAAGTTATATGATCTGCCGTCGACTTTGAGCGCGAGTGTCCAGCCGCCACCGTCGGCGTCCATGTCGCAGTAGGCGTAGTAGGCGGGTAAAAAACCCAGGCCGTCTGGGTCGAGTTGATAGACGTTGCTGGCGATACCAGGTTGCGCGGCAAGCAAGGTTTTGCACGATGAAAATAGGCCTGTTGGGCACGCTGGGCAGTTGGGTCCACCGCAATCGGTTTGCGTCTCGGAGTTGTTAAAAAGTTTATCGTTACATGTTTCAACGCCAGCGTCGGTTATCGTTGTTTGCGACGGGCTTTGGTTGTAGCCCACTCGCCCACATGCTGATATGACTGACATGACTGCCATGTTTGCCAAGAATTGGCAGAACACGATTGCGTGCCCAGTTCTCATTCGCGCACCATCACGTACCCAAACGCAGTTGTGTTGGTGAATGGCGCACCCGTGCATGCTGCGCCGTTGCCTGATGTAGCGGTAAAACCCATCCCGCAGCCGGCGCCGTGGGCGATGCTGCCAATGCCAAGATACGAGTCGGGTGTGAGGCACTCGTCATTGTCATTGCCGACGATGCCGATGCGGGGGCCGGTTGCGTTGTTCGCGACGCGTGGCGCTAAGTTTAAGCCTTCTTCATTGCAGTTGTTTTGTAATACAGACCCGTCGATCAGCGTCATCCATGCATTGCGGCCGATCGTCGTGTGCACGCGATAGTTGTGCGAAAAGATGTCGTATAGCGTTTGTGATGGCGAGATATTTAGCGGCACCGTCAACCAACGCGTTTGGCCCGCCACGCTCATGCCGATACGCAGCGCACGCGCGGGGATTCTATTGAACGACTCGAGCTTGGCTTCGTTGGTGTCTAGGCCGCTTGCGGCTATGTTAAGCAGTTGATTGTTGGTCCAAATTGATTTCTCGTAAGAAAACGTGGCGCTCGCGCCATCGGCCTTAAGCGCCAGCGTCCAACCGCCACCGTCGGCGTCCATGTCGCAATATGCAAGATAGGCTGCCAGTGGTCCCGACCCGTCGGCGTCGAGCGAATAAACGCTGCTGGGTGTGCCGGGGTTCTTGCTCAATAATGCTTTGCAGCTTTTACTGTTTGCGGTGCATGGCATGCAGTTGGGTCCACCACAATCGACCTCGGTTTCCTCGTTGTTGAGCGCGTAGTCTTCGCATGTGCCTTTGAGTGAATTGTTAATGCTCGCGTCTATTGAACCATCGAGTGATGCGGAATTGGTTCGAGTCGAGCCGCCGCAGGCGCTCGTCCAGAGTATGACTGCTGCATATAGAGTTGTGGGGACCTTGAAGGTCATGGATGTCTCGCGTTATTCGCGGACCATTATATAGCCAAACGCGGCAATATCGGCATTTCCACAGAAATTAACATTGCCGGTTGCCGCCGTGCGCATGACGCCGTTGCATGCGACCCGCGGAGAGGCCGCGCCAAAACCGATGAACGAATCGGGATTAACACAGTCTAAATAGTCGTCGGCGACGATGCCGATACGAACACCAAACATGACGTTCGTACGCGATGCATCGATGTTAAACCCTTCTTTGTTACAACCAGGTTGTAGCGCACTGTCTTGTATTAAGCCAAGCCACTCGGTGCGGCCAAGATGGGTGGGGGTGTAAGTTTCTGTAGCAAAAATTTGTTGTAACGTATTGGGTAGATCGAGTTGCGGCGTGATCACTTTCCATTGGGTTACACCATTGAG
>JBGAKI010000026.1:0-36791 GCA_044224525.1 Polyangiales bacterium | reverse complement strand
GAAGACGCTTCACTTTGATTAAACCAAGGTGCCCACATGTCAAGGCATCCTTCGATGCGCTGGCGTAGCGCCGATTTGCTCAATAAGTCGACCACGCGCAAACCTCGGCGACCAATCTTATCTTCGTATGCTGGGCCAATACCGCGACGGGTGGTGCCAATCTTGTTGGCTTTTTCTTCGCGCATCGCATCGATGTGCTTATGCCAAGGCATCACCAAAAAAGCCTCGTCCGATACCAGCAACCGATCTTTAAGCGTGTGCCCGGTTTGCAAAAGCTCGTCCACTTCTTTAAGCAACTGCTCCGGATCGATAACCATGCCTTGTGCCAGCACACATGTCGTTTGTGGATGAAGCACGCCCGACGGCACCAAGTGCAGCACAATCTTTTTACCGTTTACGACAAGCGTATGCCCAGCGTTGGCGCCTCCTGAAAAACGCACCACCACATCCATATCGCTCGAAAGGACATCGACAACCTTGCCTTTGCCCTCATCGCCCCACTGCGCACCAATTAACACGCTAACGCTCATGATAACTCCCGTTCACCCGACTGCGCCTAACCAACTGTTGCAAGCCACGTAAACACATCCGCCACATCGCTACTCATATAAGCCAACATCGCACGCTGTGTTTGCGTAGGATACGCCACAAGGCCAGCGCCTTTCTCTAACAACACCGCATCATAGTTCCAAGCGCGCGCATAATGAATCAAATGTTCAATTTGCCCATGATCAAGCACACTCACAATCGCACCGTCGGCGCGAAGTGCATCGACCAAGCGTCGAATACGCGCGTTTTTTAAACGCGAGCCGATCACCAACCGCCGTTGATGCGGCACCGCCACACCCGACTCCTGAACGCCCAGCGCCCAAATCAAACTGTCGGCATCGAAGGCAAACCCTGTCGCGGGCACATCCAACCCAAAACGCGCCATCATGTTGTCGTAGCGACCACCTTCGGCCACCGGCTGACCCGGACCCTCCGCCAAAATGGTGAAGTTAAACCCGGTGTAATAGTTCCAGTGGTTCAGATTGGCCAAATCGACGCGCACGTGTTGAATCAGGTGTTTATTCGCCAACTGCTCAAGGATACGTTCAAGTTGCGCAAAGAACCCAACATACTCTTTCGTCTTAAACTCGCGAGGGATGCGATTAAACACATTCAAATCGCCATACAGCTCGACAAGTTTCATGAACATGTGAGTGAGCGCAGGTTTGGCGCGCGCTTGACCAAGCAACGTGCTGAGCGTTTGTGTGTCTTTTTGTGTTAAGGCACTGGCAACGCGTGCATGAAATGTCGGCGGCAATGCTGCTAACAAACGACGACCAAGGCCTGTATGACCAAGCTCAAGATAATAATTTTGCAGTCCAACCCGTTCACACGAACGCGAAACAAGCTCAATGGTTTCGGCATCGGCGTGTTCAGGTGAAAGACCGATGCACTCGATACCGATTTGGCTAATATCGCGCTGAGTGCGCGCGTTACCGCCGCGCTGACGAATCACGCTGCCTTCGTAACACAAACGCCACGGCGCGGGTTTATCGCGCAAACGACTGGCCACAATGCGAGCCACTTGCAAAGTCATATCGGGCCTAAGCAAGGCCACGCGCGCTGTTTGCGGATCAATGAAGCGCAGCTCATTGTGTTTATGTTCGTCGCTGAGCGTCTGATCGATCAGCTCCGCATACTCACAAGGCGAGGTGCGCACCAGTTGATAACCGTGCTTTCGGTAATCGCCAAGCAACGTGCGCGCAAGCTCCATGCGCTGAATAGACTCCGGTTCGAGCACATCGCGCATCCCCGAAGGCGGCGCAAGCGGTACATTCACTTTGGCAGTGGTTTTAATCGCCGCCGTGCGACCCGCCGCACGTGCTGCTCGATCCGCCTTGATCTTTTTCTTCATAACACGATACACATGGCGTTTTGTACATTGGGAAGCTTCCCAATCGCGCTCAACGTTGCATCGTCAGGCGTTGTGTCGACGTTCCACAACGCAAGCGCACGTTTCGAGTTGCTCTCAAGGCCCACCTGCATGCGCGACACGTTGATTTGTTTATTGCCAAGCACCGTACCCACAGCGCCGATCACACCCGGTTGATCTTCGTTGTAAATCACAAGCAAGGTGCCAGACAGAAGCGCATCAAGTTCATATTTGTCAAAGGCGATCAAACGCGAATCGCCACTGGGACTCACAGTGCCGCTCACGCTATGGCTTTCGGGCGAACCTTTGACCGTCACCGTGACAAGGTTGGTCAAACCCGCTTTGTTGTCTTGGCAAATTTCAACCAACTGAATGCCGCGTTCCTTGGCCACGATCGGCGCGCTGATGGCGCTAACCGGTTGCTCCAGATGTTGCGTCAAATATTCAGCAAGCACCGCATGAGCAATGCTACGCGCTGACAGCTCCGCTGCCGTGCCCGAACATGTCACATGCAGCTCTTTGACATTTTGTACAGGCAAGCGACCCAAAAAACGACCTAAGCGGCCGGCAAGACGCGTATAGGGCGTCAAACGCTCGGCAATCTCGGGCGAGAGCGCAGGCGCGTTGACTGAGTTACGCACCACACCTTGGGTCAGGTACTCCGCAATCTGTTCTGCGATTTCGAGCGCCACACGCTCCTGAGCTTCTTCTGTCGAAGCGCCCAAATGCGGCGTGCAAATAACCTCTTCGCGCTTAAGCAGCGGGTGATTCGGATCGACCGGTTCTTGTTCAAAGACGTCAAGTGCAGCGCCCGCAACCTTGCCTTTTTCGATCGCGCGTAACAAGGCACTTTCATCGACAATGCCGCCGCGTGCGGCGTTAACAATCATAACGCCGTTTTTCATCTTTTCGAATGCTGCGTCGTTGAGCAGATTTTTGGTGTCTGGTGTCAGCGGTGCATGACACGAAATGATATCCGCACTTTTAAACAGCTCGTCAATGCTCACTTTATGCACCCCAAGGGCCGCGGCGCGATCATCGCTAATCATCGGGTCAAACGCGATGACTTTCATCTTCAAGCCCTGAGCGCGATCAGCCACGATACGACCAATATTGCCCAAGCCAACGATGCCCAATACTTTACCCGACACTTCGCGACCTTGAAACTTGGTCTTTTCCCATTTGCCATTTTTCATCGACGCGGTCGCTTGAGCAATCTTTCGTGCAAGCGACATCCAAAGTGTGATCGCGTGCTCGGCCGTAGTCACAGCATTACCCGACGGGGTGTTCATCACCAAAATCCCGCGCTTGCTCGCCACCGGCACGTCCACGTTATCAACGCCAATGCCCGCACGGCCAATCACGCGAAGTTTCGCTGCGTGATCGAGCACCTTGGCAGTAACCTTGGTCGCGCTACGAATCACGAGAGCGTCGTATTCGCCAATAATCTTACACAGCTCATCTTCGTTGAGCCCCGTCTTATAGTCACAGGTAATGCTCGGGTTGGCTTTTAAGATCGCCAATCCAGCGTCGCTAAGTTTGTCAGAAACCAATACTTTGAACGTTTGCATTGATGCTTGCCTCGTAATAGTGGCCAACCCACACGGGACCGGCAGCGAAAGCGTAGCACCGAATAGCACCAAAATCACTAAAGCCGAAAGAATCGACTTTTAAGCAATCTCGACCATCTCAAGATGCATTAAAAGCGCAAGCGCATACTCCGGCTTCCATGCCTGCGACTTATGGCCTGTGCGCTTACGAAATTTTGTCTGTAAGTCCGCCCAGGTCTTATCCGTGTTCTGAATCATCGCATAAAGTGAGCCAGGCGCTTCTGGCAAGCGCAACAGATCATCGCTCGCAAAGCGCCCTTTCGCAATCACATGTTGCGTATCCTTGGGAGCACGGTCTTGTTCGTTTTGAAAACGCAATACCAGCGCTTCAAGCATGATCTCCCAAGGGTCCACACTCACTGGAAAACCGCCCTGCGGACTCTGCGCATCGCGGATATACTGAATTTCTGCGTTGGTCCACTGTAGCAAATCAAGCAAGCGGTTACGTACCTGATTTTGAATATGCTTAAACAACCGCAACGAATCGAGCAACCCAAGCGCAAGCAATGTTTCGCCCAGTTGACCATCGAACTTGTGCATCACCGCAAGCGCCATATCAAGCTCACCACGGTTGATGGCGCCGCATGAAAGCAAATACTCACCAAGCAAATCACTGGCTAGGTTAGAGCGCACAAACTCAGGCACACCGCGCTTGAAATACACCTCTTTGTGAATCTCACCGTGGCTAAAGAAGATCAACCCGGAATAACGTGTCAACGCCGCGTGCGCTACCACAGAAATCGGCACAGTTTGCGACGGTGTGTCGATCGCAGTGGGCGGTGGATCACTTAGTCGCAATGCCTGCGTGACCAAGGGCAGGTGACGCGACAACTCAGGGACCTCACGAATACGTTGCATGGGTCCACCTTCGTACATCTGAATATTGTCTTCGAGATCAATTCGACCCGTGGCAATACCTTCGACCAACTGTGCATAGGTATACTGGCCCGCCGTGCTGCCATCCGCACTAAACACGGTAAACTCAAAGGCAGGCACCTTTGATGTGATCTCTTTCACCGCAGACTCATTCGGCGTCGCAGCAAATGCGGGTGGCGCCGTGTCGGTTTTTTCGGAATAGGGTGAACCCGCCGCGGGAGGTGCGGTGACCGCTTTACCCTCGGGGGGCACTGTCGCCATCGCTGAAGGTAAGTTGAACTGCATCGAGGGCATCTCTCGACCCTTAAGTGCCTCTTCAACCAGGGTTGATAGAAGCTCCTTACAACGAACTTCACTCTCGGAACACAGTACGCGTAAATTCTCGGCGAACTCGGCCGCATTTTCAAAACGCTCGTCGGGGTTTTTGTTCAACGCACGCGCCAGCACCGAAGCCAACCCAGGCGGCCATCCGCGCCCGTGTTGCAGCAAGGCAGAAATATCCGCGTCACGAATCGCAAGCAAGATCGACAGTTCGCTGGGCCCGACAAACAAGGGATCCCCAAGCAACATCTCGGCGATCACAGCGGCCGCAGAAAAAAGATCGGAACGATGATCTACACGCGTATTCGACAGCGATTCAGGCGACACGTAGTTTACTTTGCCCACGCCTGTCGGCTTATGCTTTTTGCTCGCTTGCAAGCTTGCATCAGTCTGCGAGCTACCAAAGTCAGACAATTTGGTGTCGCCATACACCGACAACAAAACGTTCGATGGACTCACGTCGCAGTGCACCGCATGCAACGGCTTGCGTTTGGCATCCTGCGCCTGGTGCAACGCATGTAACCCGTTAAGCAATCCGGCACCGATATGCAACGCCAGATTAAAGTTCATCTGTTTATTGTGCTTGCGCAGCCAGCGTAAAAGCCGCCAGAGATCAACACCTGGCACATACTCGAGCACCATGTACTCAAGACCACGCTCGCCTTCGTGCTGATCGAGCAAACTCACAATATTAGGATGGTTGAGCTGCTTCAGTAGCGTCCATTCAAGCGCCAGCGGATTGGCTTCCGCGTCGTCTTCATAACCATGCGCCAGCAAACGCTTGATAATAACGCGACGCGGTGCACCCACCGCGCGCGGCTCTTCGGCGATCATCACCTCGGCATCGGCGCCCACTGCAAGACGTTCGACAAGCGTGTAGCGTCCAAGCGACCCTAACTCCGCAAAGTCCCCCGCATTACCAGGTCCTCCTAACGGACTTGGCGGATCATGATGAGCATCAATAGCCATGCAAACAACCATTTTCGCCTAAAGTTTCGCTGGGATCCAGATCCGCGTACACAAAACCCCTTTTTTGTATTTCACCTGGTATCAACGTATCCGTCTTGGTCGCGCTTTGCTTGACTTGTACGAAACTTTGCCTTATCAAGTGGCCCGGTAGCACGTTATCCCATCGCGATCGCCAATCGCTGCTTCGTATGCTTAGATTTTATTAGGGTTTTACTTGCAAATTGGCGACCACGCGAAGTAACGTGCATCCGCTGCCCTGAGTTTTTTTGTTTGGCTGTTAGGTCGTTGTATTGGGTAGTTGTACACGACGGGCAGGTTGTTTTGGGCAATGTTAGGTCTAATCAGGCCTAATCTAAGCCAAAACATCGGGTGTGAAGTGTTCTAAGCGCATGAGTCAACACGAGTAAGCTATGCAAATTTTTCCACGTTCGCTTAATCGCCTTCCTTTGGTCGTTGGAGTATTGGGTTTAGGTGCGTTGACCACGCTCGTGGGGGTTTTCTGGTACTTTTTTTCTGCCAAAAACCTCCAAGTGGGTTACACACCCAAACAACCGGTGCCCTACAGCCATCGCCTGCACGCAGGCAAGCTCGGCATCGATTGCCGATATTGCCATTCAGGCATCGAACAATCGGCCAAAGCCAACCTACCGACCACGCAAGTATGCATGGGTTGCCACGCGCTTATCAAGACTGACTCTCCCAAGCTTGCCATGGTGCGCGATAGCTGGAAAACCGATAAGCCGATCCCGTGGGTTAAGATTCACAAAGTGCCGGATCACGCGCACTTCAACCACAGCATTCACCTCAAGGCAGGCGTGGGTTGCGTCAACTGTCACGGACGCATCGATAAGATGGACGAAGTGGGTCAAGCCGCGCCGCTAAGCATGAGCTGGTGCTTGGATTGCCACCGTAATCCCGTGCCCAACCTGCGACCTGCGTCACAGATCACCAACATGGACTGGAAAGCTTCGCCCGCCGATCAAAGTGTAATCATGGCGCAAGCGGTTCTTTTACATCCACCACAACATTGTTCAGGGTGCCACCGATGAGTAAACGCGAACCTTATATCTTCGACGAAACGTTTAAGTCGGCCAAAGCCGAGCTACCGCCCATTTGGCGCAGTCTCGACGAAAAAGCTGATCCTGCGCGCAAAGATCGCTTAGCACAAACCGAATTTCGTGATGGCACCCAAGGCGATTCGAAGTTGAACGATCCAACCCTGGTCGACGCAAGCTTCTTGCTGTCGCGCCGCGATTTCGTCTCGTTCAGCAGTCTCTCCGCTGCCGCGGTCGGTCTTGCCGGTTGTATACGTCGCCCCGAAGAGCGTACCTTACCCTATGCCAAATCGCCCGAGTACATGGTGCTCGGTAACGCCAACCACTACGCCACCGTCATTCATCGTGGAAACAATGTGCTTGGTCTTGTGGTCGAAAGCCATGAAGGTCGCCCCACCAAAATCGAAGGCAACCCCGAACACCCAGACAGCATGGGTGGCACCGATTTAATCGCGCAAGCCGAGATCTTGAATCTTTACGATCCGGATCGCGCTCGCGATGCACAATCCAAAGACGGCAAAAGCAAAGGGTGGAGCGCCGCCGATAAAGCGCTTTCAGCCAAAATGACCGCGTTGCGCGAAGCACAGGGCGAGGGCCTTGCAGTATTGGTCGAACCCAATCGCTCACCGACGCAATGGCGTTTGATCAAGGCGCTGCAAGCAAAACTACCCAAGGCGCGCGTGTACGCGTATAGCCCGATCGCAAGCACTGACGAGCACACGCTGATCAAGCAACTCACGGGCGAATCGTACACAGCACGCTACCGCCTTGATTTGGCCAAAACCGTGTTGTCGCTTGACGCTGACTTGCTTGGTGGCACCGATGGCGTTCGCCATAGCCGCGGCTGGATGGAACAGCGCAAAATCGCAGCGCCCGTCACCGAACTTAATCGCCTCTATGTGGTGGAATCGGCGCTTAGCCTAACCGGGTCAAACGCCGATCATCGCTTGCTATTGCCGCCAAACGACATCGCCGCTTACCTAAGTGCACTCGCGCATGAGTTGCATTCAGTGCATCACATCGATCTGTCAGGCGTTGAGCTACCCGCAAGCAAAACACCAGCCGGTGTCCCTGAAAAATGGATCAAAGCTGTGGCCAAAGACTTAGTCGCCGCCAATGGTTTTGGCTTGATTGCCGTAGGCGCTTGCCAGCCGCCAAGCGTTCACGCGCTGGCCTTGGCACTCAATCTTGGCTTGGGACATCTCAACAAAACGATGCTGCTTACCCAAGCACACGCCGACATGCCCGAGTTTGGCACCCTCGCCGAACTGGTGCAGAGCGCAAAGCAAAGCCAAGTCAAAGCGCTGGTGATGTTAGGCGCTAACCCCGTTTACAATGCTCCAGCGGACGCCGAGTTTGCCAAGTTGCTCGAAAGCATTCCGCTAAGCATTCACGCGGCCTCACACATTAATGAAACGGCCTCACGTTCTAGCTGGGTCTTCCCGCTGAGTCATGCACTCGAAGCCTGGGGTGACGCGGTGTCAAGCTCGGGCGCCGTCAGCATTCAGCAACCCCTGATCGCTCCGCTTTTTTCTGCACGCAGCGAACTTGAAGTGCTGGCTTGGGTCACCGAGGGCACATGGCAAAAGGGTCACGATTTGGTTCGCGCCACATGGGCCGATCTCGTCGCACGCCCCCTTGCCATTTCAAGCGAAGTAGCGTGGCAACAATTGCTGCAGCGCGGCGTCATCGCTGAAAATGGCAAACCCGTCGAGAAGGTCACATTAAACGCTGACGCGCTCAAGACAATCCTTGCTCAGGCCACGCAAACCGAAAGCAAAGGAATCAACGTCGTATTCAAAGCTGATCGCAAACTCGAAGACGGACGTCACGCCAATAATCCATGGCTGCTTGAGCTACCCGATCCCATCACCAAAATCTCGTGGGACAACGCGGCGCTTATGTCGCCTGAAACCGCCAAAGCGCTCGGCATTAAGAGCGAAGAGATTATTGAAATCAAAGGACCCCACGGAAAAAGTATCGAAACAGTAGCGTGGGTCACGCCTGGCATCGCCAAGAACACGATCGCGCTGACCCTCGGATGGGGTCGTAAACAAGCAGGTCGTTATGGTAACGGCCACGGCTTCGATGTTTATCCGCTGCGCACCTTTGCCAATCTTCATTATGGCAGCGGCTTCAGCGCGCACAGCACCGGGCGACGGTACCCCATCGCACAAACACAAGAACACCACGCGATGGAAGACAGGCCCATCGCACTCGACGCAACCTTGGTTGAATATCAAGAGTCGCCTGATTTTGCCAAGTACCGTTCTGTGGATCCGTCGACCAAACCCTTGTGGAAAGAAGTCGAATACAACGGCCACAAATGGGGCATGTCGATCGATCTATCGGCATGCACCGGTTGCAACGCATGTGCAGTGGCATGTATGTCCGAAAACAATTTGGCCATGGTCGGAAAAGATCAGCTCAAGCGCGGCCGCGAAATGCACTGGTTGCGTATCGACCGCTATTTTGTTGGAGATGACGAAACCAATCCGGACTTGGCATTTCAACCCGTCGCGTGCGTTCAGTGCGAAAATGCACCATGCGAGAACGTGTGCCCGGTCAACGCCACCGAACACAGTCCTGAAGGCCTCAACGACATGGCCTACAACCGCTGCATTGGTACGCGTTATTGCATGAACAACTGCCCTTATAAGGTGCGTCGTTTCAACTATCTCGACTTTCACGGCGACATCCCAGAGGTCAAGAAGATGCAGTTCAACCCAAGCGTCACCGTGCGCATGCGCGGTGTGATGGAAAAGTGCTCCTATTGCGTGCAACGCATCGAAGAGGGGCGCGCGCACGCCAAACGAGAAGGGCGCCGCATCGCCGACGGAGACATCACCACGGCATGTCAACAGGCATGTCCCACACAAGCGATTGTGTTTGGTGACCTCAACGATCCACAAAGTCGCGTCAAATCGTGGAGCACACGCGATCGTGCCTACAAACTACTTGCAGACATCGGCACCAAGCCACGTACTACGTACTTGGCTAAAATTCGCAATCCAAATGCTGAGCTGACCGCTGAGCCTAAAGAGGAGAAGGGATGAGCGCCTCGTTAATTAAAGAGCTGAATGAACAGCCAACGGTTTCGCCCAACGCAACCTGGTCTTCGATCACCGAATCGGTCAGTCGCGTCACGGAAAACGCCGCGCCGCGCGGTTGGTGGGTCTTATTCTTAGGATCGCTCGCCTTTACCGGCATCTTTGGTTTGGTAGTCGCTTGGCTCGTCACGCAAGGTATCGGTATATGGGGCAACAACAGCCCAGTCGGTTGGGCCTGGGATATCACCAACTTTGTTTGGTGGATCGGCATTGGTCACGCGGGCACGCTTATCTCGGCGATTCTCTTTTTGTTCCGCCAACATTGGCGCACATCGATCAATCGTTTTGCCGAAGCGATGACCATTTTCGCTGTGATGTGCGCGGGCATGTACCCAGCACTACACGTCGGTCGTCCTTGGCTTTTGTATTACGTGTTTCCAATTCCAAACCAAATGGGCATTTGGCCAAACTTCAAAAGCCCGCTGCTTTGGGACGTGTTTGCCATCAGCACCTACTTCACCGTGTCACTCTTGTTTTGGTTTGTCGGTCTGATCCCTGATTTTGCCACGCTGCGCGACCGCTCAAAGAACTTGATCCGCAAGCGCATCTATGGGTTTGTGGCTCTCGGATGGCGCGGCTCAAACCGTCATTGGCAAAACTACGAGCGCGCTTATCTCATCTTGGCGGGTCTATCGACGCCGCTCGTGCTTTCGGTGCATACCATCGTGAGTTTCGATTTCGCAACCTCCGTCGAGCCCGGTTGGCACACCACCATCTTCCCGCCCTATTTCGTCGCCGGCGCCGTGTTCTCGGGTTTCGCGCTGGTGTTGACCTTGATGGTCATTACTCGCGCTGTTTTTCAAATGTATGACTTGGTCACCATGCGTCATCTTGAGCTGATGAATAAGATCATGCTCACCACAGGCAGCTTGGTCGGATATGCCTACGCAATGGAGTTTTTCATCGCATGGTACTCCGGCAACGAATACGAGCGTTATGTGTTCTTAAACCGCGCCTTTGGTCCGTATTGGTGGGCGTACTGGACCATGGTCACCTGCAACGTGATCATTCCACAGCTTTTTTGGTTCAAGCGCTTTCGCACCAGCATCCCCGTAATGTTTGCGATTTCGATCTTAATCAATATCGGTATGTGGTTCGAGCGTTTTGTGATCATCGTCACCTCGCTGCATCGCGATTATCTGCCGTCATCATGGGGCTATTTCAATCCAACCTTGTTTGATATCGCCACCTATTGCGGCACGATTGGCGTATTCTTTACACTCTTCCTACTCTTTATTCGCTGGATGCCGTTGATCGCGATGGCCGAGGTAAAAGGCGTGTTACCGGGATCACATCCGCATCTTGACGATCACGACGCGCACCATGCGAACGCACGAACCGTTTCTGCGGCGCCCGCATCATCCACAGTAGGTGCAACATGAGCACAATCGAACAAAAGCCAACACCTCAAGGCAGCCGGCCTGCCTTATTACTCGCTGAATACACGAAACCCGAGCAGGCCTTACGTGCTGCGATGGCGCTGCGCGATGCTGGGTACAAACATTTTGACGCCCACACACCATACCCCATCCATGGCATGGATAAAGCCATGGGGCTGAGCGATTCCAAGGTAGGCTGGTTTGTGATCATTGCGGGGATCACCGGGTTGGTATCTGCGTTCTCAATGATGTATTGGATGAATGGCGTCGACTATCCACTTATCATCGGTGGCAAGCCACCCAAATCAATTCCATCGATGATTCCGATCATGTTCGAGCTGACCGTGCTTTTCTCGGCATTCGGCGCGTTGCTTGGAATGTTTCATCTCAATCGTTTACCGCGACATCATCATCCCGTTTTCAACTCTGAACGTTTCGGAAAATTTTCAGACGCCACGTTTTTCATCAGTGTCGAAAACACCGACCCACAATTCAGTTTGGAGCGCACCAAACAGCTTTTAGACAAAACCACGCCAACAGCCGTAGAGGTTGTTTACGACGAGGCCCCATGACTGACGAACGAACACGCACCTTAGGATTCGTAGCGCTCACGCTAGGTTTTGCGCTCAGTGGACTTGCGCTTAGCGCGTGCCAAGGCGAACGCAGCGCCGAACCGCCGATCACGCCGATTCGCAACATGCATTCACAACCCAAGTACAAGCCCCAGGCCGAAAGCCCATTTTTTGCTGACAAGCGCGCGATGCGCCCGCAGGTTGAAGGCACTGTGTCGCGCGAAGCGGTCGTGTCGCTCGAAGAAGGACAAGGACTCAGCGCCGATGGCGCGCACTACGTCGACGTAATCCCAGAATCGGTCGTTCGCAAAATGGGTGGTGCAGGGCAAACCGGTTACGAGAAACTCTTAACACGAGGGCAAGAGCGCTACGGTATCTATTGCACACCGTGTCACGGACAACTTGGTAACGGCGAGGGCATGGTGGTGCGCCGCGGTATGCTGAAGCCACCTTCGTTTCATGACGAGCGTTTGCGGCATGCTCCCGATGGTCAAATCTTCGCCACCATTTCAAACGGCATTCGCAACATGCCCGCTTACAAGTCGCAGGTTCCGGTCAATGATCGTTGGGCGATTGTAGCGTACCTAAGGGCACTTCAAGCCAACATTGCGGCCAAGACACCGCAAAAAACCGCAACGTTACAGGGGCAGTGATGGCACACGCACAGACACAAAAAACAACTTATGAGATTCCCGCTGGCACACTTTGGGCCTCACTTTGGAAAGCAGCGCTGGTGGTGGCACTTGTAGGCGGCGTGGTCACCGCGATCACCTACTCGACCGACACGCGGCGTTTCGCGTTTTCGTACCTGTTCTCGTTTTTAGTTTTTTTGGTACTGGGCCTGGGCTCACTCTTCTTTATTTTGATCCAGCACCTGACCGGCGCCGGTTGGAGCGCAAGTGTGCGCCGCATCCCCGAGTTTCTCGCGAGCGCACTGCCGATCATGGCCCTTTTGTTCATCCCTGTTTGGTTTAACGCTAAACAGCTCTATCCTTGGCTCGAACATAGCCAACATGACAAAGCCGCCCAGCACAAGTCCTTGCACAATGTAAAGCAGCATGTTGCCAAAGCCGCCACGAGCCACGAGGGCCACCATACCGACGCGAACGATGCCAACAAAGCAGCCCATCACGGCGCGGCACATAATACTCCTGAACACCAGGCGCATGCCGAAACCTTGGCTAAAAAAGCCAGCTACTTGAACCTAAGTCGTTTTACCATCTATGCCATTGCTTATTTCTTCGTGTGGCTTGCGCTCTCTCGCTTCTTTGTTCGCAAATCGTTCGAACAAGATCAGTCGCGCGACGTTAAGCTTACGTTACAGATGCAAAAATGGGCTCCCGTCTCGACGTTCTTGCTTGCACTCTCGTTAACATTCGCCGCGTTCGACTGGGTGATGTCTCTAGAGCCGAATTGGTATTCAACCATTTTCGGAGTCTACATCTTCGCAAGTTCCATGGTCGCCGTATTGTCGATCACGATTGTAATTGCACTCTCGCTAGGTAAAGCAGGCTTGGTAGGCGAAGCGATCAATATTGAGCACTTTCACGATCTGGGCAAGTTGCTCTTTGGGTTCTTGGTATTTTGGGCCTACATCGCGTTCTCGCAGTTGCTTTTGATTTGGTATGCAGGCATCCCCGAGGAAGCAACCTACTACCACTTGCGTTGGGACAGCTCCGGCTGGCGCAACTACAGCCTCTTTTTACTGATCGCAAAGTTCGTCGTTCCCTTTGCGCTGCTGCTCTCGCGCAACACCAAACGCAACACATTGTCACTCGGTATTGGTGCCGCGTGGCTGGCGTTCATGCATGTTGTCGACATGTACTGGTTTGTTTTGCCTTACTACAAACCCAACGTGTTTTCATTCCACACGCTCGACGTGTCGTGCCTGTTTCTCGTTGGCGGACTGTACTTCGCTGTCGTGTTTTACCAAATGCAAAGGCACAGTCTGATTGCGGTAGGCGACCCGCGTCTAGAACGCGCCCTTCATTTTCATACGTAGTATTTTCACACCTAGCTTTTTCATACCTAGCTTTTTAATATCTAAATTGATGACGAACACACAGCAAGCTCGGACCTAAAGGACTCACGATCATGGCCACTGAGAACACCCCTCCAAAGAACAGCCTAATCTTGCTCTTCGCGTTTATCGCGGTTGCAACGCTGCTCGTGCTTGAGCCAGTGTTTCGAAGCTATTTTTCCTATACGGTCAAAGCAACAGAGCAAGCTGCGATTTCAAGCCCGAGCGAACTTCTTGATATGCACGAACACGAGCGCGCAGAACTTGATCGTGAACCATCCATAACAACCACCATGCAAAGCCAGGTACGCGATGTGCGCGCACATGCGGCCGAGAACCATGCGCTTGGGGCGCTTAGCGCAGCACGTCATGACGCCAAGTGGGCATCGGTAAGCCCCGCCGCGTCGAGCGACACCGACCCTTTGATCGGTTGGAAAGAACGACCCACGCGTATCCTCTCAAAGCTCCAGGCTTTCGGTCAGACCACAGCGGCCACAACGGAACCCGCTCCTACAGCAGAAGCGTTACCACCGCAGAAAACGCCCAAAGCGCTCCCAGCCGCGCCTGCGCCAACGAAACCAACACCTCAAACGCCAGCACCTTAACAAGCACGACTGATTGCGAGCTCCCTGTGTTTACCCCCAACCCCCAAACCCATAACGCAAACGCCTTTGGTACCACGGCCATGGGCGCACTTTTGCTGTTGGGATCGATCACAGGTACCCTCGCAACCGCCGCGGCACAACCCTTTCGACCTTCACAAGGCCCCCCCATTAAAGCAGGTGTCACACCCAAAGAACTTAAGGACGTACGTGTTGACGAACACCTCAATCGACAGTTGCCCACCACGCTTGGTTTTCGCGACGAACAGGGCCGCTCGATTCAGCTTTCAAGCCTGCTCGATGGTAAACGCCCCGTGGTCCTCAATTTCGTTTATCACTCGTGCCCCATGCTTTGCAGCATGGTGCTTGATGCGACCGTCAAAGCCCTGCGTGATGTTGAATGGACCCTTGGCAAAGACTACATCGGCATCGCCGTCAGTATCGACCCCAAGGATACACCCGAAAAAGCGCGCAACAAACGCGACGAAATGGTCAAAGCCTACGGTCGTGCCGATGCCAAACAAGGCTGGCACTTCTTGGTTGGCGAGCAGGACGCCATCGACAAACTCACACGAGCTGCTGGCTTCTTTTATAAGTATGATCAAGCACAAGAGCAATATGCGCACCCCGCAGCGTTGCTGATCCTGAAGCCGAACGGAAGCATCGCGCGTTATCTTTACGGCATCGACTTTCATGCGAGCGACATCAAGCTTGGCTTACTCGAAGCGTCGCAAGGTCGCTCGGTCAATACCTTGGAGCGGATCCTGCTCTTTTGCTACCATTACGATCCGAAAGGTGGTAAGTACGTGCTCGTCGCGCGCCGCGTCATGCAGGTCGGCGGAGCACTTACCGCATGTGTGTTAGGCGCAGTGCTTGTTGCATTTTGGCTGCGCGAAGGAATGAGGAGTGTGGCTTGATGAAAACATCAACTTTCCAGCTACCCGAGCAAATGTCGACCATTGCTCCCGAGTACGACTGGCTTTACCATTTTGTATACTATGCCAGCGCCATCCTGACAGTGGTGGTGCTCGTGCTCACGCTTTGGTTTTGCTACCGCTACCATCAGAGTCGCCACAAGAAAGCCGCCCCGACCGGTCATCACCCAACGATGGAGTTGATATGGACCTTCAGCCCGTTGATAATTTTGGTCTTGCTCTTTCATTGGGGCTTTCAAAGCTACGTCAAAGGTTCAATCGCACCTGATGACGCGCTCGAGATTCGCGTGCGCGGCAAACAATGGCTTTGGGAGTTCGAATATCCCAATGGCTATAAAGAGATCGGTATCTTGAAAGTGCCGGTCAATAAACCCGTCAAGCTGATCATGTCGTCAGATGACGTGCTACACAGCTTCTTTGTGCCCGCGTTTCGTTGGAAAAAAGACGTGGTACCGGGACAGTACACCTCCATGTGGTTTCAAGCGACCAAGATGGGTGAGACACAAGTATTCTGCACAGAATATTGCGGCACCAGCCACTCAGGCATGCTCGCCAAAGTACAAATTATTTCTGAAGCAGCCTACGAAAAATTTCTAAAAGAAGGCGGGGGCGCGCCTGAGGGCGTTACGCCAGCCGAGTGGGGCAAAATGCTCTACACGCAAAACAACTGCAACACATGTCATTCGGTCGATGGTTCAACATTGGTTGGACCCACCTGGAAAGGTATCTGGGGACGTCAGGAGGCCATCGCCGATGGTAGCAGCCTTGCGGTCGACGAAAACTATATCCGAGAATCCATTCTCGCGCCGATGACCAAGATCGTCAAAGGCTACAAGCCAGTCATGCCGGTCTATTCGCTGAACGACAAACAAATCGATGCGCTCATCGCATACATGAAGACCCTGAAATAAAGGTAGGAGACGAAGTCGTGGCCACATCAAGCACACAAGCACAAGTTCTACCCGATGCACCTGCGTCGAACATTGAAGACTCAAAGAACTATCTAAAAAACAAGCGGGGGTTGGCGTCATGGCTTTTGACCCTCGACCATAAGCGCATTGGGATCATGTACTTGGTCTTTATTACGATTGCCTTTGCGCTGGGCGGTCTGTTTGCCGTCCTTGTGCGTCTTGAGCTGCTCAACCCCGGCAAAGACATCATGAGTGCTGATCAGTACAACCAAGCGTATCCCTTGGCAACTTCTTTTTGCCGATCATGCTCGGCGCCAAAGACGTCGCGTTCCCCCGGCTCAATCTTCTAAGTCTCTACGTGTACTTTGTCGGCGCAGGCGTCGCACTTTACAGCATCATCGCCGGCGGCGTCGACACCGGCTGGACCTTCTACACACCCTACAGCATACAAACCAGCACCTCGGTCGTCGCCATGACCTTTGGCGCTTTTATTTTAGGGTTCTCGTCTATTCTCACAGGCGTTAACTTCATCGCCACCGTACATAAAATGCGCGCACCTGGATTGACGTGGAGCCGGTTGCCGCTTTTTATCTGGGGCACATACGCGACGGCTGTGATTCAGGTGTTGGCAACACCCGTGTTGGCCATCACGCTTTTGCTTTTGATGATGGAAAAGATCCTTCAATTAGGCATCTTTGATCCCAAGCTCGGCGGTGATCCCGTCCTCTTTCAACACTTCTTCTGGTTTTATAGTCACCCCGCCGTGTACATCATGATCTTGCCCGGTATGGCTGTGATCAGCGAACTGATTTGCACCTTCTCCAAGCGTCGCATCGTTGGCTACATGTTCGTCGCCATGAGCTCGGTCGGTCTTGCGCTGCTTGGCTTTTTGGTATGGGGCCACCACATGTTCACTTCTGGCATGTCGGAATATGCCGCGATGGTATTCTCGGCACTCACCTTCTTGGTCGGCATTCCCTCTGGCGTAAAGGTCATCAACTGGGTCGCAACACTTTATAAAGGCTCGATTTCGCTCAAAACGCCGATGCTTTATGCTTTGTCGTTCATCTTCTTGTTTACCATCGGAGGTGTCACCGGTATTTTCCTGGGCACACTTGCCATCGATATCCACTTGCACGACACTTATTTCGTCGTCGCACACTTTCATTACGTCATGGTGGGCGGCACCGTCTTTGCGTTTATTGGCGGACTACATTACTGGTGGCCTAAGATGACGGGCAAGATGTACAGCGAAGCTGCCGCACGGGTGTCATGGTTCTTGGTCTTCCTTGGCTTCAACGTCACGTTCATGCCGCAGTTCATCATGGGTTCACGCGGTATGCCTCGTCGTTACTATGACTACTTGCCCGAGTTTCAACCGTTCCATGCCTTCTCGTCGGTCGGTTCATGGATCATTGGCGCAGGCTTCATTGTGATGTTCATGGTGTTCATGGCCTCGCTGCTTAAAGGCAAAGCTGCACCGCCCAACCCTTGGGGCTCGGCTGGTTTTGAGTGGCAAACCTCTTCGCCGCCACACCCCGAAAACTTTGAACGCGTGCCTGTGATTACGCGCGGACCTTACGATTATGACTTGGCAACGCCTGAAGAACTTTATGATGGGTTCCCAGCAGGCGCGGCCACCCCTGGAGCAAAAGCATGAGCACAGCACAAACTTCAGTTCGACCCGCCGAAAGCAGCGCTGACCATGGTCATCACCACGGCCCCGCGTTTCTCGCGCACCACTTCGACACTCCCGCACAGCAGTTCTCGACCGCCAAACTGGGAATGTGGATTTTCCTTGCCCAAGAAATATTGTTTTTCAGCGGTCTCTTCGTTGCCTACGGCATCTTTCGTTCGTGGTTCCCCGAAGCGTTTTCAGCAGGTTCGCATCAACTCGACAAAATCATGGGCGCGGGCAACACCATCGTGCTGCTCTTTAGCAGTCTAACCGCCGCGCTCGCAGTACGCTCTGCCCAGCTTGGCAAAACCAAACTTACCTCGCTCTTCTTGATCATTACGATTGCCTGTGCATTCGCGTTCCTCGTGGTCAAGTACTTCGAGTACTCGGCCAAGTTTGAACACGGCCTTTTGCCTGGCTCACACTTTCACCCGCACCACGCCTTGCCCAAAGAAACCTCGGTCTTCTTTTCAGTCTATTTTATGACCACCGGCGTGCACGCATTACATGTGATCATCGGCATTGGTTGCTTGATTTGGATTCTTCTTCGCAACCAACGCGGTGAGTTCTCTAAAGAGTTCTTTACGCCGGTCGACCTGGTCGCCCTGTATTGGCATTTGGTCGATTTGGTATGGATTTACCTTTTCCCATTGCTCTATTTGATCGACTAAGGCAACGAGCATATCTTCAAAGACGCATGAGGAGTTGATAATGAGCGAAGCACATCACAACCAAGACGACGGCGCTGTTCACGTACACATCGGATCCGTGGGCCTCTATATGGGCATCTTCGGCGCACTCATCTTGTTCACCATCCTCACGGTTGGCGTTTCTTTCATTCACTTGGGCAAGTTCAACCTTGCCGTGGCCCTCGTGATCGCAACCATGAAAGCCGCGCTCGTAGTCGTTTTCTTCATGCATCTCAAAGATGACGCGCGATTCAACGCGCTTGTTTTCGTTGGTTCATTGCTCTTCGTGGGCTTGTTCTTCGTCTACACAACCAACGACACCGCGCACCGAGCCGAACTCGACTGGGCGAGTGGTGGCAAAGTTGATCCGTCAACCGGCAAACATGCCGCGGGCGGACGCCCCGAACCAGCTCCCGCCGTCACCGAAAAAAAATAGGGATGTGATGGCGCAACCATGCCTGACCAGCCCACCACTGCAAAGCCTCGCAAAGGAGCCCTCAAAGACGATGCGCTCAACCTAGCCAACCTGGTCACTGTTGCCCGCGTCGCATTGATCCCGTGGATTTTATGGCTGCTTGAGAAAGGTTCACCCAAGAGCTGTTACTGGGCCGCCTGGGGTTATGGCATCGCGGCGGCCACCGATGCACTTGATGGGTGGCTTGCGCGGCGGCGTAAAGAGGTAAGCGTCTTGGGTCAGTTCCTCGATCCTTTGGCTGACAAGCTCTTTGTCATCTTGATCCTGGTGTATCTCATCTCGCTTGACCGCGTATCGGTTTGGCTGGTCATGTTGATCATTTTACGCGAACTCTCCGTCACCACGCTGCGCACAGTGGCCATGAGCGAGGGCTTGGTGATTGCCGCCAGCCAAGGTGGTAAAGAAAAAACGGCGCTACAAATGGTCGCCATTCTCTGCCTTCTGGTGCATTACCCATATGATCTCAATTTTGGCTTTATGCGCGTTCACGCCGACCTACATAAGGTGGGCGAAATAACGCTCTTCGTCAGTGTTCTTGCGGCGCTGCTCAGTGCGGGTGAATACATAGGTCTGTTCATGCAAGCGGTCGCCGTCAAGGAAAAACGCAGCCAAAGCGATCCGCCCTAAATAAGGTAAAAATCATGAGCGTCCGAGCCTACACAGAATCCGTCAAACGCGCCGAGGGTCATCCCAGCAATCTTGCTGAGCTTAATCAAAAGCTCGCATTGTTACGCGCGCAACACCCTGGCGCCATTATCGAGCGTTATCTCGACTGGGTGCCTCAAATTGATCCAAGCGTCTATATCGCCACCGGCGCCGCCATCGCCGGTGACGTGCGTCTTCATCAAGACGCCAGCGTTTGGTATGGATGTGTCTTACGTGCCGATCTTACCTATATTGAGGTCGGCAGCCGCAGCAACCTTCAAGACGGCACCGTCGTTCACCTCAACGACAACGAGCCCACCGTCGTCGCTGAAGAAGTAGTGGTGGGACACCGAGTCGTTTTGCATGGATGTCGCATCGAAGCTGGCTGTGTAATCGGCATGAACGCCACCGTGCTTGACGGCGCGGTGATAGGCGAGGGCAGCGTCGTTGGTGCCGGCGCGGTCGTCACGGTCGACATGAAAGTGCCACCACGCAGCCTCGTGTTGGGCCTACCAGGCAAAGTCATCAAGACACTCTCTGGTGAAGACGAAAAACATCACCGCGGCCTCGCGCTCAAATACACGCGCCTCGCCCACAACTACCTGCACGGCTAACACAAGCACGAAAGTGAGCAGGGTGGGTTGCGGAAACGTTGATTCTGGTAGCGCGTGGGTGTGGCCGGAGCGGACTTCTGAGGGGGGACCCATCGCTTCGATGGGGGGAGCTGCGCTCCTCTTGTCCGCGTAGGCCATACCCCAAACGAACAGAATCAACGTTTCCACAACCCGCCCTAGCGCTAAGAACTAGCTTGCGCTGAGCAAACCGCGCAATTGTTCGGGGCTCACTTTATAGGCGCGACTACAAAAATCGCAGGACATTTCAATGTGTTGCCCGTCGCGCATCATTTCCGAAATATCCTGGCGATTAAGCGTGGCAAGACTCGTCATCACGCGCACATGACTGCAATCACATTCAAATGAAATCGGCGACTCGTCAACAATGCTGTACTCAATGCCATCAAGCAGTAGTTCCAATAGCTGCTGCGGACTCTTCTCGGCGTCTTTAAGCAATGTCGAGATGTCGTCGAAGGTCTCGAGTCGTTCGGTCATCAAGAGCAACATGTCGTCGGTCAGCTCGGGCAAGAGCTGCACCAAATAACCTCCCGCAGCCACCAATTCGCCGTCGCGAATCACGCTGCCCACCGAGACCATACTGAGCACTTGCTCGGAGCTTTGCAAATAGTTCATCAGCGCGTCTGCGACATCACGCGAATCCGACACCTCAACGGTGCCGCGATGCAGCGAGCCGTTGGGCAAACTGCGCATCATTTCAAGGGTGGCACCGGGACCAAAAAGCAGGCCTTCACGGCCTTCAAGTCGACGTTGACATAAACCGCGCGCACCACCTCCAGGCCGAGAGTCCGCAACAACGGTGACCGAACGCGAACCATTACGCAATACCGCTTGCGCTCGAAGGTTAGGGCTCATGGTCTCGCGAAACAAGCTCGTCGCCGTCACCATGTCAGCAACGGTATGTGCTAAGCGCCCGCTCACCTCTTGCGCGCGCAGCACAGAGCCGACCGTCTGCGTCGTGCGCGCTGCGATCACGCGAAACCCGCCATCTTGGGTAATCGCTCTGAGCACGCAATCGTCAGCGCCGTTCATTTATCAATTATAGCGCGCACTACCACAACGGTCGACCCGTTTCGCGCACGGCTTTCACAGCCAGATCATGCATGAAACGACACAGCCAAAAAAAACTTTAGGCCAGATCGCCTTGTTCTTTGTCCACGCGATCACGCATTTTTTTGATCAACTCATCCCAACCCGATTTTTTGATGATCTTCTCGAACTGAAAGCGATAGTTTTTTACCAGGCTCACACCGTCCGTCACAATATCAAACACGCGCCATGAACCATCCGCCTGACTCATCAATGCGTAGTCAATTCGCACGGCTTCCGCGCGGCGATTTTTGGTAGGTTTTGCGGTGGTCTTGACCAGCGTTCCATCGCTCAATTTTTCTTCACCGTCGTAGGCGATTTTGAATGACATCGTGCGCTCTAGATTGCGCTGATAACTGTTCTTAATGAGCCGCGTCAAAAGCTCAACAAACACCTTACGTTGAGCGGGGTTTTTGCTCGCCCAGTGTTTCCCCAGCGAGCGTTTACCAAGTTCTTCATAGTTGACAAAACCGTCAAGCGCAGCGTCGAGTTTGGTCTGGCGGGCTTTTTGTTGCTCAGCCCCGCTCGACTTTGTCGCGTAAATCGACATCACGATCTCGTGTTTAGCAATCACGAAATCTTTCGCGCTTTGAGTTTGCGCCAGTGCAAACACGGGTGATGTAAAAAAAACAACTGCGACCGCACAAAAGCGTACTTTGTCCATCTTATTGCCCCTCATCCTAAAAACACCGTACGTCATTGATTATAGACGTGCAACGACTTGGCTTATTCATCGCAACGCGCATCCCAAACATGCGTATCGACCACCGCCGCACCGGTCACACGTTCAAGCTCAGCTACTGCCGTATTAAGCTTGTTAATCGCGTCGACGTGACTTGAGCGCGCCGAAAAATAAGCCCTTAAGCTATCCACCAACTCGCGTGTTTCAAGCGTTCCCAAATCATACGCTTGTAGCGCACTGACAAACCACGTTTTGGCGTCTTTACGACCGCGCGCCCACGCTGTCTCGCGTTTTTGTGCCTCTTTCAGCTGCTCATACACNTTTTATACCGCGCTTCAATAACGCCCGTTGTTCTTCGGCGCCACGCAGATTAGCACGCGAGCGCTTGTGGCGCGCAATCTGACCCGGAAAATCCATGCTCCAACGCGCCACCAACCCCGCGCCGAGCGAATTGTAGTTGGCCGAATCAATAATAAAGGGATTGGTTTGGTTGGTGATGCCAGGCGCATAACTTGTCGAGGCATTCAACGCAACCGCAAGATCAGGAAAGTACTGAGCAGTGGCCAAGTTAACCTGCGCTTGACGCACGTCTACCAACCGATCGATCATCATTTTTTCGGGGCGATTTTTCGCCGCGAGCAAAACATAGCTATCATAGGTCGACAGTGTAAACGCCAAAGGCTCCACCGGGCAATCAGGCACTTCAAGTACATCAAGGCCCGTGAGTATTTTGAGCGCCCTCAGCGACGTGTTTTCAAGCCGCTCGTTCTCGGCCACACGCGCGTTAATCTCGGCAATCGTCGACGACAAGCGCAAACGATCAAGCTCGCTCACATCTTCGTCGCCTCGCGCGATGCGTTTTTCCATCTCTTCGATGGCCTTGGACACCTTGCTTTGACCCTCTTCAAGCATTTGCTTCAAGTCAAGTGCCATCTGCAGACCATAATAAGCGCGCCTGATGTCAAACATCATCTCGGTATACACGCGTCGTTTGTCTGCTTCGGTCAGCTTGATGCCCGAGCGCGCAGCATCGCGTAAACTTCCAAGCTTACCAAAGGTCCAAAGGGGCACAGCGCCCTGCACGCCACCTTGCCAAAGCGTGCGCCACGGGTTTGACAAAGGCAGCTGATTGTCAGGACTAAAAATGGGTGTGCCGCGTTGCTCGGGTGCAAGACCAAAACCACCCATAAAGTTAAACTGAAAGAAGGGCGACCAGGTGGCTTCTTGTAATGTGGCACGTGCCGAATCCACGGCTGCCTCGGCAGCCCGCAAACCCGGATATGTCGACCGCGCAATCGTCACCAGCTCCGAAAGGCTATAAACTTTGCGCGCTTTGGTGTCAGCTTGTGCGCGTGCATCGGCAAAGGATAGGGCGGGCACCATCACGCCCGCACCCAACCACAACAGAGCAGCTACAACGTTGCCATTGAGCCAACGACTCGCCATTGCAGATCAAACCACGAACGAACTATTTGCCTTCGCCAGCATTGTATTTTTGAATGACGGTGTCGGTAAGGTCCATGTTCGATGGCACCCACACAATCCCCGCTTCTGTGCGCTCAAGAATCAACGTATAACCTTTGGACTGACCCAGGCGACGCAGGATCTCTTCCATACGTGACACGATGCCTTTGGTCATCTCACCTTCTTTTTGCGCCAACTCT
The DNA here is from genome assembly GCA_044224525.1 of Polyangiales bacterium. Lineage (GTDB taxonomy): Bacteria > Myxococcota_A > Polyangia > Polyangiales > CBDCBC01 > JBGAKI01. The sequence continues at coordinate 12,956 of JBGAKI010000026.1, read as the reverse complement.
TTTTGGTAGTCGACGTAGGTGGTCTGCAGCTCTACAAACTGCTTTTGATAGTCTTGCAGCTTCTTATTGAGCACGTCTTTTTTGAGCACGTCTTTTTGCTTTTCCAGATCGTCTTTAAGCTTTTTGAGCTGGTTTTGTTTCTGATCGAGCTCAACCTGGCGCTTCTCGAAAAGTTTCTTCAGTTTGGCTTTGGCCTGGCGACCGTCTTCGGTTTCATTGATCGCGCGCTGCAAATCAACAACTGCGATTTTAACCTCGGCGAACGCGCGACCGCTCGTCAAGCCTACCAACAACAACGCAACCACAGCTGCGCGTATAATCATCGACACTTTGTGCATTCGAAATCTCCCTTTTGTCGTCATTGCAGCAGGGCGCAACCTTCAAACCGGTGTGCACGCGCTGAATACGCCCCCAGTGGTGGCACAAACTGGCGCAAACGTCCAGCCCACAGGCCCTTTTAGCCTCAGCCCCAGTGCTCAGCTCGCGCTGCTGCCAGATGGGGGCGCGGTAGTCGGTTTAGGCGTCCGTTTGAGTACCACACGAAATACACGACGCCGACGCACATCGTCCACCACCGCGATATACTCGCCAAGCTCTACGCGATCGCCAGGGAAGGCCAATCGACCCAAGCGACGCACCATATGGGCGCTAATGGTCTCATCCTGGGCGTCTTCAGGAATCACCAGTCCCTCGAGCTTTAAGTCGTCCATCAAGAACGTCCCGTCCACCAACCAGGTGCCGTCCCGATGCGGCTGCATGCGCGGCGTCTCCATGTCGAGCTCATCTTGAATCTCACCCACAATCTCTTCCACGCAATCTTCAAGCGTTAACATGCCACCGGTGCCGCCATATTCGTCGACCACAATCGCAATCGGTATCTTGTTCTTACGAAACTCATTCAACGCATCGCTCACCGTTCGCGATTCGGGCACATACAAGATATCGCGGCGCAAATCTGCAATACGAGGCTCACCCCTTGTGGCTAACATCAACAAATCTTTCACGTACATGTAACCCACAATGCGATCAGGATCTTGGCCGTCGGTGAGTGGGTAGCGACTAAACCCCGTTTTTCTAATTTTTTCCAACGCAGTCGCATAAGTCTCCTGAATCGACAACGTATGCATATCAACGCGCGGCACCATAATCGTACGCACGCTGCGATCCATGCCGCGCAACACACCCTCAATAAACTCGATTTTTGCCGCATCCGTTGACTCCGCAAGCGAGGCTTGAATCAGCAAACGCAGCTCGTCTTTGCTCATGCCTTGATGCGAATCGCCCGCCTTGGCAACACCCAAGAGTCGCAAAAGCAGTTGAGCAATACCATTGAGCACCGGCAAAAGCGGATACACTAAATAAAAGAAGAGTTGCAAAGGCCGCGCGCTGAGTTTCGACACTGGCAACGGAAAACGCAGCGCGATGGTCTTAGGTACAATCTCACCCACCACGATATGCAAAATCGTGATCACAACAAACGACACACCAAGCGCCGACGCATGCAACGCTTCTTGACTTAGATGCAATTTCTTGAACGTCGGCAGCAGCATCTCAGCGATGGCGGGCTCACCGATCCAACCCAACGCGAGCGAAGCAAGCGTAATGCCAAGCTGCGTCGCTGACAGATAGGGCTCAAGTCGCCCTGCAAGCTTCAACGCCAACTGCGCGCTGCTATCGCCTTTATCCGCCTCTGCCTGCAGTGCGCTTACGCGCACCTTGGCTAAACTAAACTCAGCGGCGACAAAACAACCATTGAGCACAACACATATGACTGCGATGCCAAAGGCTAACACGTCATCAACCGATTAAACGCAGCGCCGCACCCAGACACCCCTGTGACCACGCGACGTGGATTTTGTGTTATCTTGCCACCGAGGACAGCAGATATGATCAACATGATCGCCAAGATGCAGTAGTCTAGCATCGCTTATATAGATTCTGCAATAGCGATGCACCTTTCACCGAGCAAGATAAATGGCTGTATTTACTAAACTAACCGAGACAGAAGCACGCAAGGTTTGCGATTTCTATCAGCTGGGCACCTTTGCTAAACTCGAACCCATCGCGGCCGGCAGCGTCAACTCTAACTTCTTTTTGCAAACCGACCGCGGCCGTTTCTTTGCACGCATCTATGAAGAGCAAGCACTTGATGGCGTGTGTTATGAACGCGCGCTGACCTCCTTTCTTGCAGCCCAAGGGTTTCCCGTGCCGCGCTGTTATGGCGCCGACCGCGACGTTTTTGTGCATCAAGGTAAACCCCTTGCAGTATTCGACGCTGCATCCGGCGACATGCTTTGTCAGGCAAGCATCGATAACGCTGTGTGCAAAAAAGTCGGCGCCTTACTCGCACAACTACATCAAGCAGGGGTCGCTTTTAGTGAGCGCAAACAAAGTCGCTTCGCCATCGACTCACTGCACGCCCGTCTTGATGATATCCATGGCGCCCAGCGCCCCGAACTGGAACCCATCTGCTTACATCTACGTACTCTACTGCAGCGACTTAGCGCCACGCTTGGCGAGCAATCCAGCGATGGCGTGATTCACGGCGATCTGTTTCGCGACAACATACTTTGGCACGGCGGCAAGGTCACGGGCATCATCGACTGGGAGAGCGCAAGCGACGGCCCCTTTGCCTTTGATTTGATGGTGGTCTTGTTGTCATGGTGTTACGACAGCACTCTCAGACGCGATCTCTCCCAGGCCTTGGTCGCAGGTTATATGAGCGTGCACCAGCCCGCGCACTTCACTGCTGCCTGCTTGCATGATAACGCGTTACTCACCGCCGCGCGCTTCACCATCACTCGCATCACCGACTGTTATCTGCGCGAAAGCCTGGGCCAGCGCGTCTACAAAGACTACACGCGTTTTTGGGCGCGTCTACAAGACATCGAGGCGCATACCCCCGCAAGTTGGGCAGCCTTCCTAGGGCTATAATGATCGCTCATTCCAAAACAGCAGATCAGCGCTTGAACTGCAGATCGGCACCGTCGACTCGTGCAGGCGCCATCGTCTAACCCTCCCAGTCCGAAATTTTTTCCCTAGATATCGAGCTAGAGGACGTATTGAGCCTACTTTTAGCGACAATGAATAAATTTGCACTATCTGCAATTGATTCAAAAAGAATACGCTTTAATTAAGAAGGGGAAAGCCTTATGCAGAACTTAAGTTCGAAAAACCTAATTATTCTAGCGCTACTGGCAACCACAGCCTGCTCGCAAACAAAAACCAGCGAAGGCGAGTTTGACTCGAACTCACTTAACGCGGCCGCTCTCGACACCTGCGAATCGGTCATCGCCGAGACCTGCGCTTCAAGTAATGCCACTACCAACACCGACGGTGTGCTGGTCGTCAACAACGTCGCGTTCACAAGTTTTGGCAACCGCGAACAATCCTGTCCAAATCCCAATGCACTTTGCGATTTTGCAAAACCCCTCGGCGCAGCGAGCTCTGAACTACTCCAACAATATGCTCAGGGAAATATCTTTGGACCAGGCGACGCGGCCAGCATTTACAACCGCTATGGTGTGCCAACACAAGAAGCCGACGTCTTAGGCGAGCGCGCTAACGCGTTTCTCAATGCGTATGGAAAAGATCTTCTGGCTCAAACCCAAACGGGTCTTGCGAGCGTTGTGGGGAACCAACCCAATACACTCACAATCATTTGCGGGAAAACAGCAACATCCGACGTTAAAGTAACCGACCCAGGAACCACCGTACAACAACCAGGAAACCAAGATATTCTCAACAGACGGGGACTGCCATCCGGTTTTAGCAATCTCGCCACAAAGAGCGTTGAAAACGGGGCGGTTGTGTTCCAGCATCGCCAGCTTTGGGCCACGGGTTACGGAAAAAATAACGAGGACGCTTGCAACGCCGCCAAAGTCGCAGTGCAAGATTTGTCAAACTTCGACGCCGGTGTTGCAAACACAAATGCTCGCAACCTATGCCCGCCGGGCCTCGTGTTTATTCAGAGTGAATACACATTTGGCGTCCCTTTTTGCGGCTAACACAGCGGTGCAGCGCGTGAAGTCTGGCTTGAGGTCAAACGTCCATGCGCATGTTCCGGTATTAGACGGAACGTTGTTAAGGCTCTGAGCTACCCGCTTCCGAATCTTCGTAGCCATCGTCTTCGGGTGTCGCCAAAAGTTTGCCCGTCGGTGAATCACGACGCACCACAAAACTTTCGCGCGACACAACATCGGGCGCCTCACGTGCCACCACCGTAATGTAGTTGAGTCCCGGCCTCAGAGTGAGCGTCGTCGCAAAGTTTTGGCGCTTCTGATCGCCATTTGACGCATCATTCGATGAATAGAACACTTTGTGACGACCCACAAACACGAAGAGGTCTTGCACCTTGCGCTCATCGAATATCTTGCCACTCAGCTTGAGTTGCGGCTGGCGTGTCACGCGCGCTTTACCGTAATCAAGCTCGATTTGAGGGGGCATATGGTTCACCAAGAACGCCAACTTACCGCCGTGGGTGCCGTTGCTCTTCTCGAGATCATTTTGCTTAACCCAACCGGACTGCGACCCCAAATCAACGCGCACAAAGGCGCCTTGCGACAATTCAGCCTTAACGCGCAAGGGTTGATTTTGCACCAACGCAATCGCACGCGCTTCAGCACTTGGCGTATCCAGAACCGAAGCGCCTTTCTTCAGCGTCACCTCGTGTTTGTATGGCAACACAGCCTGCGGCGCACTAACCACTGGCACCACCACGTTCTCTTTCACGCCTTCGCGTAGCTCGATGTCGACCACCGACGCTTCAAGCTTCACTTCGCCTTTATCAAGGTCTTTGAGCACCTCAAACACAAAGGGCACCAAGCGCTCTTCACCTGGCTTCATCTCTTTGAGCTCAAAGCGACCTTTCTTAAGCAACACCCCGCGACCGCTACGATTGCTCAGGTTGGCTTCGGTCTTCAGCGCCTTGCCTTTGCCCACATTCTTAACCCTAAAATACACGGTTGCGATCTCGCCGCGCTGCACCAGCCCGTCGCCATTGCCTTGCACGTCGTCAACCACGTAAGCGCTATAGGCAAACTGGGGATGCGCTATCGCATCGATTTCCGTCAACACCTCTACAGGTGCGGGCACGTGTTCGTTTGCCTCCGAAAAGATCACCGTCAGCCCATCGGCACGTTCGCGCATGTCTTTGGGAAGGGCACACGTACGCGAAATACCCTGATCGTTCTTCGCGCCTTCTTTGGCCGAAATCGCCAGCTTCTTTGCCGTGCAAATGCCCAGCGTCGTGCGCCATGTGCGCGTTTCGCCTGGATTCACGCGACCAAACAAAAACTCACGATGATCAAAAAGCTCAAAATCGCTTTTGGTTTGCGCACGCAAACGATAAAGCGGGTAGCTACCTTTATTGGTCACCGTCACTTCAAGGTCATAAGGCTCACCGGCAAGCCCACGTTGATCTTTGGGACCGATCACCTTGGTGGCCACCGCCACATTGGCTTTTTCGGTACTCTGCACCGCTTGCACTTCCCAGTTAATGCCAAGCTTCTTCAACTCGTCCACCGCGTGCGCAAGCTCTTCTTTTTGAATACGTTGAAAGGTGGCTTGTTCATCGCGCAAAATCGCGAGTCGATCAGTGGTCGTTGCCTGGGTTAACACATCGCGAGAAAAGCGCGTCAGAAACTCGTCTTCGTACTTATTTTCTTCGGCTTGTTTAAGGTCCTCATCCTGCAGTCGCAACCGCGCCTCAACAGGAAGTAGATAGCTCACCGAGAGGCTCGGTTGTTCGTTGTTTCTTGTATGTGAATCGGTCAAATGCCGCGACAAATCCTTCTCGCGAATATGATCAGGGTCTGGAATCAGATCCATATCAAAACGATCAACCGTCATCGGCTCAACCGAAATATCGGGCACAATACCCACGCTTTGAATCGACACATCGCCTGGCGTCAAATACTGCGCCACGGTCAACTTGAGCGCTGAACCGTCGTCTTGGAAGTCGTGCAGCACCTGCACGGAACCCTTACCGAAGGTGCGCTGCCCAATCACCACTGCGCGATCATGCATCTTGAGCGCGCCGGCAACAATCTCGCTCGCCGATGCGCTGCCGCCGTTCACAAGCACCACCATCGGATAGTTAGGCTCGGTATCTTCGGGTTGCGCGTACTTTTTGTCGCGCTGAGCCGGGTCTTTGGCCGATGTGGTCACAATCGTGCCACTCGACAAAAACGCATCCGCAACCTTCACAGCCTGATCGAGCAGACCACCGGGATTGTCGCGCATGTCTAAAATCAAACCCTTAAGGTCTTGTTTATGCAGCTGCGAGAGCGCCGAACGCAAATCGCGATAAGTGTTACCCTGGAAGCTCTTTAACTTAATGTAGCCCACGCCACCTTTAAGCATGCGATGTTCGATCGACGGGATCTGAATAATCGCGCGCGTCAATACAAACTTTTTCGGCTTCTCAAACGCACCTTCGCGCGTGATCCATACTGTGACTTGTGAATCTGGCGCACCGCGCAAGCGGTTCACGGCTTCTTGTAAGGGCATGTTCAGCGTGGCTTCATCGTTGATTTTGATAATGCGATCACCGCGCAACACCCCACCAATCGCAGCCGGCGTGCCAGGCATGGGCTTAATCACCGTCAACTGCCCATCGCGCATTGAAATCACAATGCCAAGCCCGCCGAACTCGCCACGCGTGCTCATCTTCATTTCGTCGTAGATATTGGGCGTCAGCAGCACGGTGTGAGGATCCAGCGTACGCAACATGCCATTCACTGCGGCATATTCTACGTCTTTGAGCTGCACATTTTCGTCGCTCAGCTGACTCTGCAAAAACTCAAACACCTCGCGAATGCGCGCCGCCAAGGTCCAGGGGCTACTTACGTCATCCAAGCGAAACGAACGCTGCTTGTCTTTGACACGCAAAAGCAGCGACGCACAGCGCTCGGGCTTTTCGCGGCATGAAGCAGGGTACTCCATCAATACAGGAGCTACCTCACTTTGAATCGCGTCGATCGCGCTGGTGAGCATGCGTCTGGGGTCGATGCGCTCCGGATCGACGTATTGCCCTTTGACCAGCACAAGCACGCGGTTAAGGATGCGCAGCTGCGTCAGATCGTAAGGTTGCTTGGCGCGAATCGCACGCGCACGCGGCGACGCATCCAGATCGATGTCGAGTCCATTTTGCCGCGGCCAGACAAAAGTGAGCGTAAACGAAGCGATGACGGCAAGGCCAGCCAGCAAAACCCTGGTAATGTTCATATAAACGTATCCTGCATGATGTAGCGCATTAACGCAGCTCAAAAAAAGCTAAAACCATTTAGCTCTGTACCTTTTAATACTTAAAGCTATTATACGGAAGTCGAATCGGTTAATCACGAAGCTTATGTCGTATGACTGGTACTAATCAAATTGGTTCCAATACCCCCGCCAAAGCACCCTTTGTCTTGCGCCGTGCGCCGCTCGTCGGCAGGCGCTCTGAACTGCGTGTCCTAACCGAGGTTTTGGCGCGTTCGTTAAGCCATTCCAAACCCCAAGTGGTCACCTTAATTGGTGCGGCCGGTGTGGGCAAGTCACGCTTGGTTTACGAGTTTTTGCAGCAAGTCGCGCAGCGCGATCGCACCGTGCGTTGCTTTCGCGGCATCTGCCAATCCGACGAGGGCGGCTACACCGTTTTGCGCCGCATCCTCAAAGCCCGTTTTGGCATCGCCAAAGGCCTCGATTCCGAAAAAGCCCACGAGATTTTTCGCACCACGGTTACCGAAGCCTTGGGCGACAAGCGCGCCACCGAGTTTCTGCACTTTCTGGGCGCCTTCCTCGATCTGCGCTTCCCTGAATCACCCTTTATCAAGGCCATCGAAGAAGAGCCCGAGCAGTTCAGCCAACTTGGCAAAGTCATTCTAAGGCGCTTCTTTGAGCTCGACGCCGCCAAAGCGCCGCTGCTCTTAACCTTCGAAGACTTGCATTGGGCCAGCCACGAAGAGCTCGAGGTCATCAACTATCTGATGAACTCGGTACGCGAAGTGCCGATCGTGCTTCTATGCACTGCGCGCAACGAGCTGATCTTCAAACGCCCCGAATGGTTTTCGGCAGGCCAAGAGCACACCAAGATCGAGCTTGCGCCCCTTGACCAAGCAGCCTCAACCGAAATGGTGCGCGAGCTTGTTAGCGACGCCGGGCCTGTCGCCGAAGAGTTGATCGACGTCATCGTCGATATGTCGGGCGGCACACCTTATTTGGTTGAACAGGCCGTGCGCACGGTATTTTCGAGCGAAACGCTGATTAAAAACACCAGCGGAGCTTGGGACTGGCGCCCTGGCTCAGACGGACGCCGCCAACTTCCGATCAGCGTCGAAGACGCAGTCAGCGCGCGCATCAGTTCGCTCACCCCTACCGAACGCGAGCTTTTGGAAATGGCCGCTTCCATGGGCTCAGTGTTTTGGTTGGGTGCGTTGGTCGCGCTCGGTCGCATTGGCAAACCCGCACCCGAACTTTGGGGCGGCAGCGACGGGTTGGCCAATCACTATAAAGCTGCGCTCGATTCACTCGCCGAGCGCGATTACGTGATTCGTCTTCCCGACTCGATGATCACAGGCGAGCCAGAATACGCCTTCAAACATAACCTCGAGCGCGAAACGCTGCAAAACGTCGCCTCGCCGATCCGCTTTCGAGAATTTCAATTGATCGTCGCAGAGTGGCTCGAGTTTCGCTTCTCGACCAAAGCCGAAGAGCACTGCGAAATCCTCGCTCATTTGTTTAAGCAGGGCGGGGCGCGACGCAAAGCGGCAGAATATTTCATCCACGCCGGCGATAAGGCGCGCGCGCGTTTTGCAAACTACCAATCGGCCGAACACTACGAAAAAGGGCTTGAGTTACTTGGCGATCAGGCCGTCCTGCTCAAGATGCATGCACTGCACCATTTGGGCGATGTGCTGCAGCTTGTTGGCCGCAACGGCGAAGCACTGGTCGCGTTTCGCAAAATGCTCGAACTTGCCTATCGCTTTGATCTGAAAGGCAAGGGCGGCGCAGCACACAACCGCATCGGCCGTTTGTATCGCGCCACGGGCCAGCTCGAAAGTGCAATGCGTCATCTGGGAACCGCCCACGCACTTTTCGAAGCCGCCGAAGATCGTCGCGGTGTTGCCTCGTCGTTCGACGACGTTGGCAAAGTGCATTGGATGCGCGGCAGCTACGAGCCCGCCGAAAAGTTTATTTTGCAGGGGCTGGCCATTCGCCGCGAGCTTGACGACGATCGCTCGATTGCGCTTAGCTACAACAACCTAGGTCTTGTTTATCAAGACAGCGGACGCCTCACCGAAGCACGCGATGCGTTCGAGCGCGCGCTTGAACTGTGGCGTGGCATCGGTGACCTGGCCGGAATTTCCCAGTCGCTCAATAACCTGGGCACACTCTACCAAGACCTTGGCGACAACAACCGCGCCAACGAACTTTGGACCGAGTCGCTCAACCTCGCTAAAGAAATCGGCGACTCCATGCGGCAAGCAGTCATCTACACCAACCTCGGCGAGTCGTATGCGCGCCTCAACGACAGCGCGATGGCCATCCGCATGCTCGATCAGGCCGCTGAAATTGCAGGCTCGCTCGGCGATCGCATCCTCGAGGCCGACGTGTTTCGTGGACTTGCACGTGCGCACCTCGTCAAAGGCGACCTTGATCAAGCCGCACTATACGTCGATCGAGCGATCAAGGTTTTTGAACGCACCAACAACAAACCCTTCTTGGCCGTATCGTATGGTCTGGCCGGCGAAATCCTGGGGCAACCCAATGGGCACCAGCACGACCCCAAAAAGGCCTCCGATTATTTCGAACGCGCCATCGACATTCTCAAGCAACTCGGCAACAGCATCGAACTTAGTCATTGTTACCGCAGCTACGCTGCATTCTTAACGCGTGTACAACAAGAAGAAAAGGCTGGGCTTTTGCTCAAAGAAGCCGACAAAGTCAGCTCCATGCGAGCCGAACCAAGCAACGCCAGCGTGTGAGCCCACGAGGTCCGCTTGCCCATTGACTTGCCTATGGATTTGCCCACCGATTTGCCAACAACACTCCTAACGCGTGTGCCCACCGAAGTGCACACCCTTGCTGCTACGCTCAAACAAAAGGGATTTCGCACCTGGGCAGTCGGCGGATCACTACGCGATCTCTTACTTGGCAAACCCGTTAGCGATTGGGATTTAGCCACCGACGCGCTTCCTCACGACGTTCAAGCGGCGTTCAAACGCACGCTTCCCACTGGCATAAAACACGGCACCGTCACCGTATGCATCGGTTCGCATCAATTTGAGGTGACCACTTTGCGAGGCGAGGGTGCGTATTCTGATGGCCGACACCCCGACAGCATTGCATTCATTGCGTCGATCGAAGAAGACCTGCGTCGCCGAGATTTCACAGTTAACGCCATCGCCTACGACTTGGCCGATCAGCAGATCATCGACCCCTTTCACGGCATGACCGATTTAAAGAGCGGCGTGCTACGAGCCGTCGAAGATCCTGTCAGGCGTTTTAGTGAAGACGGCTTGCGCATCATGCGCGCCGCACGTTTTGTTGCCACGCTCGAATTCGCTCTCGATCCCGCGACCGAAAAGGCCCTGGCCGCCGCCGTTCACATGTTGCGCAAGGTATCCCATGAACGCGTGCGCGATGAACTGAGCAAAATGCTACTGGCGCGAACCCCTTCACGAGGTTTGCGTGTTTTACAAACAAGCGGTGCGCTTGCGATCTTGTGGCCTGAACTTGAATCGATGGTCGGTTGCGCGCAGGGCTCAGAGCACCACGCCTACGACGTATGGGAACATACCTTACACACGATTGATCAGATCTCACCTGAGCTCATCCTGCGCTTGGCGGCCTTGTTTCACGACGTCGCCAAACCGACGACCAAAGCCATCGCCGATAATCACAAAATCACTTTTCACGGCCACGATATCGTTGGTGCCGACATGACTCGCAAACTAATGCACACCTTTCGTTTCTCAAAAGTCGAATGCGACGCGGTAAGCCATCTTGTGCGTCATCATTTGGTCTACTACGAGCACAGCTGGAGTGACGCGGCCGTGCGACGTTTTATCAAACGTGTAGACCCGGCGCATCTCGATCAACTCTTTGCGCTCGTGCGAGCCGACAACCTTGGCAAAGGCGTGCCGGTTGATCATGCGCTCGATCAGCTCAGCGAGCTAACACAACGTGTTCAAGCGCAACTAAACCAGAAAGCTGCGATTTCGCTAAAAAGCCTTGTCATTGGTGGCGAGGACGTTATACAACATCTACATATCAAGCCTGGACGCCGTGTTGGCGCGCTACTTGAGCGTCTGCTCGAGCGGGTTATCGAAGAGCCAAGCCTCAACTCGCGCGAAACGTTGCTTTCGCTGCTTGATGAAATGAATCATGAAAAACTGGATTGATCTACATTGCCACTATTTGCCGGCAATCGATGATGGGGTACGAACGTCCGAAGAAGGCGTCGCGCTCATCAATGGCCTTTACGAACTTGGCTTCTCGACCATTGTCGCCACGCCCCATATTCGCCCCACGATGTGGCCTAAAAACAAACGCTCGACACTCGCCCCTTATTTCGAACGTTTTCTCATCGACACCCAAGACGCCGGCATTCAAGCACAACTCGTGTTGTCGGCCGAGCATTTCTTCGATGAGTACTTCGTCGAACTGTCTGCCGAACAACAGGTATTGCCTTATCCGGGCGACAAAGCGATCTTAGTTGAGTTTGCTTATGGCAGTTTGCCGATCGGTATCGATCGCTTTTTATTCGCGATGCGCGTCAAAGGTCTTTTGCCAGTGATCGCGCATCCAGAGCGCTACGGATTCGACGAGTCGGGCGAAAAGGCGCTGCTGGCCATGCGCGACGCTGGCTACCCGTTCCTGCTCGACGTCATGTCATTAACCGGCAAATATGGCCGTGGGCCCCAGCAACAAGCCGAGCGCTTCTTAGACGGCGGGCACTATTTTGCGGCATGCTCTGATGCTCATAAACCCGAGGATCTTGGCGAAGTCGGCCAGGCCATCCGCTTTTTACAGAACCGGATTGGCGATCAGGCAACCAATACGCTATTCGCCGACAACCCCCGATCCCTCGTAAACTTTGCGGTTTCTTAGATTCGTACTAAAACGTGGGTCTCAAAAACACGAGGCCCACTCCAAAGAGGAACGATGTCCACGATAATCGACAAAATCAATAATCGTCAGGCTAAACTTGTTGTCATTGGCGCAGGCTACGTTGGGTTACCGCTCGTCGTAGAGTTCGCCAAAGCCGGCTTCAATGTGACCGCACTCGACAAGAGCGCCGAGAAGGTCGACTTGTTTAACAAAGGCGAGTCTTATATTGCAGACATCCCTTCAAGCGAACTGGCGCCCCTGGTTAAAGCAGGTAAGGCCTCAGCCACCACCGACCCAAGTTGCATCGCCAAAAGCGACGCCATCATCGTCTGCGTGCCCACACCTTTGCGCAAAACAAAAGATCCAGACGTATCGTATATTCTGGATGCCACCGATTCAATCGCAAAACACGCCCACAAAGACATGCTCATCGTGCTCGAGTCTACGACCTATCCGGGCACCACACGTGAACTGATTGCCCCCAAACTGCAGGCAGCGGGTTTTGAAATCGGCAAAGACGTTTTTTTGGCCTTCTCGCCAGAACGCGTCGATCCCGGCAATAAAGTTTGGCAAACCAAAAACACACCCAAGGTCATCGGCGGCATGACCCCTGAATGCCTCAAGGTAGCGCGTGCTTTGTACAACCAAGCAATCGATACGGTCGTTCCGGTGTCGAGTCCTGACGCCGCCGAAATGGTGAAGCTTCTCGAGAACACATTTCGCGCTGTAAACATCGGCCTGGTTAACGAAGTGGCTTTGATGTGTGAAAAGCTGGGCCTTGACACCTGGGAAGTCATCGATGCTGCAGCCACCAAACCCTTTGGTTTTACGCCGTTTTATCCGGGCCCAGGTCTGGGAGG
>JBGAKI010000115.1:0-5430 GCA_044224525.1 Polyangiales bacterium | reverse complement strand
TGCGAGTACGAGCTTTAAGCAAAACGCTTGCGTTTTGCGAGTATCAGCGGAGGAGGAGGGATTCGAACCCCCGGTACCGTTGCCAGTACGGCGGTTTTCAAAACCGCTGCCTTAAACCACTCGGCCACTCCTCCGGTTGCAACGCAGTGGTATAGCCAATCATGCACGCCCACTCAAGCAATAAAGCGTGCTTTTAACCAGTGGCGCGCTCACGGTCACAAGGTCATAGTGCAGGGTTTCTATGCCCGATCGTCTCAGATCATTGCTCGGAATTGCCGTCTTTTTAGGCGTCGCGTGGCTGATTTCTTATAAGCGCAAAAACATGCCCTGGCGCACCATTGGTTGGGGGGTGGGGCTGCATATCGCATTGACCGCCTTTATGATCAAAAGCCCAGCCGGCGTTTGGTTCTTTGCTCAGCTTGGTCGCGGGGTGAACCGCGTGCTCGATTTTAGCCAAGAGGGCTCAAAGTTCCTGTTTGGCACCTACGCCACCAGCACCTTCACTTTCGCACTGAACGTGCTGCCAACAATTGTTTTCATCTGCTCGCTGATGGCGCTACTCAACTATTTTGGAGTGGTCCAGTACATCGTGCGCGGGTTGGCTTGGGGCCTTAGGCGCACGCTCGGCACCTCAGGGCCAGAAACATTGTCCAACGTTGCCACCATTTTCATGGGCCAGGTCGAAGGCTCTTTTATGGTGCGCCCTTACCTTAAGGACATGACGCGTTCTGAGTTGCTTTGCATCATGCTCGGCGGTTTTGCCACCGTGTCGGGCAGCGTGCTCGCCGCGTATGTGGGAATGCTCAATCGGCATTTTCCGGGCATCGGCAGCCACCTGATCACGGCAAGCATTATCAATGCCGTGATTGGACTTGTGATCGCCAAAATCATTTTGCCCGAAACCGAAAAAGACCCCGCGCTCACCACCATGGCGATCAGTCGCGAGCAAAAAGACGTCAATGCAGTGGGCGCACTCACCAAAGGTGCGCTTGATGGCATGCATATTGCGCTAAGCGTCGGCGCCATGTTCGTCGCGTTGATTGCGCTGGTGGCCATGGCCAACGCCGTGATCGGTTTTTTTGTTGATGGCTGGACCTTACAACGTTTGCTTAGCTACGTATTCTGGCCCGCAGCGTATGTGATGGGGGTACCCCTTAAAGATTGTTTTGTGGTCGCTGAGCTTTTAGGTCAGCGCATGGCACTCAACGAGTTCGTCGCCTACGTGCGCTTGAGCGACATGATTGGCGCGCACCAAATCTCGCCGCGCGCATCGTTGCTCGCAACATATGCGCTCTGTGGTTTTGCCAATTTCGGCTCGATCGGCGTGCAAATCGGCGGCCTTACAACCATCGTGCCCGAGCGGCGCACCGACTTTGCACAGTTGGCGTTTCGCGCCATGCTTGGTGGCACCTTGGCCTCGTTCATCAGCGCCTGCGTGGCTGGGCTTATCCTGGGCTAATAATAAGGCTCATTGTTAGAGTGGTGATGGAACAACTACTAAACCTTTTGTCGCTTGTTTATCTGGGTTTCGCCTTGATGCTTGTCTACCGCCTTTATAAGGCAGGCGCCGACACCTTTGATGATCACTTTACGTCTCATGACCGCGGACTCATCTCGGGTGTGGCATTTTATTTGGTGGCGCCCTTGGTGGTTGCTTGTCATGAAGCCGCACACGCAGCGACCGTCCTTTTATTTGGCGGTCGCGTCGCATCGTTTCACTATTTCTTTTACTGGGGTTATGTGGAACCTGCTGCACATCCGGCGCTTGGTCATGCACAGCTTACGGCGGTCGCGCTCGCTGGTAATCTCGTGTCAGTGGCCATGGGCGCGGCATGTTTTCTGTACGCATGGCGCGGCATGCATAACGCCGCGCGTCATTGGCTTGGCCTTGAGGCCGCGCGCATTCTGATGGCGCTTGGCTTGGTGGTATATCCGCTTTTTTCGCTTGTCGCGAACGCCGGCGACTTTGCCATCATGCGTCGCGAGCTCAACGCGATGGGTCACAACTGGGGCGAGTTCGCCATTGCGTTTTATTCTAGCGTGGGTCTCGTCTGGCTTTGGTTCTGGCAGCGACCCGCAACGCTCGCGCGCCGTCGCGAGCTGACATCGCCGCTTTTTGATCCGCGTCGCGTGCTCAGGCAACGCGTGATCGACGATCCAAGCGACGCCAACGCCCACAAAGAGCTCGGCCGTATCGAGGCTGCGATGGGCTCATTCACAAACGCTGCACGGGTACTCGAACAAGCCACGCAACTTTTGCCCGACGACGCCGTCGTTCACTATTTACTGGGCGTGTCGCGCTTGGGCGCAGGCGAAGCACAGCCCGCAACCGACGCATTGCGTCAAGCTGGCACCCTAATCGACAAACAAACCATTACGCCCACACGTGACATGCTGCGCGTTGAGACCTTGCTTGCTTTGGCCAGCGCGCGCCTAGCGCTCAAAGACGGCGAGGGCGCAGCGCACACCGCCGAAGAAGCCTTGCGCATGGCGCCCGATGAAGCGCGCGCGTTGCTGCTTTACACCGATGCCTTGCTCGCGTCAGGCAAAAAAGACGACGCCCAAGCCCGCCTTGAAGCCGCACTGGCTGATGCCAAAGGCACGCTCGCATTTGAGATCCGCAAACGCCTCGAGTCGCTTCGTTAGACCTCATTTGCCGTAGCCGAGCACATTGTTTGATCCAATGAACGCCGCTATGGTTGGCTTGAGCAGATGCAAAAACAAGATCATTCAGTGCCGCGCTTTTTAGCACCAATCTTTCTTTCAACCGGCGCGGCGCTTGTGATTTATGTTCTCTCGGGGATCTCGCTTGCACTCACACTTATTGTTTTGTTGAGCGCAGCGTTGATCTTTTCCTGGTTGATTTGGTCGAGGGCGTCCTCTTCGACTCGGCGCCTGCTAAAACAGCGAGTCAGCGTGGGTCTTCAGGCTGGCTTTCTGGCTACGTTGGCATATGACGCTTCGCGTTATCTTTTGATAAAGAGTTTCGACTTGCGTTTTTGGCCCTTTGATATTTTTTTGGTCTTTGGCAAAGCACTTACAGGTTACGCACAAGGCGGCGCGCTTCTCGTGGTTGCCGGAATTTTTTATCACCTGGCCAACGGTTTGGGCTTTGCTACGGCCTATAGCCTATGGTGGGCCGAACGTGGCGCTTGGGCAGGGGTGTTATGGGCGCTGTTTTTAGAAGTCTGCATGGTTACAATCTACCCCGGTTGGCTCAACATTAAGGTTTTCAATGAGTTTTTGCAGGTTTCGTTTCTAGGTCATGTGGTGTACGGGCTAGTATTGGGTTTTGTGGCTCAACACCTCATGCACCGTCAACCACCCGCAACGGATGTCTGAACAACTTCAAACGCATGTTGCCTTAAAACTTGCCCAGCGATGCTGGTGCTGGCCATCGCTTGCGTTGCGATTCTTTTCAGTGAGTTGGTCGCTGACATGGCTCGATGGACTGGTGTGGCTACGCTACCCGTTCTTTTCGCTGCTTATGCCGATGGGTTTATGCGCGCTTGGCCTTCTGGTTGGGTTCACATCGCTCGGTTATGAGATGGTGTTTTCTGAATCGCTTACTTTGCTGATGGTTGCAGCGTTTGTCGGCACACTTAGCGCGCGCTTTGGCGCAAGTCTCTTGATTGGATTTGTAGTGGGCGATCTCGCACGCCGGTATACTATCCTCAAAACGCTCTTCGACGCATTCACCAAGCCCGATACGAGCGTAGCGTCAGCGTTGGTCGATGTTAGTCGACAAGTTTTTCCACTCGCCATTCAATATGGCTTACTGAGCTGGCTCCTGCTCACCACCTCACAGCTGACCAAACAACTGCTCACGCAGCCTTGGTTATTGCGCATCCGTGCCAAAAGCTTACGCACTGCGATTCTGATCGTGCTCTATGTAATCGTCAACGTCGGGCTAGTATTCTTATGGATCAACGCTGTGCCGGTGCTTATTCGCCCAATGTTTACCTGGCAAGGCTCCTCGCCACCGGTCAACGCAATGAGCGCACTGCAGACTCAGAGCATCTATATTTTGACCCTCGTCGCCATGGCTTCGGCGCTGCGCATCAGCCTACAAGTGATGGCCGCGTCGCGCGAGAGTTGGAGCGTTTATCTAAAACCAGTTGAAGACCGCATTAACCAGCAACTTAGCGCAACCTTCAACGGGTCAGTCATCAAAGAATGGTTGATCATACCCCTGCGAGCTGCGTGGTCTACGCTGCTTCTTGCGGGCATGTACAGCAGTTGGTTCGATGCAATTGCGATGACGGGCCTCATTATAACGCTGCAAGTCGTGCGTTTATTACGCGTACCGATGCTTCCACCCAAGCTAGCGCGCTTACCACTTCTTTTGCGTTGGATCGTCGCCATGACGCTTAGCTACACGATCTCGCAATGGTTCTTGGCGCACAGTTGGGGCGAAAGTTTTCGTCCTTTCCTGCTGATGACCGCCGTCACACTCATTATCTTTCACGTGCTCACGCCAAGCAGCCGCGCCATGCAACGGCAGGAGCACGCGTCATGAAACAACGCGGTCTGCTGATAGTAGGGCTTGTTGCGTTGGCGTGGCCCGGCATGGCGTTCGCCGACAACTGCGGAAGCCTCAGCGATTGTTACAGCTCGCTGCGCGCTGGCCTGGCGGCCATAGCGGGTGTTGGCACACTGGCAGCGCTCGTGAGTCTGGGCCTAGATTTTAGCCCGCTTGGCCCAATCAAAGGCATCGTCGAAGCCATCACCGGCAAAGACATGATCACACAAAAAGAACTAGAGTGGTGGCAGCGCGCACTCGGTGTTCTGCCAGTGCTCGGTGCGGCAGGCGTGCTCGGTGCAATGATAAAGGGTGCCGATGAACTAGGCGATTTTGGCAAGTTTGCAAAATACGTCACCAACGCGACGCGTGGTCCCTATGCCGCTGAAGTCAAAGGCCTGACCGAACTTTTTGAAAGTGGCAAGGTTGCCAAAGCAACCGAAATTGAAAGCTGGGCTGCGCAAAGTGGATGGCAACGAATTAAGAAGCCGACCGGGCCCATTAAATACTTTGACGATGCCGGAGTAGAGCGAGTTACGATCAAGCGCGGTAGTCCGCGCACTCCTGGCAGCCAAGATCCGCATATATCTTTGCGCAATTCGAACGACGAACTCATCGATCCCTGGGGCAATAAAGTGGGTAGGGAATCACCTGGAAATCATGTTCCAATAGACTATGATATTGAAAGGTAAAAGATGACCGAGCGACCATACTATGAGCTATCTGGTCTTGAGAACATCTATCTAGAAGACAGCTTCGTTGTCGACATTCAAGAGAACCCGGATTTGCTCAGGTTCGTATTAGACACGGTCCTTACCGAGCAACATCCGAGCTATCAAGCACCGGGCCCTGATAAACAGTATTGCTTCCGCGACGGTGTTTTAGAGTTTAGCGATGTAAAGGAAATC
>JBGAKI010000114.1:0-5519 GCA_044224525.1 Polyangiales bacterium | reverse complement strand
CTCCTCAGGCGGGTCCCGCTCGCTCCGGCTGAACTGCGCCTACGCTCCCGCCCCCCTTCGTCGGACCGCACCCGCGCCCAGACGTTTGACTCACGCTCAGTCCGTTTATGTGCGGCTTATGGCACCGATTGTTTCGGTTTGGTTAACACGTGACGAAGGCTTGGTAAAAAGACCCCTGCGAGGTTGAATCGTTGCTGTCGCTCGACGTATAACACTGGGGTCTCTAACCATTTGAGGTTTGTGCATGAAGGGTAAGATCATCGCCGCAGGGGCGCTCGCTGCGCTTGTGTTAGCCGTCATTGTTTCTCATCGATTACCTCAAAGTGCGGCTGAGGCACAACAAGCAATTAACACTGGCGACACAGCTTGGATGTTAACCGCCAGCGCGCTCGTGCTTTTGATGACGCCGGGGCTCTCGTTTTTTTATGGCGGCATGGTTAGCGCACGCAATGTTATTTCGACCATGTTGCAGAGTTTCGTGTGCCTGGGTGTCGTAAGTTTAATATGGGTGACAGTGGGTTTTAGTTTATGTTTTGGCGAAAGCCTTGGGGGCGTGATTGGCAATCCGCTTACCTATTTTATGATGCGTGGTGTAGGCGGCGCGCCCCACGCCGCGTTATCGCCCACGGTCCCTTTGCTAATTTTTGCGCTCTTTCAACTCAAGTTCGCGATTATTACGCCTGCGTTGATTACGGGCGCCTTTGCTGAACGGGTCCGTTTTTCAAGTTATTTGGTGTTCATTGTGCTTTTTAGTCTTTTTGTATACTGTCCGCTTGCGCACTCGACGTGGCATCCTGACGGATTTTTGCGTCAATGGGGGGTGCTCGATTTTGCCGGCGGCACCGTCGTGCATATGTCTGCGGGTCTTGCGGCGCTCGCAGGCGCTCTTTTTCTTGGACCTCGCAAGAATCACCAAGCGAATGCACAGCATACACCGGCCAACATCACTTATGTGTTGCTTGGCACAGGCATGCTTTGGTTTGGTTGGTTTGGTTTCAACGCGGGCTCCGCGCTGGCGGCCAATGAAAGCGCCGTACTGGCGTTCGCCACGACGAACACGGCATCGGCCGCGGCGATGATGTCATGGCTCGCCTTTGACGTGCTGCGCGGTCGCCACCCGTCGGCCCTTGGCGGCTGCATTGGTGCGGTGGTGGGTCTTGTTGCGGTGACGCCAGCTGCGGGCTACGTCAGTATTGCTGACAGCATCATTGTGGGTGTGGTCGCAAGTGTGGTTAGCAACGTTGCAGTGCACTGGAAAAGCAAGTCGACGATCGACGACACCCTGGATGTGTTTCCCTGTCATGGCGTAGGCGGTATGGTGGGCATGGTGCTTACTGGCGTGTTTGCGCAAGACAAAGGGTTGATTTTTGGTCACAACGATACTTTTTTAAAACACCTCGCTGCGCTTGTTGTGGTGAGCGCGTTTAGCTTTGGCGTGTCTTACGTGCTTTATCAGATAACCAATCGCGTCATACCACTTCGCGTATCTGAACACGACGAGTTGGTGGGCCTGGATTTGAGTCAGCATGGCGAAACGCTTGACGCACACGATGAAAGTGAGCTTGAACAAGAGAGCGCAACGCCCACTACCACGCCGCATCTGATGCCGCTACGCAGTGCGTAAGGCTGGCAAGCGCGTAAGCCTAGACGGCCACCGAAAAGTCGCGCAGTGCCGCGTTAAGCGACACCTTGCGATCGGTGCTTTCTGAACGTTTGCCGATGATCAGCGCGCACGGGATCTGGTATTCGCCTGCAGGGAACTTTTTGGTGCGCGTGCCTGGAATGACCACCGAACGCGCCGGGATGATGCCCTTCATTTCAACCGGCGTGGCGCCGGTGATATCGATAATTTGCGTCGACGCGGTCAATACCACGTTGGCCCCAAGCACTGCTTCTTGGCAGACGCGCACGCCTTCGACGACAATCGCGCGCGACCCCACAAAAGCACCGTCTTCGATGATGACCGGCGTGGCGCCTGGGGGCTCAAGCACGCCGCCGATGCCTACACCGCCTGCCAGGTGCACATCTTTACCGATCTGGGCGCAAGAGCCTACTGTTGCCCAAGTGTCGACCATTGAGCCTGCACCCACGCGCGCACCGATGTTGACGTAACCGGGCATCACCACCACGCCCGGCTCTAAGAATGAACCATAACGCGCTACGCCGGGCGGCACGACGCGAACATTGGCTTTGTCGAGATCCTTTTTGAGCGGGATCTTGTCATGAAACTCAAAAGGGCCAATCTCGATTTTTTGCATCTGCGCAACGCCAAAGTAAAGCAAGATGGCTTGCTTAACCCAGGCGTGGGTGGTCCACTCGCCATCGGTCGTGCTGGGTGGGGAGGCAACCCGCAGTTCGCCCTTGTCGAGCAACGCGAGCACTTCAAGTACCGCGTTTTTGTATTGCGGTTGAGCAAGCAGCGCGCGATCGGCGAACGCTGCTTCGATGGCCTGCTTTAATGCGCCGTGTACCTCGCTCATGGCGCTTTACAGAATCTCGTAACCTGGAAAGAAGAAGCCGAGCTCAAAGCGCGCCGTGTCCGGGCCGTCCGAACCATGGGTCGCGTTTTCGCCAATACTGCCACCAAAAAGCTTACGCACGGTGCCAGCATCTGCCTTCGCTGGGTCGGTAGCACCCATCAAGTCGCGCCAACGTTTGACGGCGTTGTCGCCTTCAAGTGCCAAAAGCACCACGGGGCCACGTACCATAAAGTCGACGAGCTCACCAAAGAAGGGGCGCTCTTTGTGTACAGCATAAAAACCTTCAGCTTGTGAGCGCGTCAAGTGCGTCTTGCGCATCGCCAAGATGTCGAGACCCGATTTTTCGATCAATGCGAGAATTTCGCCGATGTGCTTTTTTTCAACTGCGTCAGGTTTAATGATCGCAAATGTTCTCTCTTTTGCCATAACATCCTTGCCTTTCTAGTCTAAGCGCGGTTTTTATTTAAGCAGCGACTTGAGTGTGCTGCCCATGTGCGATGGGGTCGGTGAAATTGCAGCACCCGCCGCTTTGAGCGCTTTGTATTTTTCTTCAGCGGTTCCAGAACCGCCCGAAATGATTGCGCCGGCATGACCCATGCGACGTCCTGGAGGGGCCGTGGCGCCCGCGATAAATGCGGCTACCGGCTTTTTGAAATGTGCTTTGATGTAGTCGGCAGCGCGCTCTTCGGCATTGCCGCCGATTTCGCCGATCAGGATGACGCCGTGTGTGTCCGCGTCTTCGTTAAAAAGCTTCAACACGTCGACAAAGTCAGTTCCGTTTACAGGATCACCACCGATGCCTACGCAGCTACTTTGGCCAATGCCCAGCGCGCTAAGTTGACCCACTGCTTCGTAGGTAAGCGTACCGCTGCGTGACACGACGCCAATGTTACCTGCTTTGTGAATATGACCAGGCATGATGCCGATTTTGCATTGTCCGGGTGTGATGACGCCGGGGCAGTTAGGCCCGATCAAGCGAATGTTTGGCTTGGTGTCCAACACGCGACGTACCCGCACCATATCAATGACGGGAATGCCTTCAGTAATGCAAACGATAAGCTCGATGCCTGCCTCGGCGGCTTCGAGGATAGAGTCTGCCGCGAAAGGTGGCGGCACGAAAATGCATGATGCGTTGGCGCCGGTTTGTTTAACGGCTTGGGCCATGGTGTCGAAGACGGGCACTGAGCCGAACACTTTGTGACCACCTTTGCCTGGCGTGACGCCAGCCACGACCTGTGTGCCATAAGCAAGCATTTGCTCGGCATGGAAACTGCCAGCGCTACCGGTGATGCCTTGCACCACAACGCGTGTATTTTTGTTAACTAGGATCGCCATATCTTTGACTCTCTATTTAGTAACCAGTTTAACGATGGCCTTGGCGCCATCTTCCATCGTCGAGGCCGGCGTAATCGCCAAACCTGATTCTTGTAAAATGCGGCGCCCTTCTTCAACATTGGTGCCTTCAAGGCGCACCACCGCGGGAACTTTTAAACCGAGCTCGCGTGTAGCAGCCACCACGCCCTGCGCGATGATGTCGCATTTCATAATGCCGCCAAAGATGTTTACAAAAATCCCTTTTACCGAAGGCGATTTCAAGATGATGCGAAACGCCTGGGTTACCGCTTCTTTGGTTGCGCCGCCGCCCACATCTAAGAAATTGGCGGGCTCGCCACCGTAGTGCTTGATGATGTCCATCGTGGCCATTGCAAGACCGGCACCATTCACCAAGCAGCCGATATTGCCGTCAAGCTGCACATAGTTTAGTCCGGCGGCTTTGGCTTCGGTCTCCGCTGGATCTTCCTCGCTCAAATCACGAAGTTCTTTCCAGTTCTTATGACGAAACTCTGCGTTCTCGTCGAAGTTCACCTTCGCATCGAGCGCGATCACGTGGTTAAACTTGGTCACAACAAGTGGATTGACTTCTGCGATCGAGCAATCTTGCTCGATAAATAGCTTAACAAGATTGTCGACCAGTACACAAAACTCTTTGTTGGCGGCATTGTCGAGCCCAAGGGCGTAAGCCAGTTGACGCGCTTGATAAGGCTGAAAGCCCGCTGCAGGGTCGATCGCGACCTTGAAGATTTTCTCGGGTGTCTTCGCCGCGACTTCTTCGATATCCACGCCACCCTCGGTGGACGCCATCAACACCACACGTCGCGTTTCGCGGTCAACCACGCCCGCTAGGTAAAGCTCTTTGGCGATGTCCACGCCCTGTTCAACCAACAATCGCTCAACCTTTTTTCCAGCTGGCCCTGTTTGGTGGGTTACGAGTTGCATGCCTAGCAACTTTTGCGCGGCTTCTTTTGCCGCCGCTGCGCCTTTGACCACCTTGACGCCGCCGCCCTTGCCGCGACCACCAGCATGGATCTGCGCCTTCACGACGACCACGTCGCTGCCGGTGTCGGCGATCAATTTTTCAGCGGCCTTAGCAGCTTCATCGACGCTGAGCGCCGCGATACCCTTGGGAACGGGGATATTATAGGAGCGAAAAATATCTTTCGCTTGATACTCGTGGATATTCATATATGGACCTGTAGCGCGAGGTTGTAGCACAAATCTCGAATCTGCAACAAGTTCAGCGGCGAACTCATCGCAGAAAGCGGTCAATTGAACTCGGCAAGGCCCATGAAACCTGTGGCGGTATCGTTCACACGACGTACGGACCGACGCGGTGCCCTAGTTTGTCTGCGGGTGCGTCTGCACAGGGTTTACCGAGACGACGCCTGCAAAACGTTTGGAGAAACCACGCAACGCAGAGAGTGGCAGATCAATTTCGTAAATCGGCTTCTTTTTGGCAACCCGTCGTTCAACATAGTTGACCGAAGGCACCGCGTAGCCGCGCGCGAACCGCAACTGATTCAGCACCTTTTGCACATCGGCATCCTTGCTCAGTTCAACACGAACAGGAACCAACCATTCATAGTTCGAACGTAGCAAATGTTCGAAGGAAGGGCGGCCTGCCTTGTCGGGAAAATCAAACAATGCAACGAGCAACGAGTCGGAAACAAACGAAATTTCACCAAACCGATCGATGAACAA
>JBGAKI010000025.1:0-39251 GCA_044224525.1 Polyangiales bacterium | reverse complement strand
CGCTTAGTGAGCGGGTTTGACCAATCCCCCGCGCACCTCATCTTGCTTCATATACTAGTGCTTGACAGAGCGCACCTAAACCGAGTCCAATTAGACTGTGAGCAGTAGTTCAAGCCTTTCAGCGCCGCCGTCGCGACTTAACGCACGTTCGCGCCGCATTTTATACACGTTAATCACCGAGTATATTGCCACGGGTGAACCCGTGGGTTCGCGGCGTTTGACCACACGTTACGGCATTGAACTTTCAGCCGCCACCGTGCGCAATGTGCTCGCCGACCTTGAAGACATGGGCCTGGTGCGACAACCCCATTCGAGCTCGGGCCGCGTGCCTACCGAATACGGATTTCGGGTTTTTGTCGATGCGCTCGTTAAGACCAACGATCTTGACGACGTGGATCGCAGCGCGATTTTCTCACGTATGCAGAGCTTAAGTCCCGACGAGCAAAGCATGCGTGAAGCAGGCAAGCTGCTTTCCTCGCTTGCAGGCACAGTTGCTGTGGTGAGTCTTCCCAAACTAGAGCGCGAAAAACTCAAGCAACTCAGATTCGTGCCTTTGCGCGAGGGCGAAATGTTGGCGGTGCTGGTGGCTGAATCGGGCCATGCCGAAAGCCGTGTCATTAAGCTCGCGCAAGCGCTAAGCCCAAGCGAACTCGATCGTTTGCACAACTATCTTAATGAACTAATCGCCGGTCACACGCTGGCGCAAGTTCGCAGCACCTTGGCCGAGCAGATTGAGCGCGAGCGCGGCAACTACCAACAGCTCAAGCAATATTCACTCGATCTGCTCGAAGCAGTGATCGCGGAAGGTCCGCGCGAAGGTGGTAGCCTCGTGATAGAAGGGCAAGACAAGCTCTTCGAGCATCCCGAATTTGCGGACGCCGAGAAAATCAAGCAGTTCTTGCGCACATTTGAGGACAAGGCTCAACTGGTCGATCTGCTCGATCGCACCATGATGGCCAAAGGCCTCAACATCGCCATCGGCGCGGAAGCCAATTTGGCAGGTGTCGATGACGTGAGTGTCATTTCGGCTGCATACGACCCCAGTGGGGGTGCCGTGGCGGTTATTGGCTTAACCCGCATCGATTATGCCAAGGTCATCCCGATAGTAAGCTTTACGGCGCAGGCACTGGGTGAGGCGGTGGCCAATAAACGGCGCGGAAACGACAACGACTGAGCGTTTTTCAAGGGTTGTGTGCGGTCTAAACCGTGATTAATTTGGTCTCAAGCATGCTCGAAGATTGTTTATCGCGAGCCGATCAGGTTATAATTGACCCAATTTTTCAATCCTCCACGGAGAACATGAGCACCCATAACTCAAGTAAAGCCAGCACGCGGGCCGCGGCCCCCGACGCGGAAAATAGTGCGCAAAGCTGGGAGAGGCCTGTGTCAGGAACGCAGAGCCTCGGGCCGAACGACGACGCTTCGCAAACCGATCCGCCGTCGGCTGGCACATCGTTTCCTCCCGAGGCCACCAGCAGCAGCAACACCATCGAAGCGCAACTTAAAGCGCTCGAAGACGAACGCGATAAACTTCGCAACCAAGTCTTGCGTACGGCTGCCGATTTTGACAACTATCGCAAACGCTCACGCCGCGATCAAGATGACGCCGTGCGTCGCGCCAAAGAAGACATCTTAAAAGAGATGCTTCCGGTCTTTGACAATCTGGGACGCGCGATCGACGCGGCCACCTCAGCGCAAGACATCAAAGCGATCGTTCAAGGTGTTGAAATGGTGCTGCGCATGTTTGACGATGTCGGTCAGCGTGTGGGTCTCGAGCGCATTGCCGCTGTGGGGCAACCCTTCGACCCCTCGGTACACGATGCGCTGCAACAGCTCGAGACCATCGATCATCCACCAGGCATCGTTGTCAGTGAACTGGTACCTGGCTACCGCTTTGGCGACAGGTTGCTTCGCCCCGCCATGGTGGTGGTCGCCCGCGCGCCGGCCAAAACCATTGCACCGGGGGCTAACTTAGACGACGAAACATCCGACCCCTCGAGGCAAAATCTTTCGTGATCGAGCTAGTGCATACAGACATCTTTGCTTAGTGCTATTTGGAGGTAATTTTTGGCTACGACAATCGGCATAGACCTTGGAACAACTAACTCATGCGTCGCTTTCATTGATACGAATGGCGAGCCTGTGGTGATTCCAAACAACGAAGGCAGCCGTACGACACCCTCCGTGGTGAGCCAACACGAAGACGGCACGCGCACCGTCGGTAATCCTGCCAAACGCCAAGCCGCCACACGTCCCGACCAAACCATATTTGCCGTCAAGCGCTTGATGGGCCGCCGTGTTGACGCCCACGAGGTGCAAAGCCATGCAACCTTGGTGCCCTATGAAATTGCTGCCGCCGACAATGGCGATGCGTGGGTTAAACTGGGTGGCAAGCTTGTATCGCCCCAGGAAGTGTCGGCCGAAATCTTACGCGCGATGAAAAAGATCGCTGAAGACTATTTAGGCGCCACAGTCACCGACGCGATTGTGACAGTGCCGGCCTATTTTGACGATGCCCAACGTCAAGCGACGCGCGTTGCGGGTCAAATCGCGGGCCTCGATGTTAAACGCATTATCAACGAGCCCACCGCTGCGGCCGTTGCTTACGGCTTTGGGCAAAAAGCCGGTCAAAAAATCGCAGTTTACGACTTAGGCGGCGGCACCTTCGATATTTCGGTCCTCGAGATTGTCGATGGCGTCTTCAAGGTGCGCTCGACATCCGGCGACACGCACCTGGGTGGTGAAGATTTTGATCAAACATTGGTCGATCACGCTGCCAAGTTATTTTTGGCAGAAACAGGCATCGATCTGTCAAAAGACAAAGCCGCCGTGCAGCGACTTCGTGAACAGTGTGAACGTGCCAAAAAAGAGCTTTCAAGCTCGCTTGAAACAGAAATCAATCTGCCTTTCATCGCGGCAGATTCCACGGGTCCCAAGCATCTAATTCAAACGCTCAAGCGCTCGGATTTGGAAGCGCTGGTCGGTGATCTGGTACACCGCACGCTCGAGCCCTGCCGCATTGCACTGGCTGATGCCAAGCTATCGGTGTCGGATATCGACGAAGTGGTGCTTGTCGGTGGCATGACGCGTATGCCGCTCGTGCAAAAAGTAGTCAGCGAATATTTTGGAAAATCGCCCAACAAAAAAGTTAACCCCGACGAAGTGGTCGCCGTAGGCGCTGCCATTCAAGGTGCCGCCATGAGCGGCCAAGTTGAAGAAGTGCTGTTGCTCGACGTCACGCCACTCAGTTTAGGCGTCGAGGTCGGCGGCGGCATTTTTCATCGCCTGATTCAACGCAACACCACCGTGCCCACCCAAGCCAAAGAAATCTTCACCACCAGCGTCGATAACCAGTCGTTCGTGCCCGTGCACGTGCTTCAAGGTGAGCGAGAAATGGCAAGCGACAACAAAACGCTTGCGAAGTTCGAACTTTCGCCAATTTTGCCCGCACCCCGCGGCGTACCGCAAATCGAAGTCACTTTCGACATTGACGCCAACGGCATCGTCAACGTCAGCGCCAAAGATCTAGGCACGGGTCGCTCGCAGAACGTCAGCATTGTGGCAGGCAGCGGTCTGACCACCGAGCAGGTCGAAAGCATCATTCGCACCGCCGAACAAGCGCGCGATACCGATGTGCGCAAAAAAGAATTTGCAGAGCTAAAGAACAATGCCGAATCGCTGCTTTATACCAGCGAGCGCGCGGTACAAGAATGCGCTGGGTTGGTCGGCGAAGAAGCGCTTGCCCCCGTGCAAGACGACATCACCAACCTGCGGTCGCTCCTTGAAGAAGGCAACGACCTTGACAGCATTCGAGAGGCGCTGCAGCGACTTGAGCACAGTGCCTATTCACTCGCCGAAGCGATGTACAACTCTGCAGGTAGCTAGTAACTTTGCGACGTGTCTCGTCTTCGTATCGCCACGTTACCCATAAAGAGCACCCCCATCAACGCGATCACGGTCAACAGTTCGGGGCCTTGAAAACAACCTGCGGCCAGGTTTTTCAAGAAACCTACAGTGAACAGTGCGGCGATCATCAAGTCGGCCAAATTAGTCAACGCATCGACGGCCTTAAACGGTATGCCGATCACGCCCGGTATGGTATCCACGCGAAGAATGCCGTGAAGCAATCCATAGACCATGCCCACACTAAAAGCCATCAAGCCCGTTTCCGCAAAACGCACCAAGCTGGCACCGCAGTCGTCTGAGAACAGCTCGCCCAGAAAACGCCAGACGTGTTGTGCCACTGCTCGCGTTGAGGGGCTCGCACGCTCGAAGGCCCCTGCATCGGTATCGATGGTGGGTGTCCAAATGAGCGCTTGCTGCGTCTTCTCGACGTAAGCCATTTGCCACGCAGCAGGGTCGTTCAGGTGAGTTGTTAGCGATCCAACGATCCAAGTCTTGGTCTCGTTAGGCTGCACGAGCGCGATAGCGTTAGGCTGGGCAGAATCAGCACACTTCATTGGCATCACGACGAGTTCACCAAACGATGTGCCAGCACCACCTGCGAGCGCCTCACAGTGAAGCCCGCGCGCATGTTGCGTAAAAGCGGCATACCAAGCTTGCGAAGTCTGCGCTTGCACCAGCAAATCGACGTTAACATGTGTGCGCAGTTGGGCCTGCCAAGCAGTGCTAAAAGTTGCGACATCAAGCGCCGACGGATCGTTCAATGTGTTGTACCAACCATCGCGCAGCATCACCGCCTGTTCATCAAATTGCGAGACTACAAAGCCGTATTGATTCAGTTGTGCTGAAACCGCCGAACTTCGCATGTCGAATGTTGCATAACCATTCGCCAGAGTTAAGCCTTTGATTAGGTTCGGTTGAACCTGGGGTGCGTCAAAATGCGACCAGTCCACCCACTGCACGCCCTCTGCATCTAGCTGCAAAAGTGCAAGGCACTCTGCACTCAACGTTGTGGCGGATAAACATTGCTCTGTGACGGCTAAAGTATCCGCGCTCTGAAGTAGCTTAATGTCCGCGACATCAGCGCTCTGTTGGGTGTTTTCAAGCAACGGCTCAAACGCGCACGCATTAACAAACACAATCAACCCAAGGTAAGCAGTCCAGCGCACCATACAACAACTCCAAAGCTGCCATTGTAGCCTACAGTATCGTACACGCAACAGCGCCTACACCAACGCAAGATTAATCAACGTCGGTTCAACCGCCAAGTTCACCCCGAACACATCCCAAACGCGGCTGCGTACGTGTTTAGCCAACCTGACGATGTCTTCCGCATTTGCTCCACCTAGATTGACGATCGCAAGGCTGTGACGTGTGGAAATTCCAACGCGCCCATCTTGAAAGCCTTTTTTAATACCTGCGTTTTCGATCAACCAAGCCGCAAGCACTTTCACAGTGCCGTCAGCGTTGGCAAAGCGTGGCATCTCGTCCGCTTGCTTATTTTGTTGCAGCACCCGTGCCTCAAGCGCACTAAACGCTTCCTTCGTTAGATTCGGATTTAAAAAGAACGATCCAACACTTCGGTGATTATTGTCCGCGGCGTCAACGATCATCGATTTTGCGCGTCTAAGTTCGATCACGGTCTGGCGAACATTGGGGGCCGTGATCTCAAGGCCACGTTCGCTAAGCCGTTGGTTCAGCTCTTTATAAGTCGGCACCGAACACGCTCTCGTTAGCCGAAACGTCACGCCAAGCACCACATACCGATCGCGCTGACGCTTAAACACACTATCGCGATACGAAAAAGCACACGCCTGCGCGCGCATGGTGACGCTTTGTTTTGTTAGCCGATCAAACACGTCTACTGTGCCAATGGTCTGCGCCACCTCTTGGCCATACGCACCCACATTCTGAATCGGTGTGGCGCCCACCAGCCCCGGAATGCCCGACAAACATTCAACGCCCGCGTAGCCCTCGTTGACAACGTGCTGCACCAACGCATCCCAGTTTTCGCCCGCTTCAGCGTTTACAATGAGCGTGTCATCAGCCCGCGTTTCGGCAATACCGCGCGTGTTGATCTTAATCACCAATCCCTCGATACCCCGATCGGCGATCACAACGTTTGACCCGCCGCCCAGAATCGTGACGCCAAGCCCTTTGTCGTCAGCAAACGCCAACGCATCAAGCACCTGTGCGCGCTTTTCGCACTCGACAAAATACTGAGCGGCTCCGCCCACTTGCAGCGTGGTCAACGGCGCAAGTGCCTTACCTTGTTCGATGTTGAGTGCGCTCATGCCTTAATAAGGGTTTCGCCGTGCATATAAGGTACCAATGCTTCGGGTACTTTAACGCTGCCATCGGCTTGTTGGTACTGCTCGAGCACCGCCACCAGCGCGCGTCCCACTGCCAACCCCGAACCGTTGAGCGTGTGCACAAACTCTGGTTTCGCTTCACGCGTCGCGCGAAAGCGAATATTGGCGCGGCGTGCTTGAAAATCACCGAACCACGAACAGCTCGAGATCTCACGATAGGCGTTTTGCCCCGGCAGCCACACCTCAAGGTCATAAGTTTTCTTGGAAGCAAACCCAAGATCCCCTCCGCACAGTTCAACCACACGGTAATGAAGCCCAAGCTTTCGCAGCACTTCTTCGGCGTGCATCGTGAGCTTTTCCAATGCGTCAAGTCCCTGATCGGGAGCGACAAACTGCACCAGTTCGACCTTAGGAAACTGATGCTGGCGGATCAATCCGCGCGTGTCTTTGCCGTAGCTACCCGCTTCGCTACGAAAACATGGCGTGAACGCGGTATAACGAATCGGCAGCGTCGCGCCATCTAAGATCTCGCCAGCATGCAGATTGGTCACCGGCACCTCAGCCGTGGGAATCAAATAGCGCTCGAGCGTCTCTTCGTCTTTGCCTTCGGTTTTAAGCGCTTCAAGTTTAAACAAATCCTCAGCAAACTTAGGCAGTTGCCCCGTGCCCTCGAGCGCACTTTTACGCACGATCACCGGCGGTGAAACCTCAACGTAGCCATGCTCGCGCGAATGCAGGTCGAGCATGAACTGCGCTAGCGCCCGCTCAAGCTTGGCGCCTGCGCCTTTGAGCACCGCAAAACGCGCCCCGCTGATTTTGCTCGCGCGCTCAAAATCAAAAAGCCCAAGCTTCTCGCCGATATCGACATGATCGCGCGGTGACCCGATGACCGGTTTTTCGCCCCACACGCGCACTTCTTTGTTGTCGTCGCTGCCGCTACCGACCGGGCATTGATCGTGGGGCAAGTTCGGCAAGCGCATCGCAAAATCGCGTAACGCGTCCTCTTTCAACTTTAAATCGTCTTCAAGTTTCTTGAGTTGATCGCTCTTTGCGCGGAGTTCGATGCGCTTCGAATCGAACTCTCCACTCTTCTTGTCAACGATTTTGGCCATCGCCTCGCTCGCGGCATTCTTCGCCGCGCGAAAAGATTCGACGTTGGCGACAAGCGTGCGCCGCTCGTTCGACAGTGCGATCAGCTTTTCAAGTTCTTGCACAACATGTTCGCCGCGCTTTTTTAGCGCTTCACGCGCGCTATCGGTGTCGGTTTCAATTGAACGAATATCCAGCATAGGCCGGGAACTTTAGCATGATTAATGGTGCCTCGCTTGACGACAATCCTATTTAAAATGCGATAGGTGTGGGCACTGATAGCGAGGTCAAAACCAACCCAGGCTAATGATCAGCACCCCGCGTATCCGACGACGGAGTTGTGCTTGGACACACCAGAACCTCCTCGCTGTCCTGTCGCAGTAAATCGGCGCACGCTTCTTCGTGCGGGTCGTCAGGATTACTATAAAAGACCCGATGCGCACAAGTTGTGCTTTCAACAGGTTCAAACGTGGCAAAAAGCGTCCTGGTGCAAAGCGTATCGAGCGCACCATAAGCTGTGTTGCACGCCTCGTCGGCTTGTGCACTCGCTCGTAACTTAAGCGCTGTGCATGCCGCAATTCTCGCGTTCAAATCAAAAACCTCACTGCCAGAGTTACAAAGAAAATCCTCGAAGAGCGACGCTTCACCGAGCGCTACCTTTTTGAACCCAGCCTGCCCGCCACCCAGTGGCTCATAACCCTCAAGCACGCTCGGCAAAAGCTTGTTTGCCCAGGCCCGCTTGATAAAGTTGCCACTAAACTCACACGCATAGCGACCACTAACCGCAACACTGACCCGAGCGCGACAAATATGTGTTGTCGCCGCAGTGCTCTGAGACAATCCAGCGTCTCGTTGCTCGCAGCCAACCCAAATGACGAGCGTCATGGCAAGCTTTGCGAGTAGTCTAAGAACAACAACAAACTTCATCAGCGAAAGACCTGTGCCCAGATCTAGCGTGTATCACCGAAGAATCAAGTGCTCTTCTACTTAGCGATGCCCACGGCCCGTCGCACGCGCGCGATCACCTTGTGGGCCACAACCCGGGCCCGCGCGGCGCCATCGTCTAAAATGCCATCAAGCTTTGCTTCATCGGCGCGCAGCGTGTTGTAAACATCGCGCATCGGTGCAAACTTTTCTTCATAGGCGAGCGCCAAATCTTGTTTGGCGTGACCCCAGCCATACCCACCGGCTTTCAATTTCGCCGCCATCTCTTTGGCTTTTTCGTCGCCTGCAATTTCGCGATAAAGCTCGTACACCGTGCTGCCTTCAGCCGTTTTGGGTTCTTCAAGGGCTTCCGATCCGGTTACGATTTTCATAATATGATTCTTCGTCGTTTTCGCATCGGCAAAAAGCGGCAGCGTGTTGTCGTAGCTTTTACTCATTTTGCGCCCGTCGGTACCCGGCACCGCAAGCGCTTCATAAAGCTGCGCCTCAGGCACCACCAAGGTGCCTTCGCCAAACACGTGGTTCACGCGCTCGGCGATATCGCGCGCCACTTCCATGTGTTGTTTCTGGTCTTTGCCCACAGGCACCACGTCGGCGTCATATAAAAGAATATCGGCCGACATCAGCACCGGGTAATAAAAGACGCCCGCATTGGGCGACTCACCTTTTTCAAGCGCGTCTTTATAGGCATGCCCGCGCTCAAGCTGCCCCGTGGCAAGCACGCACGATAAAATCCACGCAAGCTCAAACACCTCAGGGATCGCCGACTGGCGATACAGCAAAACCTTCTTGGGATCGAGGCCACACGCAAGCCACGTCGCCGCCACATCATAAACATACTGCTGCATTTTTTTGGGATCACGCAGCGAGGTGAGCGCGTGGTAATCGGCAATAAACAAATACGCGTTGTATTGTTCGGCAAGATTCAGCGCCGGGCGAATCGCGCCCAAGTAGTTGCCAAGATGCGGTGTGCCGGTCGGTTTGATGCCTGTCAGTGCGCTTTTCATGGTCGATTCTGTGCCCATCTTAGCCGAGCTTGAGCTTATGTGCATCTTCGGGCATGCTTTTGCGCATGACGGCTGATTTTAAACGACCCTTCAAAATCTTAGGCGTACAACAAGTTGCGATCGGCGGCGCCTCGCTCGAAGCGCTCAAACACTTATGGGTTGACATGCTCGGTCTTGACATCCAAGCCGAGCACAACATTCCCAAAGAAAACGTGCTCGAGGCGAGCGGCCATTTTTCCGACGCCAAACGCGACGTGCAAATCGATTTGATGCAACCCCTTGACCCGAACGCCAAACCCCGCGTCGACATTCCCCCACTCAACCATATCGGCCTTTGGGTCGACGATATCGAAGCCGCACACCAATGGCTCACGCATCAAGGCATGCGCTTCACCCCGGGTGGCATTCGCGAAGGTGGCGGTGGACACAAAGTCTGCTTCATCCACCCCAAAGCCGACGAGCACCATCCCCTGTGTGGCCAAGGCGTGCTGATTGAGCTGATTCAGGCCTAATCATTAAAGCGTTTATATCGTCATTGACACCTAAGAAAATCGATGATAACTCCTTCATCGATGTACTTTCTTACCCGGCGCTCAGTTTACACCTTCTTAGCGGTGATTGTTTTATTCGTTCATGGGTCGCCAGTGGCTTCAGTGGCTGCTGAAGAAAATGTGGCCCCCGAATCGCGCGTTGATTGCCTCGGCACATTCAAACCAACCACCTACACAAAAAAAGACGAAAACACCTGTGTGGGTGAAACACCATACGTTTTAAACGAGCCGCTGTGTCCCAAGTTCATCGACGCCTGCGAAGCAAAGTCGTTCGAGTTCTCGTCGACGTTGACGCACGGCCTATGGGTTGACCAGGTTCCCGTGATGAACGCCAGCCAAACGACGATATCGATCGGTTTTGTCGACAACGAAGTTCCCATGCTCGAGCGCTGGATCAAAGTTCAAGTTGATCCCTTCCAAAGCACTCGACGATTGTTGAAACTGCAGACCATCACCCGCTGCACCAACATTCGTAGCCAAGCAGAGTTTACTGATTTTCAATCCAACCATGAAGACCAACAGTCTGCTCTCTACACACTGCTTGACCGCTTCTTAGATCTGTACACGCAATACTGCCCGCCTAACGCGACATAACATCAGGGTCGGCGCCTTACTCCTCGGTTTTCGTCAAGCAACTCAGAGCCTCAATACTTTGCGGCAAGAGCGAGGTTGAGTCGCTACACATTCCTGCGCGCTTCAATTTGTCGGGCAGGGACCATGCCGTTGTACTTGGCTGCGCGAGCTCCAGGGCCGAGTAGAATCCCTTTAGGTCGGGCGAAAAGGTTCTAATGGCGCCTGCCTGGCTCGTTGGGTCGCCACAAAAAACACCCATGACGATAATGCGTACTTCAAGCATCAGCGTCGTCGTGTCGTCGCCAAAAAAACCGCAGCGCAGGCTTTCAAATTTACTTAGCCCGCGTCCAGCGAATGTGATCGTTACAAATCCATCGCGTTGTGCTGTCTTCACATCGCTCACTGTGTCCGTTAAGTGTCCATCGATCCCCTGAAGGTTTGCTATCAGCGCCCAATGAGCGTCACCCAGTTTGGCCTTGTCGCAGTTCTGCATGTACGGAACACGATGGACCAACAAACAGTTGCCACCACCATCCGGCATAAACTGAAATGCTGACACATCTGAGATAGCTTGCGTTTTAGCCGCAGTGTCATCAAGGGTCTTATTTTCACACGCGCTAAACAACAACCCCAAGGCAAAAAAAGATCCAAACCTAAATAAGCTAAACATCGAAACGCTCCTAAGAAAGTAAGACCCGAAACGTTACATATCAAGTTCGATATGTCAAATGCGGATGAAACGTATTCTAACGCCTAAACCTAAGCCCTCTTGCCATTCTACATTCTTTAGTTAACGTTGCAGGCGCGAGCGTTGCTGCGATGCGCTCTTTTCTTCATCATTGTTTTAATTTAGTGCCGACCTAAGCAAGTAGCCGCGATCTACATCAGGATTTGACATCCACGTACCAATGTATCACTGTTACTTTTTACGAGAATAAACGTGCTCAGCTTAGGTTCAACACAGTTCCTTGTGTATTGCGCAATGCTTTTGTGCGCACTGATTTTTCACGCGACCGATGTGCCTACGCGCGCATTTGCGGACGCGAAGGCAAGGTTGGAACACCACGTTGGATGTTATATCGTTCGCGAGGGGGAAGGGGTCTTCACTCCGCTGAGTAAACATTGCAAGATTGAAAGCGTCGCCACGCTTAGCGAACCTATTTGTGAGCCCGCATTGATGAAGCTCAACGAACTTTGGTCGGCTGCACAGCGCGCGGATAGCAGTGTTTCAGATTCGCGAAATGCATCACGAATTTTTAGTGGTAGCGTGCTCGGCGATGCGGACAACCTGCCGAAAGTCGATCTAACATGGCGACCACCAAGCGCGTCATCGGTAGTGCTTCCTCCATCCGTCATTGCCACCATGAAGAGCCGAGGAATGCCTATACCTGATAGTGGCGCCATCACACATTACACACTGGCTATCGAACATAGGGGCGATATGTCGTGGGAATCATTCAACTGGGAACTGTCTTATGTTCCCAACACCAACGAAGTAACGCTTAGGACGCTGATCGGTGGCACCGGTCAAGACTGCGACAAGTCAAACGCCGGCTCGCGCGCAATTATAAAACACAGGGACGAAGAGTCGCCGCTGCGAAGAACACTCGCGCCCTTCTTTCAATTTGTTAACGATTCGTGTCACCCACAGTCTCCATGACTAGTTCTTGTGTCGCCGCAACTGCAGCGCAAGTGCCAAAATGGTGCTCGCCACAAGCAGCGTAGAAAGCTCACTATCAAAAGGCAACGCTGAAAACAATATCAGCGCAACGCCCATCAGCGACTCGCCAGCGATCAGCCCCGACGCAAAAAGCGTGCGGCGCTCAAACAATGTGCTTTTGTCGTTGTGTTTTTTGGCAAGCCGATAAGCCCACAGGCCGCCAAGCAACATCGTCACGGCTAGTTTGAACGGCAAATAAAGCCCAATGGCGATCGGCATCACCGGTAGTCGCATCTCGCGCTTGTTCTTTTGCAGCCAATGATCGCCAGCATACACCAGTGCCCCCACCCCGCAGCCCGACCCGATCCACCATAACGGTAAATCGGTGTCGCCAAACACCCCGCTGACAAGGCTTGCAAAAAGCACCGCTTGCGGCGCTGCAAGTTCGCGCCCGCCAATACCCCCCGGCACAAGCTCATGCAAGAGCTGCATCAGCGGCGCCACGGTCAGTGCGGCCGCAATCGCACTCAAGATTTGCATCTGCTGCTGCTTGCGCGCCGACGCACCTACAATAAATCCAGTTTTCAAATCGTTACACAAATCACCTGCCAAACAGATCGCGCAACACACCACGGCCGCCACGCTCAGCGTTGCCAGCATGCCTTGTGTCGCCTTAAACCCAAGCACGCGCAAGAGCAGCGCCGTGATCAACATCGCGCACAAAGTCATGCCCGACACAGGGCTGTTGCTATTGCCGATCAATCCCACGATATAAGCCGCCATCGCACAAAACAAAAACGCAAGCGGCACCATCACCACCAGTGACACGCTTGCCGCCCAAAAACTGTGGGTGAGTTTCGTCCACAAAAAAAGCAAGGTCAGTAGCACCGCGGTCATTAACAATAAGCGCGCCTTGGGGTTCATGTCGTGGTGCGCGCTGTGCGGGTCATGTGTGCTCACTCGCGCAAAGGCTTGGCGTAATTGCGGTAGCACGTCGCGCACAGTGGTCAGCCCACCGACCAGCATCATGCCCACCCCAAGATAACGCACGTCGCTCTTCCACACTGCCCACGCGTAATCGACAACGCTCTGTTCATTCGCGATGTCGTGCTGCAATGATGCAAGCGGCAGCGCCACCCACCACGCAAGCGCGCCGCCCAAAAACACCAAAAACGCCACGCGCAGCCGCACAATAAACCCAATCCCAATCAAGGCAGGCGACAAATCAGCGCCCAAATAAACAACACTCTTTCCAATCCGCGTCGCCGCTTCAAGCACCGGGTTGTCGCGCATGACGATGCGCAGCAGTCCGTAGCTTGCACCACCAGTCAACGCTCCACGGATTACACTGCGCGCGTTATGTTTCGACGTGCGCTTATCGCCCGCCCGCAGCACCTGAGCGCACGCTTGCGCTTCGGGGAAGGGCAAGTCAGTGCGCTCTTCAATAAACAT
This sequence comes from Polyangiales bacterium, assembly GCA_044224525.1. Lineage (GTDB taxonomy): Bacteria > Myxococcota_A > Polyangia > Polyangiales > CBDCBC01 > JBGAKI01. Next base: position 25,759 of record JBGAKI010000025.1, on the reverse strand, counting down.
TTTGCGTAGCGGAATCATCAACAAAACGCCAAGCAGTCCACCCGAAATCGCGATCAGCGTTGTTGCCCACGGATCAAAATCATCCCACAACCCGGCGATCACAAACGCTGGCAACGTGAAAATAACACCCGCCGCAAGCGACTCACCCGTCGATGCCGCGGTTTGAATTTGATTGGCCTCTAGGATCGAGCCGTCTTTAAAGAACGTTCGCAAGAGTACCATACCCACCACCGACGCCGGCAGCGACGCCGACACGGTCATTCCCACCCGCAGCCCAAAATAAAGGTTGGCAATGCCCATCACGATCGCAAGGCCCAGCCCGATCGCAATCGCACGCGGACTTAGCTCGGCTTCTGGGGTGCGGGGTTGGCTCATGGACCGCGCAAATATAATACAAAGCGCGTCGGTGATGTCACAAAAGGGTAGGTCTGCGCCTATTAGGGTTGAGGGCGTAGGCCCCTAAACAAAAGGAACACTATGAATAGCTGGAAAAAGGTTGTAATGGGTTTGGGTTTATTGGTGGTGCCGCTTTTGGGCTTGGTCGGTTATAGCGCGGCGCAAGCGTGTGACTGCGCCGACTGCGACTGCGCCAAACCTTGCCCCTGCAACGCTAAATAACACCAACACCGCGAAATAGGCCGCCAACCGTGTCGATGATAAGCTAGCGTTCGTTTCAACCACAGTGCAAACTTTAGAAACAAGCGCTTTGCGCACACGGCTCGGCGAGGTGTTAGCGCGCCTCGCCGAGGGCGACCGCAGCGGGATCGCTGAGGCCTATCGATTGCTATGGCCAGTGGTTCTAGGATTTTGTACCCGTATGCTGAATAACCCAACACGCGCAGAAGACACCGCACAAAACGCATTGATCAAGGTTCTTGATCAAGTGGGTAGCTACGACCCTGCACGCGATGCGCTAAGTTGGGTGCTTACCATCGCCGCATGGGAATGTCGCACCGAGCGTAAACGTGCGCAGCGCCGTCGCGAGGTCAGCTACGACCCGCAGATGCCGCACCCAAGCGAAGGCGAGGTCGACGACCAGGCCAGCGTTCGAAGCGAGCTCAACCAAACCCTGCAAGCGCTCTTTACCGATCTAAGCGACGCCGATCGCGCCTTGCTCGTTGACATGCTGAGCGACACTCAGCTCGATGCGCGCATGCGCAAACAAAAGCAGCGCCTCATCAGCAAGCTTGCTAAAATGTGGAGAGACCTCAATGGCGAATGAAGCGCAACCCAACGCACCCCAGCTCTCGCGCCTTCGCTGGGCCTACGAACGGGCGCGTTTACGCCGAGCGGCACTTTGGCTCGCGCCGCTGGTTGTATTCATGGTTTGGGCGTGTGCATCGGCTTGGCAACCCATTCGCTTGGTGATTGCGATCGCGCTTGGATTGGTGACGCTTTTCGCATTGTGGCGCGGTCAAAAGATCGGTCTGCTGGTTGTGTCGGCGTGGGTGGTCGGACTCGTGCCTTTCGCACTTGCGCGTAGCGGCATGCAAGCAGCGCACGCATGCAGTGCGGGCAGCGCGGGTGCATGTTCAACCATCTGCATTGCCTCGTGCACTTTGGGGGGTCTCATCGCTGGTTTTTTTCTAACACGTTGGGTGCACGCAACAAAAGCTGGGTGGGCTGTGTGGTTGCTTGGTGCGGGTGTCATCTTGCTGCTTGGCGCGTTGGGCTGCCAACCGATGAGCCTTGCCAGCATGCTTGGCATGGCGTTCGGCATTGCTTTCATGCGCCTAACAAGCGTATTCGCACGCTAAATATGAGTGTTAGCGTGATTTCGTTTTCGTGACGTAACGCCGAGGGTACTGGCGCGCAAGACTGCGTAGTTCATCAAGAAACCCATCAAGCGGCACATCGTCACGTTTTTTGGCCTGCTCTAGGCTGTGACCTTGGCCACGCTCGAGCAAATGTTCACTCGAACGATGCACCCACGCGCGACCTTCTTTGTCCAAGCGCACCTCAAACCAGCCTTGCGACATGCCGATCACGCGATAGACATTATCAAGGCGCCGCGCCGCCACCACTTGCTTTGCCCCAGGCATACCACAATCGACCTCGCCGATCGTTTGCATACCTACTTTACCCATCTGCCCCTGCATCGTCACCACCGTGATTTTTGAGCTCATCGGCTTTGGTGCGCGAATAGCTTCGTTGATCATGAGTTCACATTCCGTGACAATGCGCGCGTTGACGACCTTGGCGCGCTTTCGCACCAAGGTCGTATAGGCGATCACGTCAGAATCTTGCACGATTTGGGGCAGTGTCATGGCCATCATCGTAGTGGCATGTACACCGTGACCAAACACCCCCAACACAAAGCCCACTGCGAGTATCACTACACCACGTCTCATCGCGCTCGTGCCCACCCCTATGAAGTCCGTGATGGCCTGGGCCAGGTCCAACTCGTCGTCGATGCGCGATAGAGTGCAACCATCACAACGGCCGCACCAGCGATGTTCATGCCGATATGGCTCCAGCTCACGGGGCTCGACACGCTCGCGCCAAAACAGCCACAGTTTAGATCAATACCGCGAAACCGCGCTTGCATCATCCCCGCCGAAAATGCCAGCAGCATCCCCGCAGAACACAACGCCGCCCCTTGGGCAAACACACCCGTCACAAGTGCAAGCGCGCATATCAGTTCCACACAGGGCACCAAAAGCGCCACCCACCCAAGCGTGCCTTCAGGCAACATGCGATAGTTGGCAAGCGCCTCAACAAACGACTTCGAATCCACCAGTTTAGGCCACGCCGCATAGACGAACACCCCCGCCACACCAAGGCGGATCAACGCAACGGCATACCGTTCAAACGCGCTATTCGGGCTCTGCATACCCAATTAATTCACCCGGAGCACGAAGGCGTCAAGCTGCGCCTTGATATTGTCTTCGAGTGCGCCCACACAGGTCAGCGCCGCCCGAGCAGGCACAAAGCTCGCCTGTGCGGCCTCTTTAACTTGAGCAGCTTCAAGGTGTTCGATACGTCGGTAAATGGTGTCCACATCGTGCTCAAGACCGAGCAAAACACGCACACTGGCCCACGCCGACATGCCCTCGGACTCGTCACGCAGGCGTCGCATATCCCAGTGTAAGCGTCGTTTGGCACGCGCAACTTCCTCGTCGCTAACACCATGACGACACAACTCGGTCACCAACTCTTGCCATGCTTTGACAAGTTCCAAGCCTTTCGAATGAACCACGCTCGCACCAAAATCGATGATTGAGCAGTCTTCATAACTTTCAATCTCTGCAAACGCATGATAAGCCAAGGCGCGTTTCTGACAGATCTCGCGATACACCCTCGTGCTCAATCCATCATCCAATATGCGTCCTAACAAGAGCAAGGCCGCGTGCCGAGGATCTGACTCGCCCAGTGTTGCAAACGATAGCCGCAAGTCGCTTTGGCTGGCGGAATGCTCGATGTACGCAAACTTGGGTGCGGTGCGACTTGCAAGCCACGAGAACGCCAGCGCCGGCACCTTGGCGCCCGAACGCACATTCGCAAATGCGCGTTCAACGCAACGCTCAATGGCATCGGCATCCACCGCCCCCGACACCCCAATCACCATGTTCTCACTCACATAGTCTTTTCGAAATAGCGCGTGTACGTCGGCGTCGGTAAACGAATCAACAGAGCTCGCACGACCCGCGATCCGAAAACCCAGTGGATGTGCACCAAAAATCTGCGTGCGCGACAAAATATCGATGTCGATGTCGTCGCCATTCTCATCCACTTCTTCAAGCAGCTCTTCGCGAATGATGCCTTTTTCGACCTCAAGATTTTCAAAGAGTGGCTCAAGAAACACCTCGGCCATCAGCTCGATCGCGCGTTCAATGTTTTCACTGGGCACATTGATTTGATAAAGCGCGTGATCTGAATGCGTCGCGGCGTACAGATTACCGCCGATCGATTCAACCGCCTCATGATAACTTTCGCTTGAAGGGTGCGGTTTCGTCCCGCGAAACAGCATATGTTCAACCAAGTGACTTAAGCCGTTGGTTGCCAGTGTTTCGTATCGCGAGCCCGAACGCACCGCGACCGCGATCGACGCAGACTGTAAATGAGATTGAGGGACGATGGCCACACGCAAGCCGTTGGCAAGCGTGTGGATATGGGTCGACAGGGGAAGGGGGCTCATGGTGGGTTAGGATCCCGATCTTATTGCATCTAGATCGGTGTGTCCTGAAAAACGCGCGTCCCCAAGCTGATCGCTTGCTTTTTGTCGGCTTGCTTACGTAACCCGCCAACGTATTGCTTGAGGGCATCTTGTTGCTTTTCTCGCAGCAGGCGCGCGCTAAGGGTCTTCAGCTCGCTCGCAGTGATCGACGTCACATCTTTTTGCGTGCGTTCTTTAAGCTCGATCACCACCCACTCATCACCCGCTTGAATAGGTGCGGATGCGAGAGGGTTTTGTGTGCTGAGTGCGAATGCTGCCTTGCGCACTTGCTCGGAACCCGACAACCCAGGGATCGGATCGTCGGCTGGGCCAAAAGGTGAGCTGTCCTGCACCGATGGCAGACTGCCATGCGGCGCCGCTGCTTTCCAAGTTGCAACAGCCTGTGCGAGCGCAGCTTCCAGCGTTTGGTTACCCGCCTTGCGTGCCTGAATAATTTGCTCGGCGATGCGCTTCATTTCGGCCTTGGCCACGCTTTGTCGATATAGATCCTCAGCCACCTCTTGCTTGGCTTGTTCAGCGGGTACATCACCCTCGCGGATCGCTTCGACCTTAATCACATGAAAGCCAAAATTGGTTTCAATCGGCGCGTCAGCAATGGCGCCTGCTGGTAAGCTGAACTGCGCTTTATCGAACGCCTCGACCATGCGGCCTTTAGGGTTGAAGCCTAGGTCGCCACCTTTGATCGCGGAACCCGGATCTTCGCTATACTGCATTGCAAGTTTAGCAAAATCCTCGCCGCTTTTTGCACGTTTCAATAAGTCGCTCGCCAGCTTGCGCGCCTTTTCTTTATCCTCGGGCGACGCCTCTGCGTCAACCTTCAACAAAATATGACGCGCGCGCACTTGCTTGGGCAATTTGGTAAAGCGCGCCTTTTGATCCGTAAATGCCTTGTTGATCTCTTCCTGGTGCGTTTGTACCCAGGCGCTCAACGCACTGGCTTCAACCGTCACCCGATCTTTGGCCAGCGCCGGCGATAGGCGCACATACTGCACCGTGGCCTTGTCGTTTTCAGCCACATAAGCGTTTTTGGCTTCCGCATCCGACACCACCACCGACGACGTAATCAAACTGCGCATCTTATAAGCGAGCATCTCGCGCATCTGCCACCGCGCAAACTCAGGAATGCTGCGCCTAAAATAGTTCTGAATAAAGCGCTTGGTGCCCTCTTTGTCGAATACCCCTTTTTCGTTACGTACGGGCGCGCTCACGCGACCTGGCGCGGCCAAATAAAAAGGCGCGTTTACTGTCGAACCAATATACATGTAAGCGTCTTTGGCCAAAGCGACCATCACGTCTTCTTCGCTCAGCGCAAATCCAAGACGCTGCGCCTCTTGTGCAAGCAGCTCGCTCTCGATCAGACCATCGAGCGTGAGTTTGCGAAACTGCAGTGTTTCCGCTGGGTTTGTGGCCCGCTCGGCATACCCAAGCAACATGAACGCGTTGCGCATATCGGCCTCGGGAATCACATGCCCGCGTACCTTTGCGGCGTATCGCGAATGACGAATATTGGCCGCACACCCCTGCGCCTGCGGTCCGCCGAACTCAAGAATGAACACCAAGCAGATTGCCGCAATGATTGCGCCCCAAACCAGGTTTTTAATTCGGTCTTTTGATAATGATTCCATGATAATGTGGGTGACTTAGCAGGTGCAGGGCCAAAAAGCCAGTACACGCCGATAACCGGCATGTGGCGCAAGGTTCCTGCCACGCGTGTAAAATTAGCCGGCCAGACCAGTTGTTGTACAATAGCCCGCAGCAAGAACAAAGGGAGCCTCTTTTTCATGTCGGATTACAATTCATCAGTGCCCGCAGGTTTGCCTGTTCGTAAATCGAACATGGGATATGTGTGGCTTGCATTACTCTTCTTTGGTGCGACCGGCGGCATGGTCTACTGGATGCTCTCGCAAAAAGAACCCGAAAAGAAGGCCGAGAAAAAAGCCCCCGTGGTTCAAGACGATCTCAAACGCAATAAATCCATGGCCTCAAGCGACATCGATCTTGATGTGCCAGAAGAGAAGCCCGCCGAACCAACGCAAGCACCCCAAAAGCGTGTGCGCATCGTTTCAGGTGGTTGGGACTGTTCAGGCGAGATCCCTGCTGCCGACGCTAAATCGACGATGGGCGAATATAAGAACACGATCCGCACATGTTATGAGCAACAACTCAAACAAGACAACAAGCTTGAGGGCAGCGTCAACCTTGGCATCAAAGTCAACGAAGCCGGTAAAGTGGTCGACGTCGAAACAGGCGGCAGCTTAAAGAGCGAACCCGTGCATCGTTGCATTCGCAATATCGCAAAAAATATTAAGTTCTCTACACCGCAAGGTGGTAAATGCGCCATTATCACGGTGCCTTATCGCTTCACGCCCGCCAAATAGCAGCGCGCGTAACGCGACACGAGTGCGGTGGTCAGTCGCGTTGAGCGTGGACGCGCCTAGATGGGGTTGGGGCCCCATCCCCAACAAAGCGAGCCACCGAAGCTTACTAAACGTAGGTGAGGATGGCTCGCGAGGACGAAAGAAAGACACGATCAATGCGGCTGACCGCCGCACTAGCGTGCTGTCAATCGGGTGGGACGTAGCCGAGCAGATGTAGCGAACGATCGCGCGTGCGTAATAGCAATCGCCAGCGCGTCGCTTGCGTCGAGTTGTCCGTCAAGTTCTACTTTTAGAATCGCAGCCACCATCTGCGCAACCTGCGTTTTGTCCGCTTTGCCGCGGCCGGTGATTGCTTGTTTGACCGAGGCTGGTGGGTAGGCAAACACGCCGCACTTTGCTTGAATCGCGCGTAGCATCGCCACACCGCGCACGTGGCCTAATTGCAGCGCCGCTTGCGGATATTTCGCAAAGAACACGCTCTCAAGCGCAACCGCGTCGGGCTTCCATGCTTCGATCACCTCCCCCAGTTGCTCATAAATGGTCAACAACCGATGTTCGAGCGCTTGTTTTGCCGACGTGCGAATCACATCCGCCGCAATCCCCACGAGCTTAGCACCATGCACTTCGATCACCCCCCATCCGGTGCGATGGCTGCCAGGGTCAATGCCTAGCACACGAAGGGTTTTTTTAGGTGCACTGCGCATGATTCATTACTTTAGCGCACTTTAGTTTAGAACAACCCAGCTCAGAACCGCCCGAAAAAAGTTGCGCATCAACCATCAACGAACACAGCGTCGGTGAACACGTTCTGCACATCATCGTGATCATCGAGCGCTTCAAGCAAACCTGTCAGTTGTTCAGCGTCTTTACCGCTGATTTCTTTGGGCGTCTTTGCAATCAAACGAATCTCAGCTTGTTGAGGGTTGAGACCATGACCCTTCAGTTTTTCGCACACCGCATCCAGCTCTTCGCGCGCGGTGGTGATAACCCACTGTTCGTCTTCTTGTTGCACATCTTCGGCGCCAGCGTCCGCGGCAAGCTCCATCATTTCTTCTTCGCCTTTGCCTTCAGCGGTCAGCGAAATCCAACCTTTTTCGTCAAAGGCCCAGCCGGCCGAGTTTGCAGCACCCAGCACTCCCTGATGCTTGTCGAACACCTTGCGAATTTCGGCCGCAGTGCGATTGCGGTTGTCGGTGGTGACGTTGGCGACAACCAGCGTAGCGCCCGGGCCCTTGCCCTCATAACGCAAGTCCTCGTAGTTCACGCCTTCAAGTTCGCCAGTGCCCTTTTTGATCGCCCGCGCCAAGTTATCAGCAGGCATGTTATTGGCCTTTGCCAGATCGATTGCGCGCCTCAGACGCGGATTGCCCGCCGGATCACCTCCGCCCATGCGCGCCGCAATGGTCACCTCTTTGATGATCTTGGTGAAAATTTTGCCACGCTTCGCGTCGATGGCGCCTTTTTTATGCTTGATTGATGACCACTTATTATGACCGCTCATCTCGATACCCACATCCAAACGATGTACAACGATAGCAAAAGAACGGTACCTGCCAAGTAGAGTTGCGTTTTGTTGTGGGTTTTTAGAAACGAAGGCTGAAACCAAAAGTCATCAGCGTCGTCGAAAGCTTCAAGATGTGTTGGTGGTGCTGGTATCGGCGCGAGCGCTTGCTCGGGTGCTTCGCCTCCAACGCTCGGCGCGTCAGTCTGCGCAATAAACGCTGAAGCCAGTCTGGTTTCCTCTTCGGCCAAAGCTCTAACATTCACCGGAAAGGGTTTGGTTTGATGCGTCGAAAGTGGATTCACTTTGAGCGCTTTTTCTTCACGAATATCACCAAACGACTGCGTGAAGGGTCGGTCCAGGCGTTCGACCTCTGCAATATGCTGAATGGTAGGTAGCGTGCCGGTGTCGCTCCGCGCAAACAATGCCCGGTCCAAGTAAGCCTGCGTGGCGTCTGCGCTGGGCGTGGAGCTTGGGGCATGATTGCCTGCGCTTTGCGCTGTTGACGCGTGTGGTGTGGACAATGTCGTGTGCGGCGCATTCCCAGCAATTGCGTTGAGTCCGGGCAGGGTTGCACCATGTAAAGCATGAGATTGACCCACCGCCATGGCCCGCGCTTGTTCGACAGGTTCCACAACAGGCTTTCCGTCGCGCCGTCTCATCTCGGAAATCAGGGGCGAACGTTCCGCATCACTTGATGCGGTTGCCTCAGGATGCCATTCATGGATCGCTGCGTCCGCCGAACCGATCAGCTGCCGGTCGATCTCATATTGCTCCAAAAGCATTGCTGTTGCGCTCGCAAGCGCTTCGTCAATCGGCATGGCCAAGTTGATTTCGTTGGCCGATTCTGCGCGCCGCAATACCACACTGCCTTGCGACAAGTCCAAGAAATCCGATAGGGCTGCGATGCCGTCGCGAAGCACGCGTGGTTCGGAGCGACGCTTCACGAGTGAGTTAACGATCAACCGATCATAAATTGTGACGGCATATAGCGCATCCGCGTGCATGACTTCTGCCGTCCAGACGCCTCCCGCTTCGCTCATCGCTCGAATCATCCGTCCGGGCCCGGTGTTTTCGATATGCGTGTGCAGCACCTTGTCGCGTTTGAGCGCCGCTTCCAGCGCGCGTTCATCCTCGAGCAACTCAATAATTTGTGGCAGTAGGTTGTCCACCTGCGTGCTGACACCCAGGCGCATCAACGCAGTGTCGATCACCAGCACTGCGCCCCAACGCAAACGAGGGTGATGTCGAATCTCCGACACCAGGCGAAACGAGGGATGCTCAAAATCGCTGGCATCAACCAAAATCACATCGGGATCGAGTTCTTGTACATAACTAAGTTCACGCCCCTGTGCATCAACAATCGCAACGGTTGCGCCCATGGCGCGAAGCGTTTGTGCAAGTTCATCGGCGCGGCTTGAAAGCGTGAGACCCAAAAGCACGCGCACGCCGCTTAGATAGCTGCTTTCAACTTTGGTCTCCTCTGGATGAATCGACAAGTTTGTTTCGTGGGCGACGGGTGCGACGTCAACATCCATGTCCGTGTGTTGTTGGGTATCCAGCACGAGCGAACTAATGCGTTCAACAAAACCTGCCATGGCCTCTGCGACGCGCCGGCCTTCGCCCAAGCGCACGTCTAAACCACTGTGTTGCGCAGCGGGCAGTCCATGTCGTTTTGGTTTAAGGTTGTCGCTCACGCGTTGGGCGGCAAGCTCAACCAACTCATCGAGTTTCACCGTGCCAAAATCTGCCGAAAAGCCTAGCTTAAACGCTTGCGCGGAACCCACCACCTGCATGACCTCGTCGACCAGGGTCTGCGTGGTATATGCCCAACTCAAGCACGCGGTGGCGCCGTTTAAGAAAGCCTCCATGCGTGTCTCAAGCTGATAGTGTTCGGTCACCAAAATCCACGGGCACGATCCGTAATACATACGAATCGCATCACCCACCAACATAAAGTCTTGATTGGAAGGCGAACGCATCGCTACAACAATGCCTGTTGGACCTTCGGCTTGCCCATATGCACCAAGTTCGCGGTAATCTTCAACGTGCGTAAGCGTAAACCCATGCATGCTCAAGCCTTGCATGAGCGCGATAAGCTGAGGATCGGTGGGGCCAATGACGAGCAACCAAGACTGTTCGCCCTCGTGCACGCCGGGGTGTTGACGCATTCACAAAGTTCATATCGAAAAACTGATCACACAACAAGCGTAATCGTCGCTAAACAAGCGAAAAACGTAATGTGATCAAAGGTTAGTCACCAATTCGAACGCTGACGCGTTCAACTTGGCCTGGTTTCAGATCAACCGAGATACGTTTTGCCGGTGGTTCACCAAAGGGGCGAATTTCCAAATCGTGTTTGCCAGCTGGCAACTCAAGTCGCATCGGGGTCTGCCCCAAACGTTTGCCGTTCTCAAGCACGTAACTCCAACCACCCGGTGTGACGATATTAACCACGCCGGTGCCCGCAGCAGCAGCTTGTGTTGCGGTGTCGTTCGTCGCGGTTTTTGCAGATGTGTCGGTCTTAACAGGTGTGTCGGTCTTGGTCTCGGTCTTCGCCGCTTCCGTCGACGGACTTTTCACCGCGACCGCAGCCACGTCTTGCGGCGCTTGAACGGGCTCTTGTTTCTGCGCTGCGGGTTTGTTTTGTACTTGCTGAATCACTTCCTTTGGCGCTTGCCCGGTGTCGTGAGCCTGTGTGGGTTCAGAAGTCGCATGACTTTCTTCATTCACCTGCACGTTACCGCCGACCGCAAAATAAATTCCAAGTCCCGAAGCAATCAACGCTGCCGCAATGAGCCAAGTCAGTGTCTTCTTGCTTGTGGCCGCGGCCATTGCACGTTTGACCACCGCTTTTTGCTCCGCGGCTTCGGCCTGCGAAACACGCTGCAATAGCTGCGAATCGACAACACTCAGCACGTTGGATTGTGACGGGCTATCGTCAGCTTCTGGGATGGGCATCGGGTGCGAGCTGCGTTCATGACGTGCGGCTTCCACAAGCTGTGTTTTGTTGGCTTCGCCATCAGGGAACAGTTCGGTCATCCACTCGGCCAAATCGGCTGGACCCACCAGTTTGCCTTTGGTGGCAATGAACTGCAGCAAATCGCGCCCAAACTGGCGTGCATTTTCATAGCGTTGTTCGGGGTCGCGCGTGAGCGCTTTCATGATCGCGGCTTCAAGCTCTTTAGGCACTTGGGGGCGTATCTCGCTTGGATTTGGAATACGATCACTGGCTACTGCAAAAATCGTTTCCATCTCAGTCTCACGACGAAACAAGCGCTTCATCGCGATCATTTCCCAAAGCACCACCCCGAGCGCCCAAATATCTGCGCGTCGATCGACAGGTTTGCCGCGCAACTGCTCGGGCGCCATATAAGCAAACTTACCTTTCACTTCACCGGTGGCCGTGTGATGCACGCGATTGCGCGCACTTGCAATGCCAAAGTCCACCACCTTCACGCTACCCTGATAGCTGATAAACAAGTTATGCGGCGAGATGTCGCGATGCACAACATTGAGTAACTGCCCGTCGCTGTCGCGAAGCTCATGAGCAGCATGCAACCCTTCGCACGCATCGGCGATAATGCGCGCAGCAAAATAGGGCAACATCTGCGAGTCTTTTTGCCAAGGCTGCGACCACACCGCACGCAACACGCGCGACAAGGGTTCACCCGATAAAAACTCCATCGCGATATAAGGCGCCGGCGAATCACCAAAATCAAACACGCCGCACACGTTCGGATGGTTGATGCGCGAAGCGATGCGCGCTTCGTCGAGGAACATCTGCACGAAATTATTTTCGCGCGCCAAGTGTGGGTGAATGCGTTTAACCGCACAGATCTTGTCAAAGCCCTGAGGTCCGTCGATGCGCGCAAGAAACACCGTAGCCATGCCGCCTGAGGCAAGCTCATAACACAAGCGATAACGCCCCATTTGGCTATCGCTTGTGACCGCCGCCGGTGACTCCTCGGCCTCTGCACCAGCCTGCGCAGGCATTTGATTCGCGCCGCTCAGAAACGTACCTCTTTCGTTACCTATTGTAACCCAAACGGGTTCCAAATAACCAGAGATCGGCGGGTCAAATAAACGCTTTAAAACCGCGGCTTAGGCCGGCCCCAACAAGCCTATTTCTTGCTGCGTACGGGGCAATTGACGGGGCGCTTGCTGGGATACGAAATACGGCTGTCCGTTTCGGTCAAAACAGCCTCTTTTTTGGCTATCAGGTAGTTTTGGATCGCATCGCGGATCAGCACCGCGCTCTTCATATCTGGGGTCAGGGCAAGGTTTGTAAAGATACCGTTTCCGCCCACGGCGATGAACTCCGGCATGGCTAGTTTTACAGTGTCATCATCCTTTAGGGCCTTGCCCTGGGCATCGGCGATATCGATGACCAGCCCTTTGGGCCCGCACCAACCCGTGATCTTAAGCCCAGCGACGTACAAAAATGATCCATCCGCGGCGGCAAGACGCGTAAACACACTTTTGAGCTCGCTCACTTTAATGGGCGCAACCGTCGGCGTGTCGTCAAAAGGCATCACAGCATACACGTCTTTATAACGCAGCTCGCCTTTGGGGAGCCCACTGCGGATGCCTCCGCCATTCATCAAAGCCGCTTGCGCGCCCTTGTCCGAGGCTTCACTCGCCAAAATGGCGCTCGCGACTACGTTACCAAGGACGCTTTCGCGATCGCGCACATAAGGCAACGCCTCAGGTAATGTCACATGCAAAGGTTTCTCGGTTTCTACTTTGGCTTTTTTTAGATAACTCGCGAGCACTTTCTCGACGTTCTTGTCGGCACTGACCGGGTTGGCCTCATAACCAAACGTCTCGCATTTGTCGTCAACTGTTTGTTCAGATTTGCAAAGGTACTGTGGTTTAAAAATCCGCGTCTCGACCACCGTGTGTTTGGCGCGATCGATCATCACATCGACGCGACCAAACGCTTTGCCATAGTTGCCCGATTCGATGATTGCAATCCCGTTGATTTGATGCGCGATGCGCTGATGGGTATGCCCCGCAACGATCACCTGCACCAATCCTTCAGGCAGTCCCTTGGCCAAGCGAAAAATCTCATCGTTGGTGTCGCATGATGAAACATCTTTGGGATCATCGAACGCCGAGCACTTGCTACCCGCGTGGGCGGTCACTACGATCAGCTGCGCACCCAGTTTTTGTAAACGCGCGGCTTCTTCTTTCACGGCATCAACCAGCGGTGCAATTTTCAACCCATTAAAGTTAGCCGGGAAGGTGGTAAAGGGTGTGTCGGTCGTCAACAAACCGATCACGCCCACTTTCACACCAGCAATCGTGCGCATGATAGACGGTTTGAGGTTTTTCCACGCGGGGCGCTTGCCATCGTTTGTGACTAAGTTCGTAGCCAGCACCGGGAAACGCGCCTGCGCCACGCGCGCCTTCACCGCGCCTTGCGGGTCATCTTTAGGAGTTTGCGCCGAACGCTTGGGCCCAACAGGGCCATAATCAAACTCGTGGTTGCCAAGCGTCACAGCATCATAACCGAGTGCCTGATAAGCTTTAACCATCGGCTCGCCTTCAAAAAGATTGGATTCAAGCGTGCCTTGAAACATGTCGCCTGCATCGACAAGCAACACGCCGCCAGTGTTTTTGCGCACGCGCCGCAGGTTATTAAGATAACCGCCTAACACCGGCAAACTTTCCACGTGCCCATGCACGTCATTGGTGCCAACAACGCTAATCACAAGCGGCGCTGCGTGGCCGTTCTTGTCAAGCGTGAGCGGCGCAGGTGACTTACTGTCGTCAGCATAGGCGACAAACGAAACAACGAGCGCTGCGAAAAATGCGAAAACAGATGTTCGGGTCATGCCCAACAAGATAAACCTTTAAGCGCGTTTGACAAGCGCTTCAAGGCGCCCAAGTGCTGTTTCAAGAATGGCAGCTTCAGGGCCAAACGAAAAACGCACATGGTGACGAAAACGCGAAGGGCGCCCGTGCCGACGCTGCCCCGGGTCGACATCAAAAAACTCACCCGGCACACAAATCACTTGTTCGTTGAGCGCCGCATTAAAAAAACCGAGCCCCGTTGAGAGCGGCTCAGGCAACCCCGACACGTCCCCCCACACATAAAAGGTACCCTGGGGCGCTGCATCAACTTTTACGCCCAGCTTCGTTAACCCGTTCATCATCATATCGCGCTTCGGTATAAAGGTTTGGCGAATGGCTTGGGTTTCTGCGAGCGCATGCTCGGCGTTGATTAATGAAATCGCCGCATGCTGGATTGGGCGCGAACCGCCACCGTCTAAAAACGACCCGGCGCTGGCCACGGCTTCGATAACTTTTTTAGGCCCCACCGTCCACATCATGCGCCAACCTGGGTAACGCCAATTTTTTGTTAGCCCGTCGAAAATTAATACTGGGTCGTTTTCCACGTCCTGCACGTATTGCGCAGCGCTTACGATGGGGCCTGCGTCGTCGCGCCAAATATAGTGCGAATACGCTTCGTCCATCAAAAGTGCGCAGTTAAGCTCACGCGCAAGCGCGATCCAATCGCCAAGTTCGCCATTGGCGATCACTTTGCCTGTTGGGTTACACGGGTTTGAAAGCAAAAGTGCACCCAAGCCGCGACCGGTGATCTCGCGCTCAAGTTCTGCGCGCGTGAACTCGTACCCCCGCTCGGGATCTAACAAAATCGGGATCGGCGTAAAGCGCCGAAACACATCCAATAACTCTTCGTAAGCGGTGTAGTCGGGTAAGAAATGACCCAAGTGCACACCGCTCAGCGCAGCGCACGCACGCATCAACGCCACACGCCCCCCGCCGCTAACAGCCACATTTTCGGCGCTGTATTGTGAAGGCATGCCGCGCCGAAAAAGTTGATTATAAAGCGACGCGATCGCTTCACGCAGCTCGTCTAAGCCGGCAACCGGTGCGTAATCTTGATCGGTGCCGCGGATATCAACGCTTTCCACGCGCGCTGGCGCACCCGGCAGGGGTCCCGTTTCCGGCTGACCTTGACCCAGATTGCACCACAGCTTGCCATCTTTGCCAAAACCCAAGCGCTGCGCTTCGCTGGTCACATAAATAACCCCGGTGCGCGGAACAGGCCTAAAGGCCGACGGATAGCTGGCAGTAAGCGGTTGACGCATAGTGTGCCCTTTTTAGCACAAGCGCTGCTATAACTCACGCGTGTACCGCGAATTGATCACCCTCAGCGCGCCACTCGAACATTACGCGAGTGCGCTTGCTCGCGAGCCTGGGTTTGTTTGGCTTGACGCCAATCTAGCCGATGCAGCTTGGGGTGAACATAGCTACCTAAGCGCTGACCCCGTCGAAGTAGTGTGCGCATCGCACGACCGCGGCGAGATCATCGCCGCGCTCGAACGGCTTTCAAAAGTAGATCAGCAAAGCGAAAGCGCCTTGCCACGTTGGATGGGTTTTATTAGTTACGACGCACACTTTGCGCTCGACGGCACAACATCGCGCCACGCTGACAACACATCTGCACCATCGCTTTGGTTTGCTCGCTATGACGCGCTGCTCGTTTATCATAAGCCCACCGGTCGCGCCGAGCTTGTGGGCATTGACGAAAACGCTGCTCGGGCGCTGCGCGCCAAGCTTGACGCAGCCTCAAGCAAACAATCTTACCTGATGGGGCCTTATCAAGTTGACGATGCCTCTCAACATCAAGACGCCATCCACACGGCGCTCGCGCTGATTCGCCAAGGTGATCTTTATCAAGTGAACCTAGCGCGTCGTTGGCGCGCCCAGTTTGAAGGCTCCGCCATCGCGCTCTATCAAGCCATGCGTGAACGCAGCCCAGTGCCCCTAGGCGCCTTCATCAACACGGGCCCGCTGCAAATTTTGTCGCGTTCGATGGAGCTCTTTCTCGACTGGCAGCAGCGCTCGCGCATGCTGCGCACCGCGCCCATTAAAGGCACACACCCCGAACACAACGTCGCCATTGAGCTTGACCCCAAAGAACACGCCGAGCACAGCATGGTGATCGACTTGATGCGCAACGATCTCAGTCGCGTAGCCCAAGCGGGCACCGTCGTTATCGAAGAACGCATGCGCACGCAGCCCTACGCGGGCTTGTCGCATTTGGTGTCGACGATCGCATGTCGCACGCGTTCGGGCGTCAACTTTACCGATCTGATCCAAGCCACTTTCCCACCAGGCAGCGTCACCGGCACACCCAAGCCAAGTGCACTCAGGGCCATCGACACACTTGAGCCCCATGCACGTGGCATCTACACCGGTTGCATTGGTTACGTGGCCTTCGACGGTAGCGTGCGTCTGAATGTCGCGATTCGCACCGCAGTGATACAAAAGAATGAGTTAAGCTATTTTGCGGGCGGCGGCATTGTGGCCGCAAGCGACGCTGCCAAAGAAATAAGCGAAACCGAACTCAAAGCGCGCGTCTTGACCGAACGTGGGAGCGACTAAATGCAAAACACGCGCGCCATTGGTTACCTTTTGCCGCTCGCCTGGCTTCTTTTGATCAATCTGATCGGCGCCTTTACTTGGGGCTATGGCAAACAAACCTTCGTCGTGATGATGTTGGTGCTTGCAGCGTTGACCTTGGCATGGCGACTGCCCGCGCTGAACCCAACCCGCAATGCGCGCGCGCGACTGATCATCGCATCCTTAGGCGTGGTGTTAGCGATCAGCGTGCCTGCGTGTCGAACACTTCAAAGGGATATGGCCGCTCCTAACGGGGGCCCCGCCATCGACATCGCGGTGAACACGTATTTGGCCGGCACACACTTTTTAGCGGGACGCAATCCCTACAACCACTTTTGTTTAGTGCGTCATCAAGTCAAACCCGAACCAGGCAACCACGTCGAACAAACAAGCAGGGGCCTTACCATGTTTGGCGTGCCTTATCATTACGGCTTTCCTTATTTTCCCGCGATGTTCTTGTCGTATTTACCCTTTCGCGCATTGGCCGATGGCTATCACGCTTTGCGCGTCGGTAATCTTTTCTTTCTTTTGCTTAACTGTTTGGGCATGGGCCTGATCGCATGGCGTCACAGCGCACCAAGCAAACACTACGTTGCTGCGGCCATGGCATGTGCGCTTTATCTGGGTGTTCGTGTATTGCCCGAAGAGCTTAGCACCTTTGCGATCACCGACCTTGTGATCGCCACCTATGCAACATTTGCCTATCTCGCGCTAAGCCATCAACAGATTGTGCTAACGGGCGTTCTCTTGGGTTTGGCGCAAGCATCTAAACTTCTACCGGGCCCATTCCTGCTTTTGCCTGCGCTTCTTTTTCTTACCGATCGGCGCGGGCGCATCAAACTGCTCGCCGCGTACCTTGGCGCTGCAACCTTGGTGCTCGCCCCTTTTGTTGCGTTGGACCCTTGGGCATTCTTTTCGAGCACCATCCTTTATTACCTCACCCACCATGCTGCAGGCGATGACACCTCGCTCTGGTTCTTTCTTCCAAAAGCACTGCAGCCGATATGGCTTGTGCTTGGCTACCTACTGAGCGTCAGTCCCTTGCTGCTCATGCGTTGCCACGTACGCGATCGACTGCCACTTGCGCTGGGTGTGGCCTTCGCCAGCCATTTTATCTTTATCGCCTTTGCAAAAATGACACACCTTAATTATATCTGGAGCATCTATCCGCTGGGCTGCATGGCGCTGAGCACACTCGTTTGTCGACAAAATGACGCTGAGCCGACATAACATTGCCCTAGGTCAGGCATTAAGTTGAGCCGAGCCAGGCTGAAGGGATCAAACAGTAGCGAACGATTCGCGGAACCGACGGCGTAGCGCTTAGTGAGCGGGTTTGAGCCCTTCAGCCTGGCTCGGCTCAACTTAATGCCTGCTCCAAGCGGTGGCGCGCCTGCAGCTTTGTGCTACATCCATTCCGCTTTTGCTGACGCATTATTCCGGAGTCGTCTAAAGGCAGGACGTCGGTCTTTGGAACCGATAATGATGGTTCGAATCCATCCTCCGGAACCACCTCTTCTTGAAGTTTCATTCGCCGTCATGTTTCGATTTAATAACCCTTTGCGAGTAGTGCTCTTCGCGCTTACGGCGGTTGTGTTGTGTAGGTCGTTTGCGCTTGCAGGGCAGACCTTAACCTCGCCAGTGGCTACCGGCGAGAAGACCTTGCGCTGCGTTAAGCAAATCGCCCAGACGCGATTACGTAAAGTTCACCTCATGTCTTTTAGCCCCATGTGTTCGATAGAAAGCGTGTTTGAGTTCTCAGAGCCGCTTTGTAACAAAGACATGCTGTTCATTCACGACGCGCTTAAGAAAACATCAAACAAGACTTGGCCTAATCTAAACTATTGTTTCGTAGCCTGGGTTGATCCAAAGGTGCCAGACTTTGATCCTAACAACAGTTGTCAGCTACCTAGCACACCGCGCATCGACCCCAACGCCCCAACCTTTGTGCGCGCGTTTACGATCGCGATGGGTCGGCCCAAACAGTGGGCGTCGATGCTCGACTGGGACGGGCTCAAACCCAACCAAATAACGCTAACAACCCTTCAACCCGGCGACAACTGTTCTTTAGACTTCGTGCAAGTCGTTCACGATGAGCCTAGTTTTTTGAGAACGATCATTCGTCAACTCAGCGAACGAACATGCCAAGACTAGAACACGTCTTCCTTAAAGACCTCATCAAGCACAATCGTTAAGTGCTCAAGCTCATCGGCTATATAAGAATCTTTGCGATCGAGCACGGTCTTAAGCACGTAATGGCCTTCGTTGAGCGCGAACACCTCAAAGGTCTCCTCGTCTGGATCAATGATCCAATAGTGGGGCACACCATATATGGCGTAAAGCCGCATCTTATCAGCGCGATCAAGTTTTCGTGTGCTCGGCGACAAAATCTCAACCACCAAATCAGGCGTGCCTTCGATGGCGCGCTTGGTAACGATTTGTCGGTGATCGCGATGCACAAACACCAAATCTGGCTGAAAGACAACATGATGTGCGAGCACCACATCGATCGGTGCGTTAAGCAGCACACCGAGGTGATGCTTCTTAATATGATGAAGCAGAATCTCTTGCAGATTGCGCGAGATGCGCTGATGGATGACGTTGGGTGAGGGATTCATCACCAACGCTCCTTCGAAGAGCTGATAATATTTGCCGTCTTCGGGCATCTTGAGATAGTCCTCATACGTCATATCGGTGCGCAGGGCGTCCTGTACTGACAAAGGATTATCGCTCACAGAAGGCTGACGTTGCGTCATAGGTTAAGAATACCACAACTTCTGCGAGCTGCGCCGCGCACAGCGCAGTTCAGGGGACACGTCATGGATAGGGGACTGGCTCGCGCAGCGTGCCTGTCCCCCACTTCTTCCTATTTCTTCAACCAAAGAAAAGTCTCTTGATTCCCTTCAGGTCCACGCACAGCCGAGTCAACGTGCCCCAAACACTCAAGCCCAAGTTCATCGACGCAAAAGCGCCTAACGCTTTCAACAATCTCAGCGCGCAAAACCGCATCGTCGATCACGCCATTCTTAATCTGATGTTTCGCGGCTTCAAATTGCGGCTTTACCATCGGCAACACAACACCGCCCTTTTTCACAAGCGGCACAATCGCCGGTAGCACCTTCTTCAAACTGATAAACGACACATCGACAACCGCAATATCAACAAGCTCGGGCACGTGCTCGGCGTTCAGCTCGCGCGCATTGACGCGTTCAATCACCATCACGCGCGCGTCATCACGCAGCTTCTGCGCCAGTAGCCCATACCCCACATCCACCGCAAACACTTTGCGCGCCCCCGCTTGCAATAAGCAATCGGTGAACCCGCCCGTCGACGCCCCCACATCGAGCGCGACCGCGTCGCGCACATCGATCGCAAACGCATCAAGCGCACTTTTAAGCTTGCCACCCCCACGCGACGCAAACGCGTTATCGCCGCCGCGCACCTCAAGCGCTGCATCGCTTGCCACAAGCGCCCCTGCACTGTTCACGCGCTGCCCCCTCGCATCGAACACCTTACCGGCCATCACCAGTGCCTGCGCATGCTTTACGTCGCTTGCCAGCCCCCGCCCCACGAGCAGCGCATCCACCCTGTTTTTTGCTGGTTTTTGCTTGATTGGCATCGCTGCCCCTACACATAGCACAAGGGCTTTGAATCCGCGTCACCTTGACAAGAAGCCATTTTGCTACCATATTTATGCAGTCTCAAAGGAATTTATGCTTAGTCTCTTAAATCGAACTCTGGGTGTCGCCAGCGTCGTTGCGCTTGCCCTGATTATTGGTCTCATATCGACCACAAGCCTTTCACCCGCCCATGCAAACAACGATTCCGAAAAATTCGTCAGCTGCCTCGGCGAAGAAACGCCAGGTAGCATGGGCAGCAGCGGCAAACATTGCACAAAAACCTCAACGATAAAACTCGTGCAACCACCATGTGACAAATTGCGAGATCTACTAAAATATGATCAAGATCAAGTCACGTCAAGCCAAGCCCCCGACCTACCAGAACCGCCTGAGGTTACAATGGCCCGAGAGAACATACAAAAAGTGACCAGCTTCTTGTCGAGAGGCTATCAAGGCGTATTCGATCCCTCGGCATACTTGTCGGTGAATGCTTCCGTTAGATCGAGCACCGGCGAACTTGCATCATTTCAAGTTCAAATCTTTGCAGAAAGTTCAGCCATTAACTCGTCCTTCGGCTGGGATAGATATAACCCCAAAGAACTTGACCTCGGTACGACCTATGGTGCTTATGAACACTGCACTGACGATCCCAATTGGCAAGAAACCGTTTCACGTATTCACGACGGCAATGATCAACCGTTGCGCATCGGTATAGCCCGCTACGATCGTTTGAACGATGGGATTTGCAACCAGGGCAAAAGCATCGATCAGCTCCTCTCAGAATAGAGCCGAAAAGCAGTAAGATAGAAGCTTGCTTCTAAAATACAGAAACGCGTCGGTTAAGGATTCTTGCTTAGAGCCTGCCATCGACTCGATATTAGATAGCTCATTTTAAGATTGACCCAGGCATAACAGACCGCAACCCGTTCTACGACGCCATTACTAAGGACTGATCAGTTCGACGGTAGGGAAATAAGTGGAGTAGCGCGCGACATCGCGCGTGAGCAAGGCAAGCTTATCAATCGCGGCGTGCGCGCCGATATAAAAATCAGGTAAGGGCGCTTTGTGTGGTCCGCGACGTTTGCGGTAGTCGACAAAACACTTACCGGCCAAAAACGCCGCCTCCCAAGGCAAATCAACGCGCTTAAATGCCTCCTCTGGCAATGCATGATCGAGCGCCTCGATGCTGTCAAACCCGATCGACACCTCAGCATAAATGATCGGGTTGATGACCAACGTTGCGCGCTCAGCGTAGTACGCGAGCTTTTCACTCGACCACTCAAACCAGCGCTTATCCTCGGTCAACACATCGATCAACACGTTGCTATCGACCAATACCGCGTTCATCGCAGCTTACCAGTCTTGCGTAACGCACGCGATTCGTACTCAGCGCCACGCGTCAGTGCCATGATTTCTGCGGTCGACATCTTCCCTTTGCTGCGGCCGCGCATCCACGCAATCAACGCTTCGCCGCGCGAAGAACCACGTTCGCTTTTGACAAGCTGCACCGTATTTCCAACCACACGAAACTCAACTTCGGTGTGCGGAAGAAAACCGTGTTTTTCGCGGATCTCTAAAGGAATGGTCACTTGGCCTTTCGTGGTAATCTTCATGAGTATTACTCTAACAAGTAATACTCTTACTGTCAATGATGACACCACGCGCTTAGAAAACGCGCAACGTTACCTAAAAGCGCTCAGCTCAACGCATCAAAACGGGATGTCGTCGTCGCCACCGCCCGCGCCGCCAAAACCGCCATCATCGGGGCCAAAATCGGGTGGAATGCTGTCGCCCGCGCCGCCACGACCGCCGCCGCCATCATAGCCGCCTTCGCTCGAACCACCGCGACCGCCCCCGCCGCCGCCCATCAAGATGATGTTCGTGGCAACGATTTCGGTGCTGTAACGCTTATGGCCTTCTTTGTCGTCCCAGCTGCGCGTCTGAATGCGTCCTTCAACGCCGATTGTGCGGCCTTTGCTCAAAATCTTGTTCAACGCCTCGGCGCGGTTACCCCACACCGTGATGGTGTGCCACTCGGTGCGTTCTTGCTTTTCGCGATCACGATTGAAGAACACCTCTGTGGTCGCCAAGCGCAAGCGCAACACCGCTTGCCCGCCTTGGGTAAACTTGAGCTCCGGGTCAACGCCTAAGTTGCCTATTAAAATCGCTTTGTTGAGTCCTGCCATGATGTCCTCGTCAATCTCGCTTAGTTAGTCGTTCAAACTAGCTAGCACTTGCTTGAGTCATCGGCCAGCAGCTTCATTAGTTGCGTAAATGTCACCTGAAATCGTTGCTCTTTTTTGCCCACGGGGTAAATTTACAAAGAGGCCAACCGTTCTTATTTAGCCTATTCGCCATGATCCAAAACCTATTCAAACAACATATAAAAACATCTACTTACCTCATCTTTTTTATCGCATTCGCAAGTTGCGGCGGCGGCGATAAGGCGCTCGAAGCCTTCGCTCCCGAGCCCACCTATCAGGCCTTTGGCAGCGACGAAGACACGATCGCGCATGGCGACGGCAGCATTTTTGCCTCGACTACCACGCCCGCCTCGATCGTTTTTGTGTCGCGTCCCACTTTTCAAAGAGGGTCAATCTATGCCGCCGACAACGTCACGCGCGGGATCCCCGGTGTAGGTGCTGGCAGTCGTTTTGTGGCGGCGCCCGGAGGCAAGTTGATCGTGTGTCCCATCACCCAAACACCATCGGCTGCAACAACCAGCAAGGCGTCATGCAAAACGTTGATCGACGGTGCAAACCCCACACCGGCATCGCTCAACATTGTCGACGTCAACGCCCCCGATGTGGACTACGACGGCAAAACGATCGCCTTTGCGGGTCTGGTTAAAGATCAGTTCGATACGAATGCCACAAAACTCGCCACCAATGCCAACGGCTGGCGCTTGTTCATCATCAACGCCGACGGCACAGGCCTCAAACAACTCACCAACTCCGACATGGTGGTCGATGGCACGCAGTTCACCTTCAACAGCAACCTCGGTTACGACGATCATGACCCAGCGTGGCTACCCTACAACCAAGGTGAAAAACGCCGCCTCGTGTTTAGCTCAAGTCGCTGGTTTAGTTTTGGCCAATACAGCGGTGTGGTCGCCACCAACTTGTTTGTCATCAACGACGACGGCACCGGCATGCATCGCATTACGTCTGAGCGCAACAGCGCCGATCGCCCGCAAATCGACCCGGTCACCGGCAAAATCGTCTATGCGCGCTGGTGGCGCAACCACCGTTTCCCCGCACAAACCTTCAAGGCCAAAACGACCGAAAACGATCGCTGGGGCGATGGCCTAACCAGCAGCCGCAGTGCAACCGGTGACGAGGGCGCGGGTGGTAACCTAAATGCCGATAGCACCGAAATGTTTCGCAACGCTTGGCACGCAGCAGCGATCGATCCCGACGGGCAGGGTCTATCGATGTGGACGGGCTACTTTCGCAATGAAGGCAACACACACATGTACGGCGGCACCTTCGTGACCGGTGGCGATTTCATCGCTAATTTCCCGCCGCTACCGAACATGACCGAGTCGGCTGGCTTTGGCGGCGTGCGTCGCATCGCGCGTGGCGGAGCAACCCCCGTATGGGTCGCAGGTGTTGACATCGAGCGCATGCCCGGTGGCAGCGCACAAAACCGTTACGAGCCAGTGGTCAAAGATCCTGAATCGTTCTTCCTTTTCAAATCCGACTACGCCATTGACCCGACATCGCTTCCCAACGGTCGCATCGTGGTATCTCGCGCGCTTGATGCCAATCAAGATTACGATCTATTCACCATGAAAGCAGATGGCAGCGACCTACAACCGCTCTACAGCACGACCACAACAGCCGAGCTGCGAGCACGCGTCGTTGCACCCCGCGTCATGCCTCCTGTGCGCCCCGACCGCCTAAGCGACGACAACTTGAGCGCCGACAAGTTTTATCCACCTGCCGAGGCTGATTCTACCGACCCAGTGGTCCAGCGCAAATATGGCACGTTCAAGTTCGTCGCGCTCAACGTCTATGCCAACGCGCCCATCGATACCGATATTATCAGTGCGATGCCGGTGGGCTCCGCCCTCAAAATCCGCTTCTTCATGGACCATCAACGCACAGCGCATGGTTCATTCCCCAAAGAAGATTGGCCGATACTGCTCGGCGAAAAGAAAATCTCAGCGAGTGGTTTCGTCATGGACGACAATGCTCCAGCCGACTTGCCACTCTTTGAACAAATCCGCGACCGCCATGGTCGCGTTCCCTTCAACGGCGGTAAATACCACGGCGACACCGACGGTCTTACCCACGTGGCGGGCATGAACTACGGCAAGCCCGGCAAGGTTGCTCGGTGTGTCGGTTGTCATGCTGGCCACACGATGATTTCGCTTCCACCTGACACTGCCGAAGGCAACGAGGCTGCCAGCTGGTCAAATCTTGCGCCGGGCGCAAGCGTGGTGGCAAGCAGCAACAACAAAACACAACTTGTGCGAGGTCTTATCGATCGCCGCGTGATGAAGGGCAACTACTACGATTATTGGCGCAGCGAAAGCGGCAAAACCAATGGCGAAAACCTTACACTGACCTTCGATATTCCAGTGCTCGTTAAGAGCGTTGTGCTCTACGCGCCGCGCCCCGAAGACGGCAAGATCAGCGTGAAGGTAGCCGCGGCAAAAGTTGAACTGCTTGATGGCAATACGGTGCTCGCTACGCAGCAAGCCAGCGACATTGCATTGACGGGCACCACGGTCAGCTTTAACGCCATACGTGCGACATCGGTGCGCGTAACCTTCGACAACGTGACGGGCACTTTTGATGGTCAGAACGTCGCATCACTCGCCGAAATCGAAGTCATCGCCCGCGGCACCAACTAGATATCGCCAAAACATTCGCGATCAACAATCTCGCCCGCCTGCTGATAAAAGCGTCCTCGCACCTTAATCGCGTGTTGGAAGAGTTTATCTTTCTGCGTTAACTGGGCGGCGACAGCCATCTTAATCGTACCACAATCCTCGGGCGAAATGCGTCGCGCCACGCTAACGCTAAGCTCTCCTGACGCATCGACGCTCATAATCAAGCGCAGTTGAGAACTCACGTCGTTTGAGTTGTAAAGCTGCACCACCTCACGTCGTGTCGATTCGCTATAGGGTTGCAAATACTGAACAGTGCCTAGGTTCGCTCCGTCCTCATTCAACAAGTCGTTTAAGATAGTCACCAAACTGCTCGAGATACTTCCAAATACCCCATCGCTTGTAAGGTCGTAGGGGCACCGCGTGGTAGGCAGCAATCCTTTGAAAAAACGTAACACCCGTTGTCTTGGTCTTCATATCGCAGGCTTTCATCGAACGTAAAACACAACCCCTCGTCGTTTGTTGCGTTGCTCAACGAGCGCAACGCCGACGCATCAGGTGCTTCGCACGCCGTAATAAAAAGCAGACCTACGCTACATAAGCCGCAACTAAGCCACCAAGACTTCATGGGCACAACGCATCACCCTAGCGCGTTACATGCAGCGGTCAACGCCGCGTGATATCCAATGCATACAGCGTTATCACTTCGGCAATGAGCGTCCCCTAGCACAAAGGAAAGTTGAGCTGAGTTGGTCTGGGGGAAGTCAAACAGTAGCGAACGATTCGCGAAGCCGTAGGCGTAGCGCTTAG
>JBGAKI010000024.1:0-39820 GCA_044224525.1 Polyangiales bacterium | reverse complement strand
GCGGCGAGTTGTTTGTCACCGCGCGTATGGCGAAGGGTTGCGTCGATGGCCTGGCGTTCGAGTTCAGTCAGTTGTGTGCCGACTGCAAAGTGCACGATTTCTTCTTCGGTACTGGGTTGCGTCGTGACCAACTCGGGTAGATCATTTTCGCTGATTGTGTCTGCGCGCGACAATACGACAGCACGTTCGATGGCGTTTTCAAGTTCGCGCACGTTACCGGGCCACGTATAACGCATCAGTGCTTGGCGTGCTTCGGCCGACAATTGTTTGATGGGCTTGCTATTCTTGCCGCAATACATTTGAATAAAGTGCTGCGCAAGCAATGGAATGTCTTCGCGACGTGAACGCAAAGGGGGGTTCGTAATTGCGATTACATTGAGGCGATAGAATAAGTCTTCGCGGAACTGGCCTTGAGAGATGGCTTGTTGCAAATCGCGATTGGTTGCCGCGATTAAGCGAAAGCGTGCTTTGCGTGTGCTGCCGCCCAAGGGTTCGTATTCGCCTTCTTGCAAAACGCGCAAGAGCTTCACTTGGAGCGACAAAGGCAACTCGCCGATTTCATCAAGAAACAGTGTGCCGCCCTCGGCTTGGGCGAGGCGCCCTTCGCGTTTGGTGGTGGCGCCAGTGAACGCGCCTCGTTCATAACCAAAAAGCTCAGCTTCAACGATCGTTTCAGGGAGCGCGGCCAGATTAACTGCGACGAATGCACCCGTGACGCCGCTTTGTTTATGAACAAAACGGGCGATGACTTCTTTACCGGTGCCACTTTCGCCTAAAAGCAAGATGGTTGCGGACGAGGGTGCGGCTTGCGCGGCGAGTTCAACGGTGCGCCGCCATACGGGCGATGAACCGACCAAGGTTGTGTCGCTTAGCGCGCTGAGTTGATCGCGCAAGCGTTGGTTTTCTTGTACCAGGGCTTGTTTCTCGAGTGCTTTACGAACAGCGCGCACAACATGCAAACGATTGAGCGGCTTTTCGATAAAATCATATGCGCCCTCGCGCATGGCTTGCACGGCGGTTTCAATGGTGCCGTAGGCGGTCATCATGATGGTTTCTGTTTCGGGGGAGCTTGTTTTGAGGGCTTGCATCAGCTCTAGGCCACTCATGCCTGGCATCATCAAGTCGGTTAGCAAGACTTGGGCGCGCTCTTTGCGACAAAGCGCGAGCGCGTCGCGCGCACTTGCTGCTGTGTGCACGGTATAACCTTCGCGCGAGAGGATTTTTTCAAGCGAGGTAAGGTTTGAGCGATCGTCGTCGACGACTACGATCACGCCGCTTGCGCTGGGTGTGCCGGGGTCTTGCGCGACGGATTGTGGGGAGCTCTGCATTTGTTTATTTAGCATACTACAAAAACCGCAAAAAGGGTGACACGCACCTGCGGAGCATGTCACCGGGAGGAAAAAGGGTGACACGCACCTGCGGAGCATGTCACCGGGAGGAAAAAGGGTGACACGCACCTGCGGAGCATGTCACCGGGAGGAAACATGCACCGCAGGTGCGTGTCACCTCTTAGAAGTCGGGGTAGTGCACGAACGCGGAGACTTTGGCGTTGCGGCGCCAGCGCATCAACGTGGTGATGGGTTTACCGTGGTCGTCATATTCGATGGTGGCGTAGGTTAAGCCGCTACGTTGACCCAAGTGTTCAAGGTCGAGATTGATCATGCGGATCCAGGTGCCGGTGTTGACGAGCAGTTTGCCTTGAGGGAGCGAACGATAACGTGGCAGATGGCTGTGGCCCACGATCAGTGTGTGCACGCCGCGCAGCCGTTGCAGTGTGCGTGCGGCGACTTGATCATAACCGCCTGCGCCCAGTGACAGAATTTCGTTACGAAGCATTTTCGGCAGCGACAACAAGCGCTCGCGCCATGCTTTGGCGGTAAAGATGCGCGTGCGAAGCCAATACCAGGTCGAGTGCCAGATGAACTTCATTGCAAAACGTGTGTCGAGTGCGAGCGAGGCCCAAATGAAACGATTGAAGGGTTGAATATGATCGACGAAATGACGGCTTTCTTTGGCCGGGTTCAACACCTCGAGGATCCACAAGCTTCCCCAGGGTAAATTCAAGACTTCGGTGCCGTCTTTGCGCGTGGTGGTCATGTTTTCGTAATTCACGCGGTGGATATATTCAAACTGGTGCCCGTGACGGATTTGGATGCCTTCGGGCAAATGATAAGTGTCGGTGGCGGTGACAAAACGCACACGTTCGCCCAAAGCGCCGGGTGCGACATAACGACGAAAGAGCGTTTGTGCATCGTTGAACCAAATATCTAAGTCGTGGTTACCCGGCAAATACACAATGCGGCGCGCGGGCTTTGCGACGAAGTTACGCAACGCTTGCACAAAGGTGGGGTGGCCTTCGAGGCACTGTCGCAATTTTTCAGCGGCGATATCGGGTGTGATCTCGGTGGGCCATACGCCGTCGATTTTGACTTTGAGCAGATCGAAAATATCGCCGTTGAGGATCAGTTCGACCTCACAATCGGGCGGCACGATGGCGTCATAGTGCTCTAAAAGTTCGTTAAACTCGTCGTCATAGAAGAACCCTTCAAGCGGGTTGAACTCGCCGCGCCGCGTGCCGGTTGCTAAATGTAGGTCGCTGATAATTAGGCGCAATAACTTCGCCATGGGGTGATCCTTGCCGATTCTTATCGATCGTGCCCTAAATGAGTCGATTTTCCCAAAAATATAGGTTCTAAGCTTGCTTTTGAACCCCAGTCTTCATTACCATGTTATCAAGCGTAATGAGTGAGAAGAGCATGCGAAACAAGACAGCCCGATTGACGGCCAAAAAGTTAGTGGTAATCCAATTTTTAGTGGGTTTGGTTGCAGCGTGTGTCGTGATGGGCGCTGTTGACGAGGCCCAAGCGCGTCCACGACGCAGCTTGATGGCCAAGCCAAAAAAGGCGAAAAAAGCGCCAGCCAAAAAGGCCAAGAAGGCTCCGGCGAAATCAGCTGCAAAGAAGCCCGCCAAAAAGATTGAGCTACGCAAAGTGGCGCTTTTGCCCTTTGTCGGGACGGATGCGCAGGCCGTTCAAGAAGGTGCTTCTGAGGCCATCAGCGCGCAATCAGGTTACGAAGTGGTTGGTGCTGATGATGTGCAATCGGCGGCGCAAAATGAGGGCGTGAATTTAGGCAAGCTGCAAAATGCCGATCGTGTGAAGCTGTCGGGCAATTTGGGTGCCGTGGCGCTGGTTCATGGTCGCATCAGTAAATCAGGCAAGAACATGCAGGCGCGCGTCACCGTGCACAACGCCGCTGATGGCGAACTGATCGCGGATGAATCGTTTACGGGTAAGACCTCACAAAGTTTACGCGACGAGGTGGCAAGTAAGCTTTGGGAACGTATGGGTGAATCGATCGATTCGACCACTGCAGCAACCAACACAGGCGCCTCAGCATCACAAGGTGATTCGCAGAGCACAACGACAGCGAGCACGAGCAAGACCAAGGGCAAGTCGACGCCTAAGGAAAGCGACGTAACTGAGCAAGCGTCTTCTGAGGATGACGGCGAGGCAGAAAAAGAGACGAACGAATCAGAGGAAGAAAAGCCTGAAGAAGCGCCCGCTGAAGAGTCTGGACCCAGCGAAACACCCAAGGGCCTAAAGCTTGATCTTGAACTTGGCGGTAGCGGCTTTCATCGTTCGCTCAGTTACACGGGAGTGACTGCCGGCACTTTACCCAACTACACTTACCGTTTTGGTGGTGCGGTCAACGTGGGTGCCGATATTTATGGCCGGTTTCTGACCGGTGGTGCGCTTGCCAACTTGGGGCTTTCGGTGCGTTATACGCGTGGTCTTGGGTTGAAGACAGACGGTGGCTTTGACACTCAGATGCAGGCTTTTAGTCTTGGGCTGCGTTATCGCTTGTTGCTTAGCGATGGCAAAATTGAGATTACGCCGCACCTGACCTACGGCGCACATAGTTTCAAGGTCGCCGATAGCGGCACGACGTCGTCGAACGTGCCAGATATTACATACAGCTATATCAGCCCCGGTGCTGGACTGCGTTTTGAGCTTGCGCCTAAGATTACGTTGCTTGGTGGACTTGCATTTAGGCCGGTTTTCGATGCGTCGCAACTTGCGACCTATCGTTATTTCCCGAACGTTAAACTTTGGGGTGTCGATGCCAATATTGGTGTTGCCTATGAAGTGGCCAAGAATATTGAAGTCCGCGTGCATGGTGGCGTGATTTATTATTCGATGAGCCCCAACTCAAAAATGGGTGATATGCGTCAGGCGAGCGGCGCCAGCGATATGTATTTAGAGGGCGGGTTGGGTGTTGCCTACCGCTTTGATGACTCGAAATAAGTCATTTTTGATTGCCGCTCTTTGAACGGGTGGTGCTAAACTTTCGCGTGTGAAGGGTCTTTTAGAGCTGATTCGCGAGCGCAAAAGCACGCGGGCGTTTAGGGGCACACCCGTACCGCGTGCCTTGCTCGAACAAATCTTTTCGGCAGCACAACATGCACCGTCGTGGTGCAATATCCAACCTTGGCAAGTGATCGTGACATCGGGCGAGGCGACGCGGCGTTTGACGCAAGCGATCAGCGATGCGGCGCGCGCCAATCCACAAGGTGCCGCGGACTATCCGTTTCCGCCGCACTATCCGGAGCCTTATCGTACTCGTCGCATTGATTGTGCAAAGGCTTTGTATGGCGTGATGGGCATCGAGCGCGAAGACAAAGCGGGTCGTGATAACGCCTGGATGCGTAATTTTTATGCTTTTGATGCACCCCATGTTGCCATGGTTAGCGTGCATGAAGCGTTTGGCGTGTATGGTGCGCTCGATATTGGTTGCTGGCTACAGTCGTTGTTGCTCGCGGCGCACGACGCAGGGCTTGCGTCATGTGCTTTGGCAAGCCTTGCCTCTTATCCGGCGGCGGTTCGCGCAGTGCTCAACATCCCTGAGGATCATCGCATCTTGGTGGGTGTGGCACTGGGTTACGTTGATGACAGTGCACCCGCCAATCGTTGCGTGACCACGCGCGAGCCCTTGCGTTCCAATGTTTTGTTTATGGATTAGCGCGCGCGTTGCGTGCTTTTTTGGCAAACGCTTCATAGAACCGGCGAGGTGCAATGCGACCCACGTTGACGGCACTGACCATGGGCCACGGAAAAGCGCAGACTTCTTTTCGCGCAAAGATGGCTTTTTCGATGATGTCGCCGGCGGTGTCAACGTCCATCAAGAACGGCATCGGGTGTTTGTTTTTTGCAGTCATTGCTGTGCGCACAAAACCTGGACGCACATCGGTGCGTGTGGAAGCGCGCGGTACCCAGCAAGGCTCGATACGCCCACCAAATGGCCGTGGCCACGCGCAACCATTTGTGGAATCAGCGCGACCAATGTAGCGGCGGCGCCCATGACGTTGGTGGCAAGCAGGGGCTCGGCGTGTTGCCAGGTAAGTTCGCCTGACCAGACTTGTGCACTTTGCCCTGCGTTGGCGATCACCAGATCGATGCCGCCCAATTCGTGATCGAGCTGCTGGATCGTCGCGTGGGTGATCGAGGTGTTGGCCACGTCGGTGGGCACGGCGCGAACGGTGACTTGCGTTCCTAGTTCTTCAACAAGGCTGTCGAGGGCTTGGGGCCGCCGAGCGAGCAACGCCAGGTTTATGCCGCGAGCCGCTAAACGTTTGGCGAGTTCACGCCCGATGCCGCTTGAGGCGCCGGTAATGAGTGCAGTGCGGTAGTGAGTAAGGGTTGTGTCCGTCATGTTAATGGGTTGTCTTTTGTTTCTGTATGACATTAAGCCATCGTTTGATGGCTGTTGAGGCGAGCGTTTTACATTGTTCGCGATGGGTTTTCCATTCGTCGCGACCCTGGGCGCCCACATTGTTGCTGACGGCAAGCAGGGCAGCGAAAGGGATGTGGTGCTGCTGACAGACCCAGGCTGCGGCGTAACCTTCCATGTTTTCGACGTCACATTGCGAACGCGTGGAGAGTTGTTTGGCAAGCAAGTTGCTGGTGGTGATGCCCATCGTGGTAGTGGCATCGACGGCGGTCAGCTTTTCTTGTGACGCGATGAGGCTTGCCACCAAGTGTGGGTCGCTGCCAACGTGTGGATGCACGGGCGCTGCCAGCTCGGCGTAGCGTTCTAAAAGCGCGTAGTCTGTGAGCTGAAAGCGTTCGGCGACGGTGAGATTGCCGATATGCAATGAACGCGATGGGTACGCACCGCAGGTACCGACCAACACGACGTTATGTGGGGCGTAGTGATGCAGCGCGTGGGTCATGCCCATGGCTGCGGACACGAGTCCCACCCCAATGGGTTCAAAAGCCAAGCTTAACGACGTGTCCGTACATTGTGTGATATCGAACTCGCTTTCGTCTGCGCTCACTATCAGTACGTCGAGGCGCTTGCGGTTCGGATTGGGTAGGGGATTGATGATGGGCTTGTCTTTCATACGCACTCGCCTACACTGGACTACGACTTCATGCAGCGACAGCAACTGGTCTACCGCTGGGATTTAGATAAAACCTATCTACGCACTGAGTTTGACACTCTGCGTGACTTGGTGCGAACTTTTTTTGAACCGGTGGCCGAAAAGAAGACCGTGCCGGGTGCGACAGCGCTGTTACGCGAAATTCAGGCCACGAAGCCACGGGCGCTTTGCATTTTGAGCGGCAGCCCCGAGCAAATGCGCCGTGCGCTTGAAGCCAAGCTGAGGCTGGATGGCATTCAGTGGGATGAGTTTCGGCTCAAACCAAGTTTGGATAATTTGTTGCGCGGGCGGATTCAGTTTTTACGCGATCAAGTGGGGTATAAGTTGCTTGGTCTTTTGAGTTCGCGCGTACAGTTTGCGGGTGATACGCAAGAGATCCTCTTTGGAGATGATGCCGAAGCCGACGCTTTTGTGTATTCGTTGTACGCGGACGTGTGCGTGGGTGCGGTGTCGACCGATGAGCTCAACAAAGTATTTGCGCTGGCAAAGATTAACGACAACACCAGGGCGTTGCTCTTGGATCACGCTGAGCGGTGTCGCGGAACACACGTGGTCGATCGTATTTTTGTGAATCTGGAGCGTGTTTCCGATCCGGAGGCTTTTTATGCGTTTGGCTCGCGCGTGTGTCCGATATTTAATTATTTTCAGTGCTCAGTAGTCTTGGTTGAACTTGATGCGCTGGATGCGGCTGCGGCGCTTCGTGTTGCGGCAGAGCTAGTCATTCATCAGAACTTTAACGCGTCGGCGCTTGTCGCGAGCGTGCATGATTTGGCTAAACGCCAGCAAGTGACGCGGCAGACTGCCAAACGTTTGATCGATGCGCTCAACGAGGCCGCGCCGGGAACCTTTGCGGGTGCCGCGTTAACGCTGATAGAGTTTTCGCAGCGGCTCAATCAGATCATCGATATTTTTCCCGACCAACTTGCGCCTTATTGCCCCGTGGTTAACTACCCGGCCATGTACCAGCGCGAGCGTGAGCGGGCGCGTAAAGCCAAGCAGCGTGTGCTACGTCGTTTGCGCATCGCCTAGTGCGGCGGTCAGCCGCATTGATCGTGTCTTTCGTCCTCGCGAGCCATCCTCACCTACGTTTAGTAGGCTCCGGTGGCTCGCTTTGTTGGGGATGGGGCCCCAACCCCATCCAGGCGCGTCCACGCTCAACGCGACTGACCACCACACTAGACGTTGATGTTATTGTAGCTGCTCGAGGAACTGGATCGCTTCTTCGGCAAGTTTTGCGATGGTGGTGGGCGTTTCGTCTTCGTCGTCGGTCCACACCGTGCGCGGGTCGGCCAATAGAGGTCTAAGGAATTTGAGCGCCTTGGGATCTTGCAACGAAGCCATGGCTTCGATCGCTGACGCGACTGCCGCTTCGTCTGACAACCCTAAAAAGCGCGCGATGATGGTTACAGCGCTGGGCTCACCGATTTCGGCGATGATAAAAGGCAACTCGCGCATGGCGGGGCCCATTGAACCCTCGTCGAGACGTTGTTCGATGGCGCGCGCGACTTCAGCATAACGATCGTATGCGACGTCTAAGAGGGCTTCGCCCGCGGTGGCGCGCAAAGTAGGGTCGTCTTCATCGAGGATATCGGTAAGCGCTTCAACCATTTCAGGGCCGGGGACTTGTGCGCACAACTCGGCCAAACGATAGAGGCGCAGGTTGGCCTCGTCGCGGTCTTCAAGTTCCTTGGCTTCGGCCACCGAGGCCTGCAGCAAATCGATTAACTCGTCTTCGGGCTCAATTTGCAAAATGCGCGATTCGGCGTCGCGCGTTTGGCGCTCGCCTTCAAAAAGCTGTTCGAGTAGGGTTCGTCCGCGCATGCATTCCTTGGGGTGAAGGTGCTGTCCTACCACATGTGAGGCGTCGCGCAATGCTGAGGGCTTTTGACCTCAGCTGATTGCCGCTCGGGTGGTTGACCTTGCGCTAGATGTGACTACCTTAATGACCAGAATTTGAGTGCAGAGGAAAATAGGAACATTATGGCAAACAAAACATACGATGCGATTGTAATTGGTGGTGGGCCTGGCGGTTATGTCGCTGCCATTCGATTGGGCCAGCTCAAACAAAAAGTTTTGGTCGTCGAAAAAGAGTATATGGGCGGCGTGTGCTTGAACTGGGGTTGTATTCCTTCAAAGGCGCTGATCGCTGCGACGCATCTGCTCGACAAAATGAATCATGCGGATGCGATGGGCATCACGGTGACGGGCGTCAAGGTTGACGTTAACAAGATGCAAGATTGGAAAGAGGGCATCGTCAAGAAGCTCACCGGCGGTGTGCAGACCTTGGTGAAAGCCAACGGCGGCGAAGTGATGATGGGCACTGCAAAGATCACATCGGCCAATACGGTTGAGGTGACCACTGCTGATGGAAAAAAAGAAAGCATTCAGGCGACCAAAGGCATTGTGATTGCCACGGGTGCAACGCCGATTCAGATCCCTGGCTTTGAGCTCGATGGCGATGTGGTGATCAGCGCGCGTGAGGCGGTGAGCCTGCGCAAGACTCCCAAGTCGATGGTATTGATCGGTGGTGGCGTGATTGGGCTTGAGCTTGGCATGGTGTACCAAAAGCTTGGCACCAAGGTGACCGTGGTGGAGCTGACCGATCAGCTGTTACCGGGCGTAGACACTGATTTGGTTCAGGTGGTGCAAAAGCGCCTCGAAAAAGCGGGCGCGGAAGTGCTAACCAAGACCAAGGCAGTAAAGTGCACCGTTAAAGGTAAGAAGGCCACTGTGACCGTCGAGGTAGGCGGCAAACAACGTGAGATCGAGTGCGACAATGTGCTTGTGGCGGTGGGCTTTAGGCCAAACTCAAAGAACCTCGGGCTTGAGAGTGCGGGCGTGAAGCTTGATGATCGCGGGCACGTACAGGTGAATGAGCTATTGCGAACAAACGTGCCGACGATTTATGCCATTGGTGATGTGTGCGGCGGGCCTTATTTGGCACACAAGGCATCTAAAGAAGGCGAGATCGCGGCCGAAGTGATCGCGGGTCACAAGAGCGCGCGCGATTGGCGAGTGATGCCTGCGGCCATTTTTACTGATCCCGAGATTGCCACGGCCGGTTTGTCGGAGCGTGATGCCAAGGCCAAAGGTAAGAAAATCAAAGTAGGCAAGTTCCCGTTCTCGGTGTCTGGTCGCGCGATGGCGGTAAGCGAAACCGATGGTTTTGTGAAAGTGATCATCGATGCCGACAACAACGAGGTGCTTGGGGTGGGCATTGTCGGCTACGAAGCGAGCGACTTGATTAGCGAAGCGGCGCTTGCGATCGAGATGTGTGCATTTGCTGAAGACGTGGCGCTTACGGTGCATCCGCACCCGACGCTTGGCGAAAGTGTGATGGAAGCCTTCAAAGCGGCGCTCGGTGAAGCGGTGCACGTGATGAATAAGGCGCCTCAACCCACGGCGAGCGCGTCGCACGCGACTGCGTAGTATGCGTTGGTGACATGCACTAAAGTGCATGTCACCAGTTTTGCGTGTTGGTGACATGCACTTTAGTGCGTGTCACCAGTTTTGTGGCACGCTAGGGATAATGCGTGATCTTGAGATTAGACCGCTTGGCCTGATGCCTTATGGTGAGGCGCTCGCACTTCAACAGCAGCTTGTTGATGCGCGCACCGCAGGACGCATCGGTGATCAGCTTTTGCTTGTCGAGCATCCGCCTGTTGTGACCATGGGGCGCGGCGCCAAGGCGCACAACCTTTTGCTAAGCCGGGAGGCGCTTAATGCGCGCGGCATTGAGCTTTTTGAGACGGGGCGCGGCGGCGATGTGACTTTTCATGGGCCGGGTCAGCTGGTGGTTTATCCGATCATTGACTTAAAGCCCAATCGTCAAGATGTGCGCAAATACGTTTGGACGCTTGAAGAGATCATGATCCGTGTGTGTGCCGAGTATGATCTGAAGGCGGAACGCAGCAATGGGTTCAATGGTACATGGATCAACAATCGAAAGGTGGGTGCCGTGGGCGTGCGCATTAGTCGATGGGTGACGATGCACGGTTTTGCGCTCAACGTAAACACCAACCTAAGTTATTTTGATGTGATCGTGCCTTGCGGGATCAGCGACCGTAAAGTGACATCGCTTGTAAATGAACTTCAAAGGAGTGTTGAGCTCGGTGAAGTTTGCGAGCACGTGACGCGCATTGCGCGTGAGCTTTTTGAGCGTGATACATTTGTGCTGTGATGGCTCAAGGAATGTGCTCGTACATGTTTCTGGCGCGTCGGTCGTTCCTTGGACCGCTCAGCCCCAATCTCGACGCCGTGCATGCAAGAAATGTTTGTTATAACAAGCACTTGTAGACGAACAAATGAGGTCGGCGGCAAGGGTTGTGGCATGGTGCTTGCAACAGTATGCTTGCAATGGTTGCGAACCGACATCC
The DNA here is from genome assembly GCA_044224525.1 of Polyangiales bacterium. Taxonomy (GTDB): domain Bacteria; phylum Myxococcota_A; class Polyangia; order Polyangiales; family CBDCBC01; genus JBGAKI01. The sequence continues at coordinate 29,002 of JBGAKI010000024.1, read as the reverse complement.
GTGTTATTGGCAAAACCTGTGTTTTTTTGCTGTCGGTTTAGGCGTTGTTTTGAGCGCGTGCGGGGGCAATATCGCAGGCGACAAGAAGAGTGGTGTGTTTGGTAGTGAGAATGGCGACCCTGGCCCGGCGTTTACGCGGCGTTTGAATCAGCGCGAATATGTCAACACGGTGCAACAGCTTTTGGGCATCGATGCGAGCACCGAGGCGTCGCAGCTTGCGCAAGATGTGGCGAGCGGCGGATTTAGCAATGCTGCTGTTTTGCAGCAGGTGACAGCCTTTCACGTTGAGCGTTATCAAGCGGCCGCAGTCAGCATCGCCGACAAACTGATCGCCGACAGTACGAAGCTTTCGCAGGTGGTCGGGTGTGATTTGACCAGCAACACCGACGCATGTTTAAAAACGTTTATAAAGACCTTTGGACGTCGCGTGTTTCGTCGACCTCTGACTGATGACGAAGCAGCGGCGTTTTTCACGCTCGCGAAAACCGAAACCGACGCAAAGATGGGCGTTTATTTGGTGGTGGGTGCGGCGCTGCAATCACCAAGTTTTATTTTTCGGTTTGAGCTGGGTACGCCTGACGATGCGCGCACCAACTTAAACTTGTTGAACGGTTACGAGATGGCATCGCGTTTGTCGTTTTTGTTGCGCGCGTCAACGCCGAGCGATGGGTTGCTCGATGCTGCTGGCAAGGGTGATCTCGACACTGTGGCAGGTGTTGAAAAGGCTGCGCGTGATTTGATCAACGAAGGCACTCCTAAGACGGCGATGCGGCAGTTTTTTGATGAATGGTTTCGCTTTTCTGATTTGAACAATGTGTCGGCGCACAATGAGATGTATCAACTCTTTGACGATCATTTCTGGGCGAATGGTTCAAGTTATTTGAACCTTTTCACAAGCGATTATGGGTATGTCGATAACACGCTGGCGAGCATCTATAACGTGAGTGCGCCATCGGGTGCGCAACTTGGTAAAGTTGCTTTTGACCAAGACCCCAATCGTGGTGGTTTCTTTACAACTGCCGCATTCTTTGTTGCAAGCAGTCATAATGGCGTCAATGCTAAAATTTATCGCGGCAAATATGTGCGCGACGTGATCTTGTGTGACCCGATGCCGGCGCCTCCGCCCAACGTTCCATTGCCCATGCCGATGCAAGGCGAAACACCTGAAGATGCCTTGGTGCGACATTCTGCCGATCCCGCATGTTCGGGTTGCCACACACGGCTTGATCCGGTTGGCAATGGCCTTGAGCGTTATACCGCAACGGGCGCCTTCAGAGATAAGTATGATTCAGGCAAGACGGCGATCATCGCAGGCAATATTGCTGGGATCGACGCTTCTGATTTTAGCGGCGGCAGTGAACTTGGCGCGGTGGTGAGAAACACTGATTTGATTAAAAACTGTTTGGTTAAGACAGCGTTTCGTTGGATTTTCGCGCGTAATACGGGCGTTGAAGGTGTGAACGATCAACCTACGCTCGATCAAGTGCGACAAGCGGCCGATACCAACAGCTACAACTTCGTTGAGACGTTGATTGCTTTTATTAAAAGTGATGCTTTTCGGTATCGTCGCGACCCCAACCTAGATGGAGCACAACCATGAGTTTTCGACGCGTTAAAATTAATCGACGCACGATATTGCGGGGAATGGGCTTGACGGGCATCGGTATTGCGCTGCCCTCCCTCGATGCAATGATCGACGATCATGGTGTGTTTCATGCGGTGGGTCGACTCAAGGCGCAAACGCCACCCAAACGCATGGTCGTGATGCACTGGCCCACAGGCATTTATATCGATAAATTTGGTGGCGGGTTCTTCTATCCCAGCGCAAGCGCCAACATTCAAAATGCGTTGCCCGAGGCCTTCTCGGGCGTATCGGCGTACAACGTTCCCAGTTTTGACGATCTTAAGTCTGATATTAATATCGTTGGCGGCTTGACCAGTAGCGGTGTGGCGGTGTCGGTCGACGCAGTGCACTTCAACGCACAAAATACATTTACCGGGCTGCCTGTTGAAGGGCAGCTCAATGCAAACGGGCAGGTGCTTTATCCTGACGGTGTTGGGGGGCCTTCGTTTGATCAAGTGGTGGCGCAACAAATTGGCGGACAAACGCGTTTTCGCAGCTTGGTGGCGCGTCTTTATAAAGATTTGGGCAAAGACAATAAGCTTGCGGTGAACGGTGTTTGGAGCTGGCAGGACAAGCGCATCGCTTCGCAGGGTTATTCAGATCCACGCGAGCTTTTTAATGCGATGTTTACGATGAGCATGGGCCCCGGCGTTGATGAGGCTGCCAAACGCAAACAGAGCATGCTCGACTTTGTTAAGGGTGATATCGACAGGCTCAATAAAATTGTGGGTGTGCGTGATCGCGCGACGCTTGACCAGCATTTGACCAGCATTCGTGAGCTTGAACGTCAAATGAGTTTCATGCCCGTGGACCCGATGTCGTGTGGTGGTTCAACGAACAATTATCCGTCTAACATTATGGACGATGCACAATCGGATGTGCGCTCGCAGGCGTTGATTCAATTACTGGTGACGGCGCTTAGTTGCGACATGACCCGCGTGGTGTTTTATAGTTTGGGTGGTGATGCACAACACGAACATAACTGTTCGTTTATTGGGCTGAACTACGATAACCATACCATTTCGCATGAGCTTGGCACGAGCGACGCGACGGGTATCGGTGCATGCAAACGTTTGGCGCAGTGGAAGCTTGCCCAGTTTGGTCGGATGGTGCGCATGCTTAAAAGCACCAATGATGGAACGGCGCCTATTCTTAATAACACCGCTGCGGTGTGCACCAGCGATATGTCAAACGGCAACGGGCATTGGTTTATGAACCTGCCGGTGGTTGTTGCAGGTAAGGTTGGTAACATGCAAACGGGACGCGCGATGTGGTACGCGTGTAACGGCAACGCTACTGAAGAGGGCTACAAGACATTGCAAAATGCATGCACGCGCGTGCCCGACTACGCGAATCAGCCGATTAGCAATTTGTGGCTCACGATGATTCGCGCGATGGGCGCCACGGCGAACAGTTTTGGCGAGTCGACGAGTACGCTTAGCAGCCTGTGGCTCTAGGCTAATGTGCGCCATCGAAGATGGGCTGGCATGTTTGCTCAATACGCGCGCCGTGACCACCTTGTGAGTTTGGTGGTGAGAAGATGTCGCGGCATTTATTAGAAAGAAAATGCGCGATGCGTTCTTCGATGGGGTCGAATTGTGCGCGAAAACGATTGCGCCACAGCAACTTGGTTGCCGGCTTGGCGAGCCCCGTGCAAAGCGCACTTGGCGTCACTTTGCGATAGAAGGCGTAATATACATTGGTGCTTGTGCCGCTTTCCCAATAGCCAAGTTCGGTGATTTCGGTGGGGTCTAACCCAGGAAAGCTGAATACAAGAGTGCCCAGCCAATGGTCGTGTGAGGCTGGGTCTTCGATGTCGATATGCGTTTGGGGTTTTCCGGCCAGGTCGTTAAAATCGCTTAGCGAACTACGTTGGGATAACAAAAGCCAACTTTTAAGTTGTGGGCAAGGCTTGGTGATTTGCATTTGCCGGCCGTAGAAACAATCGTTTCTAGAAAAGATGGCATCGGTGATTTGTGAGATGAACGGCGCGGCTTCGGTTTGTGCGGCAGCGTTGGCCACATCGAGTGGCATTTGGCTTGGCTCAGTACCGCACGCGGATGCAATGAGGGTTAACATCACAAGCCATTGCATATTCACTGATTTGAATCGACAACACCAAGACTGCGCCATGGACATCATTAGGCATGTTAAATCTAGCAGATTGATTGCGACTGTAAAGACACTAGTGATCGGGCTGCGTCTCGAGGTCAGACTCGTCGATGGGGATGAAGCATTCTTCTGGTGGTGCGTTACCACCACATTTGCGACGGGCTTCGTTAACAATTGCGTCGCGGAAAGCGATAAAAAGTTTTGCATCGGCTAACGAATGACTCAGGATGGATTTGTAAAGATTGCGTGTGATGGCGGGAAAGTTCGTTTTGCAGTTACCGTCCCAAGGTAGATCGATGGAAAAATGTACAAACATGCCTTTCCATGGTTTGTCTGTAAAATAGGGCGACGCGTTCATGAATGACGCGTCGATGCCGTACGAAATCTGGGGATGCAAGAAGACCTCGGGGTCGTTGGCGCGGTAGGTTGCACTTAGGCGAACTTGTTCGGCGGGGCTATCGGTATGCATCGTGGCGGTGGGAAACGCCGGCATGCTGAAGTTGTGTTGCAGGTGATTGAGGCGATCAATCAGGCGGTTCATTCGTTTAGCGAGAAGCGGGTGCGCGACGCCGTAGTTATAATAAGTTAGGCCGGCGAAGGCGTCACAGAGGTCGGTGATTTCGCCCGGCGGCAACTGAAAGCGGCAGATGTTTTCGCCAACGGGGGTGCGTCGGCTGATCAATGACTCCAAAATCGCGTCGTCGGATAAGGCGCTTAGGGCTGCGGTCGAATTGGCACTTGCGCCGGTTGTTTGTTCGCACGCCCCAACGGGTAGCATGCATAGGCAAAGGGCCCATAATCGAAGAGGCACCTTCATAAGAATCCACAATTCAAGATGATATTACATATGATACCATGTTTTGCATAAGACGCAAGGCGAGGGGCTCTTGCTTAGGACCTTGATTCGCGACATATCCAGCGACATCCGATGAAAGCCAAGACGATCAACCCCGAGAGTTTACCTAAACACTTTGAAGCCGAGCGCATCGAAAAGGAGCTTGATGCGCGTTGGCAGTCAAGCGGCATGTTTGCATACGATGCGACACGTTCGCGCGAAGAGACCTTTGTGGTCGATACGCCGCCACCGACGGTGTCGGGGTCGCTGCATATGGGGCATGTGTTTAGTTATACGCACACTGATATCATCGTGCGTTATCAGCGCATGCGCGGGAAGAATATTTTTTACCCGATGGGTTGGGATGATAACGGGCTGCCGACTGAACGACGTGTGCAGAATTATTTTCACGTGCGTTGTGATGTGCATGCGCCTTACGAAAAAGATCTGAAGCTTGAACCGGCGACTGATGCGCAACGCAAGGAGCGACCGCGGATTGTGTCGAGGCAAAATTTCATCGAGCTTTGTGCGCAAGTGACTCACGAAGATGAAGTTGCGTTCATGGGGCTTTTCAAGCGCATTGGGCTTTCGGTAGACTGGGCACAAACCTATGCCACGATCGATGCGCGCTGCCGTAAGCTTGCACAGCAAAGTTTCTTAGATTTGTTCAATAAAGGCCATGTGTATAGCGTCGAAGCGCCGACGATGTGGGATATCGACTTTCAAACTGCTGTTGCGCAGGCGGAAGTTGAAGATCGCGAACAACCGGGTGCGTATCACCATGTGGCGTTTCAGATGGCCGATGGCTCGGGCGAGTTTGTCATCGCAACCACGCGTCCTGAGCTGCTCGCCGCGTGTGTCGGTGTCGCCGCGCATCCCAGCGATAAACGTTATCAAGCTTTGTTTGGCAAGAAAGCTGTGACACCCTTGTTTGGGGTTGAGGTGCCGATTTTTGCGACCGAACTTGCTGACCCGGAAAAGGGCACGGGCATTTTGATGGTTTGCACCTTTGGTGACCAAACCGACGTGAAGTGGTGGCGCGAAGAGAAGCTGCAACTGCGGCAGATTATCGGGCGCGACGGCAGGCTGATGCCGATTGAGTTTGGCAAGACGGGGTGGGAGTCTCGCGACGCAGGTGCGGCCAATGCGATGTATGGCGAGCTGATTGGCAAGACTGTGTCGACGGCGCGCAAATTGGTAGTTGAAGCGCTTGGTAAACCTGACGGGCAAGGTCGAGCGCCGCTGAGAGAAGCGCCCAAACCGATCCAGCATGCGGTAAAGTTTTTTGAAAAGGGTGATAGGCCGCTAGAGCTTATCACCACGCGGCAATGGTTTGTGCGCTTGCTTGATAAGAAAGAAGATTTAATTGGCAAGGGCGACGCGATCAAGTGGCATCCGGATTTTATGCGCTTGCGTTATCGCAACTGGACCGAGAACTTGAATTTGGATTGGTGTGTGAGCCGGCAGCGCTTTTTCGGCGTGCCTTTTCCGGTGTGGTACAAGCTAGATGAAAAAGGCATGGTCAACTATGACCAGCCGATCGTGGCGCCGGCTGAGATGATGCCGGTTGATCCGATGGTGCATGTGCCAACAGGCTTCAGCGAAGATCAACGCGGTAAGCCAGGCGGTTTTATTGGCGAGTCGGATGTGTTTGACACTTGGTTCACCAGTTCGTTGAGCCCACAGATTGGTAGCCACTGGTTGGCGGATAACAAACGTCATGCATCGCTTTTTCCTGCGGATATTCGACCGCAGAGTCACGAAATCATTCGCACCTGGGCCTTTTACACCATTGCCAAGGCAATGCTGCACGAGAACACGATCCCGTGGAGGCATGTGGTGATCTCGGGTTGGATTTTGGATCCTGATCGCAAGAAGATGAGCAAGAGCAAAGGCAATGTGGTGACCCCGATGCATTTGCTGGATAACTATACGTCGGATGGCGTGCGCTACTGGGCTGCCGGTGCGCGTTTGGGCATGGACACCGCCTTTGATGAAAACGTGCTGAAACTGGGTAAGCGCTTGGTGACGAAGGTTTACAACGCGGCGAAATTTGTGCTCTCCCAAGAGGGCGAACTTGGTGAGATTTGTGAAGAACTCGATCGCGCGTTTTTGCACAAACTTGCGACGCTGGTGGACGAAGTGACCGGTAAATTAGACGAGTTTGACTTTGCGCATGCGTTGATGGTGACCGAGAAGTTTTTTTGGGGATCGTTTACCGACACCTATTTGGAGCTTGTTAAGCTGCGCGCCCGCGATGTTGCGAATGTTAAGGCGCAAGCTTCGGCGGTGAGTGCACTTCGGCTTGGGTTAAATGTACTTCTGCGGTTGCTTGCTCCGGTGCTGCCTTATGTCTGCGAAGAGGTGTGGGGGTGGGTGTTTGCCGGTGACACAGGACACGCGAGCATTCACACGGCGCCCTGGCCAAGTGCGGTTGACTTTAAGGCGGTTGCTAAACCCATGGCATTGAGCGCGCTGGATGTGGCGGCCGAGTGTTATGGTGCGATCAATAAGTTTAAGAGCGAAGCGGGCGCGTCGGTGGCGCGCGAAATTGCTGACTTGAACGTGCAATGCCAGACCGATGATGAAGCGGTGCTTAAAGGCGTGTGGAGCGATTTGGTGACTGCGTCGCATGCCCAGGGTGCAACGCTTCAAGTGAACGCGTTGCCGGAGGGCACACGTTTTGTTGTTAGTGGCCGCGTGTTACCCAAAGCTGAATGATCGACTTTGTCGCATCTTTATTTAGCCGACGGCTAGCGCAGCGTTGACATGATTTACGGGCCTTGCTAGCGTCTTTGGGCGAGGTGAAGTATGCGTGTTTCGCGAGCAGTGGTGTCTTGGATCGGATATGGCGTTTGGGTCTGGGCTGCGGTTTCTTGTGCCAGCGCTTATGATGTGGACGATGCGCAGTCTGCCGCTGCACAAACGCTTCCTGGGCCTTTTGCGTGTTCAGGCGAGAATCAGACCCTGACCTATTCGTTTACGAGTGTCTATCAAGATTTCTATTATGCCGACTATGCCGACGCTGCGAGTGTGGGGGCGTCTGCTGGGGATAATGGAATGGTGCATTTTAATCAAGCGTGTTTACCCAAGAGCAGCTATGTGACTGCGTCGAATGTGGTGGACAGGAAACTTGAGCTTACGCTGACAAGCATGACATGCAGCGCGACGCAGCATGAGGCGATTGCTTTGAAGTTCATTCCAGGGCGAGGGCTGAAGCAAGACTTAAAAATCAACGTAGAACTTGTGACTGCCAGTGGCACGGTATTGCGCCAACAAAAGACCGATGCGCAAGGTCTGCAACAACCACTCACGATAAGTCATCGAGCAGACCAATCGATTGGGGTGATTGCACGCGATGCCGGGCAAGATGTTATTGCGATTAGGCTGGAGGGTGTTGGCGTCGAGATGGCTACACTTGTGACGGGTGAAGCTAACTCCCCGTATTTCCTTGAGTTGGTGATGGCATCGGATTTGTTCAATGCTGATTTAGCGTCAGCTTATGCGAGTTTTTGTGTTGAAGACGAAGCGTTATAGCGGTGGTGTTTATGTGCTGCGATTGTAGTCATCGAAAGCCAGAGCAGCGAGAGCACTTGACCCATGGTGAACGGGAATCCTGTTTGTAAAAGCCAGTCATCTTTAACAAACTCGACCAGAAAACGGGTTGCGAAATAAGCACCGATCACTGCAAAAAAGAAGCGCCCCGCGGGAGTGGTTTTCCAGCGGTGAGCATACCAGGGCAGAATGAGCGCGATGAGAATGCATCCGATCACGGCCTCGTAGAGTTGTGCCGGGTGGTGTGGTTGCGGGTAACCAGCCCCGGTGAACACGATGCCCCATGGTAGGTTGGTGGGTGTGCCAATGATTTCCGAGTTGAAGAAGTTGCCGACGCGGATGGTCGGTGCGAGCCAAAGGGCGGCGACGCTGCACAGGTCAAGCACACGCCATGGGTCGAGCGTGTGTTTGCGACAATAGCGCCAAATCACCCACCATGCACCGAGCGCACCTCCGTGACTTGCCAGCCCAACCCCAAGTTCAACGATGCGGATCGGGCGTTCGATAAACGATGCCGGTTCGTAAAAGATAAGATGTGCAAGGTGTGCACCGATGAGGATGCCAACAACAAGGCGCCAGGCCAATGCGTTGACGTGCTCGTGCGCGAGTGCGCCACGTTTCGAAAGAAACTGACCTGTGAAGTATGCGAGCGCGGCACCCAGAAGAAAGAACAAGGTGTAATAGGGCACCGCGGCTCCCGCGAGTTCAAAGGCGATGGGTGACGTGTTCCAGCGCATGCGGCCATTGTTGGCGAGGCTTTCACGAATGCAAGTGGTTGTTCGTGTGCGCTTTGCTCTTGAAGGGTCGTTGGGGTGGCGAGCGTAGCTATCTGTGATACATTTGCGTGCGGAAGGTGTTAAGGGGTTCTCGGTGAAAAATCCACTTCGTGTGGCTCAGCAGTTGGTTCTTGTTTGTTCGTTGTTTGCGTGTGAAGTCCAAGATGCGATGAACGAGGGTCTCGCTTTTAAGCATCTGACGCTTGGTCGTGCTGAAGCTGTCGAACTATGCCCGCCGCTTGTAAGTGTGGGTGACTGGAATGGTAAAGCGTGTGTTTTGGACGAAAAAGTAACCTTATCTGATGGTTTTTGTTCGAAGCTTGCGACGCATCTGAGTATCTGGCTGCAAAATCGCGCTGAGTTGCTGGCGAGAACCGTGGGTGGCCTGCCCCGAGGAGGTCGCACCATCGATGAAATATTTCAGCTGATGGAGCGAAGGTTGGAGCTTGTCATCGAACGAGCTGCACCTGATTTGGTTTGGAGTCAGCAAGAAATTCTCGACACGCGTATTCGAGCATTCACCGAGATGATCAACGGTTCGGTGGTCTCTTTAAGCGAGGCTAACAAGGCTGCCTTATTTTCGTTGGGGGATGTGCGTCGGTTGCAGGCGTGGTTTGATCTTTATTCGGCCAGTCGTACCTATTATTCAAAGACCATTTCACTCGATGATTTGCCATCAATGCAGATCCGTTATACCGAGACAGATATTCCGTTTGTCGGTACCAAGTTGAAGTTTTTTGGCCGTAGTAAGTTGTTAAATATCTCAACGAGTGGTGTGAATGCGAGTGGCTGTGTGGGCCGTGTGCTGGTTGATGGGATTCGTGACGTGCATGTTTTTGGTCAGTTTTATAAAGAAGTGTTGGAGCAGTACAACGATTTATGTCCTGTTGGAAAAAAGTAATTCACGGAGCGTGGCTGGTGTTGTCGCTGGGTGCTTGTCACGTGCAGCCGTTGGTCGCACCTGTTGCTGTGGCCGAGACAGCAAAGTCTGAGCCTGAAGATGATGAAGATGAAGATCGTGTTGGCTGTAAGCCACTTTTTATTGCGCATAATCCGCGTGTGGGTCCTATGTGCGAGGTGACCGATACCATTACATTTCCCAAAACGATGTGTGCTGAATTTGCTGCGCACCTGAAACGTTGGTTGCGCGAACACTTGGACGATGATTTGAACTATTTCGATGCGCATCCCGTGCTTGTTGATGGTGAGATGTTGACCTTGCGAGATTATTTCTTGATCGATGATGATCGACGATCCTTAAGGCAACTTCGTGACAGTTTGGTCGATCAAGACGAGATAACGAGGATGAACGCTCAAATTGAGGAAAAGCAGGCACAAGTGCTAGGGTTCTTTAAGGGTCTGGATCCACTAACCAACGGTCCTTATTTTACGCATGCTGAGGATACCTCCCGCTTACTTGAGTGGTTAGACATCGTGATAACCAATCCCATGCACCAACCGCCCATCCTGGAGAATGTGCAAATGATTTCAAGTGCAACGGTTGCGCTTATACCACCAGCGGTAAAGCCGCACGCTTTTCGACTTATTTCTGTGCCCGATGAACAGGCGGTGGTTTTGTACACCAACGTGAACAGTCCCCAAGGGTGTTTGTCGTCCGAGGATGCAGATGAACGAATACGTGCAAATGTGTTTGGCTTGTTTTTCTTAGAGATGGCCAACACGTTTTGGGAGTATTGTCCTGATCCTAGTTAGCAGATGACGTTTGGAATTAGCTTAGAAAGCGTGAGCGCACTTGGGCGGGAGGGACTGGGCAGACATCGTAGCGGCCGATGACTCGGTAGCGTATTTTAGCGACGAGAACGTAAATAGCGTCGGTGAATATTGTGGGCACGATACGAAACCAGCTGACCATGCGCCAAGGCCAGGGAAGCTGTTGGAAGATGGAAAAGATGGCGCGTGACCGAAGCAGGAGTTGATTGTCTTGCCAAAGAACGATGCTTTCAAGTTCGCGAGGAAAGGTCTTTTTTTGCTGTGCGATCTGGTTGGCCGCGTCACCTTGAAGGGGTGCAAAATAGAATCGCTTGGCTTTGTCGGCAAAAAGCAAAAAGCGTACAAAGCCGTTACACAGGGCACAGACGCCATCGTAGAAAATAATCGGCTCAGGTATGGGGGTCGGTAATACGTCGCTCACAACATAATTGTGCCACGTTGGCGAGCGCACGCCAGTCGACGCCTGTCATCACGTGCGCTAGATTGCCGGACATGACACTTTCTTCGATTGTAAGTGCAGGCGGATTGCGCGTACATGTTAGGGGCGGAAGCGAGGGTTTTGGGCGGGGTGATGGGCCGCTGATTGTGCTTTTGCATGGGTATGGTGCGTCCGGGCAAGACTTGGTGGGGCTTTATGACGCGTTCGAGTGGCCGCGGCACTATCGCTTTGCCTTTGCAGAGGCGCCGCTTGAGGTGCCGCATTTTCCTGAAGGGCGCATGTGGTGGCCCGTAGAGCTTGAGATGTTGCAGCGAGCAACATGGACGAGGCAATATGAGTTGATCACTGAACATCATCCACGCGGAATTGTTGATGTGCGTGGGCAACTTGCGCGCATGCTTGACGACCTAAAGCAGGAATTGGGTGCGCCGGCCCGGGGCGAGTTGTTTATCGGTGGTTTTTCGCAAGGCGCAGCAACAGCGTGTGATTTGGCGTTCTTGGATGCATCGACGTTAAGTGGGCTTATCGTGATGTCGGGTACTTTCTTTTGCAAAGATGTATGGATCCCTGCGATGCCAAATCGACGAGGATTGCCCGCATTTGTCAGCCATGGCACGCAAGACCCAGTGGTGCCCTTTGTGCTCGCGGAGCGGCTTCGTGATGAAATGACCAAGGCGGGTCTGACGGTTGATTGGCAGCCTTTTGAGGGTGGCCATGGTATTCCTGGCCCGACGCTCGCTGCGCTGGCCCAATTTGTTGCAACTTGTCTTCGTGGGTGAGCTTGTGCGAAGATACAAAGCACATGACAGCGGCGATTGAATATCTGGTGAATGCAGGCCTTGATGCACACGCGGTGGCGGATGTATTTCGATCATCGGGGGTTAAGCGGCCAGTGGAAGATATTGCGCGCATTAAGCGCATGCTCGAACACGCCAATCTGATTATCAGCGCGTGGGATGGATCGCAACTGGTTGGCATCGCACGTGCGCTAACCGATTTTAGCTATTGTTGTTATTTGTCCGATATTGCGGTGCGTAAGGAATACCAGCGCACAGGGATCGGCAAGGGCCTGGTGCAGTGTTTGCAAGAGCAGCTTAGCGATGAAGTGATGGTGCTCCTGATAGCAGCGCCTGAACGCATGGATTACTACAAACACCTTGCGTTTGAGCGCAACGAGCGCGCCTGGTATTTGCCTCGCCGCCGATAATGGCTGCCCTGGAGCGGTTTGCAAAAAGGTTGATTCTGTTCGTTTGGGGTATGGCCTACGCGGACAAGAGGAGCGCAGCTCCCCCCATCGAAGCGATGGGGCCCCCCTCAGATGTCCGCTGCGGCCATACCCACGCACTACCAGAATCAACCTTTTTGCAAAAGTTCCATAGCGAACGGGAGTTGAGCGTGGCTTGAGGGAGGGCAAACCCGCTCACTAAGCGCTACGCCTTCGGCTTCGCGAATCGTTCGCTACTGTTTGACCTTCCCCGGCCCAGCGCAACTCAACCTTGTATTTGCGATCGTGCTTTCCATCGTACTAGGTTTTTATGTTTTGTCGGGGCGGGCGCTTTCGGGCACTTTGCCTGTTAGCGATTTGAGGAAAGCCACGATTAGGCGTGTTTCATCGGCGCTAAGTGTCTTGCCTAGCTGATGGTACGCCATTGCTTTGACAGCGTCATTCAGGTCTTTACGCGAGGCATCGTGAAAGTAAGGCGCAGTCAGTTCGCAGTTGCGTAAGCTTGGTACTTTGAAAAAGTGCTTGTCGCTTTCTTTGCCAGTCACATTAAAACGACCCAAGTCTTCTTTCTTTGGGTTACCACGTTCGGAAAAGTAGTCTTTCACCAAACCCATCTTTTGGTACATCGAACCGCCTACGTTGACGCCTGTGTGGCAGGCTGTGCAACCTGTGGCTTTGAAAAGTTCGTAGCCTTTTTTCTCGTCTTCGCTAATGGCTGTTTTGTCGCCCTTCAAATAGGCGTCAAAACGCGAAGGAGTGATCAGTGTGCGTTCATAGTTTGCAATCGCGTCGGTGAAGTTGGCTTTGGTGATGCTGTCGGTATAAATTTCGGAAAAGCGCTTTTTGTAGTCGGCAGTCTTGTTTAGGTAAGCGAGCACGTTGTCCCAGGTGGCGCCCATTTCAAGCGGGTTGGTGACAGGTCCTTCGGCTTGTGCTTCAAGCGTGGCGGCGCGCCCGTCCCAAAACTGCACAAAGTTATGCACCGCGTTGAGCACCGTGGGTGAGTTGATCGGGCCTTTTTGTCCTTGGATGCCAATCGATGTGGGTAGCCCATCGGCGCCACCTTTGTCGAGTGAATGACAGCTGGCGCACGATACCTTGCCGTCGCCTGAGATGCCGGGTTCATGAAATAACTTTTTGCCAAGCGCAACTTTGCGTGCGTCGAGTTTGGGTGCGTCGGGCAGGGGCAGGAGCGGTTCGACACCGAGGCCGCGCGCTGGTTCTTTTTTAGCAGTCTGCGTGCTGGCTGTTTTGTCGTTCGGTGCATTTTGGCCACCGCGACAGCCAACGCATGTTGATAATAGTAAGATTGCCAACAACCCATAGAGAATCGTTTTCATGTCTTCATGCTTAACCCATTTTGTGGGCCAAGAAAAGTCAAAACGTGTTGACTTATCCGCTGAAAAGCGTACTTGATGGGCTCGAATGGATAAGGACGTTGTTTTGAGTGGCCGGCCTTCGGCGCGCGCCGCTTTTTCAAGTTTTCATATGCTGGCGGCCCTTGGCGCACTGGCTATTTCGTTTGCGCCTGTTTTTGTGCGCTTGGCTGACGTATCGCCGGCCACCGCTGCTTTTTTTAGGGCACTCTACGCTTGGCCGGTCTTATTTGCGATTCGGCGTATTGGATTCAATCACAAACGCAGCATGCGTTCTCGAGTGCTTGCTTGGTCGGCAGGGTTGTGTTTGGCGGTTGACTTGTCGCTTTGGCATCAATCGATTCGTTTGATGGGTGCTGCACTCTCAACTTTGGTGACCAACATGCAGATGCCGCTGGTGGCGCTGATGGGGTGGTTTTTGCATCGTGAGGCGCCCAAACGTGCGGCGTGGGTGGCGTGGCCCGTGTTATTTGCGGGAGTGACACTGATCACGGGCTTGGGCGACAAGGATGCGTATGGTGAAGATCCGGTGCTTGGGACTGTATTCGCCGCGGGTGCGGCCACGGCGTATGCATTTTTTATTATCGTTTTTCGCGTGGCCTCACGCGGCGAAAAGGTGGCGATTGGCGCGCTTGAAGATGTGACAGCGGGCACCGTCTTGGGTGCGTTGATTTGTGGGTTGACGGTGGATCCAAACTTCAGTCTGGCGGTGCGTTGGCCCGCGCACGGTTGGATTTTGGCGATGGCGCTTTTACCACAAGTGATCGGTTGGCTTGCGATTGCGAGTGCGCTGCCTCATTTGCCGGCGGTCGAAGGATCGGTGGTGTTGATGCTGCAGCCGCTTTTTACAATCTTCTGGAGTGCTTGGATTTTCGCTGAGCGGTTCTCGTTGCTGCAGTCAATAGGCTCGCTTCTTACGTTGCTCGGTGTGGCGGCGTATAGCCTTTATCCGTCCATGAAACGCGCGCAGTCAATACGACCAAGCTGAGCCATGCCAAATCGGCTATTAATAGGTGTACAAGTTGCATCCAGGCGGGCGCAAGCAGCAACCAGTTGATCACACCACAGAGCACTTGAGTGTGTACACACACCATTAGCCAACGCATCGCTTGCGCGGCGGGTGGGTTGGCGTGTCTTTTTCTTTTGGCGACTTGATAGGTTAGGTAGCCTGCGCAAAGAATGGCGAAGGCGGGATGCAGCAAACGCAAGCGCAAGAAAAGATGCGAAAACGCTGAGAAGTCTTGCGCCCAACCTTGGGCTAAGCTTGCAACAGGAAACAGCGTGTCACCCAGGGCCGAGAGCGCACCGCCTGCGCTGGCGATCAGCATCAATGTCATGCCGATGAACCAAGGTTTGCCCGCGCTTAGATTAAGGCGCGATGTTGTCTGCTCAGTGCCAGTCCATTCGACAATCAGCGCAAGTGTTGCAATCAAAAAGAAAGTGTTCCCAAGGTGCAGGACCATCCATCCGCCGCGCGCAAGCGATGCGTTGCTTGCTACCATTTCAAGCAGAACCAGGGCAGCACCGACGGCTGCTTCGCTGAGCATAAACAGCATGCTTGCCACGGCTGCTTTTCGAACTTTATGAGGCGCCTTCACGCGTTTAAGGATGAAGAGTGCCTGCGCGAAGACCAACAGTAAGCTGAAGCCAGACGTCGCGCGATGGGTAAACTCGATCGCGGTGGCGCGCGTTTTTACGTTTGCGATCAGGGTCCCATTGCAGGTGGGCCAATGTGCACCACAGCCCGCGCCCGAACCGGTTACACGAACATAGGCCCCCCACAGGATCACAAGCATGGTGACCGCGAGGACCGCACTTGCAAACCAGCGCGCGCCGTTGTTGAGCGAAAGGGGCACCATCCAAGGGCCCGATATGGATGAGCTGTGCTGCATACCGCAAAGCTAGCGCAATTTGAAGTGTATGCACATCGATGAGTGCTTCATTAAGTGTGCAAAACAAGCGCTGTTTTTTGGATGCTATGGATAGCTGGTTTATCGTTTAACCATGAAGGTCGTGCAGTTAGGCGCAATGTTGTTATGTGTGCTGGCCGGGTGTAAGCGCCCATGGGCGGGCAATGATGTTGCAGTGAGTGATAAACCTTGGGATGGACGCTGCTTGTCGGTTGGGCGTCGTGTGGGCGAGGTGTGTCCCAATGGTTTTTCGATGTGTTATTTTGTTGGGAACGAAACCGAGTGTGGACACGCCGAGGGGTATGTTTGTCAAAAAGGTACCGTCCAATATTTTTATGAGCCGCGCGGTTCCGATTGCCAAACGCCCAAGGCGCCGGATAGCACTGTAGGTGTTGTTAGCGTGACAACCGGTTCCTAAGCCAAACCTTAACTCTGCCGTCGGTCCGCTAACTGAGGACTCCCCCTAGCGTGACTTCAAAAATGAGATGATGGTTTCGGCGACGTAGTTGAGTTGGGCTGCGCTGAGCTCGGGAAACACCGGGATGGAAAGCGATTGTTTGGCAAGCCGTTCAGAGACCGGGAAATCACCTGCCTTGTAGCCAAGATGTGAAAAGCACGATTGCGTGTGCATGGGCTCGGGGTAGTAAATTTCGCTGCCAATATTGTGTTCGCTGAGGTGTTTACGTAGGGCATCGCGGTGGGGTGTTTGTAGCGTGTACTGATTCCAGATATGGCCAGCGAACACTGCTTCGGGCACGGTGAGCAAGTCTTTGCTGAGGCCTGCTGATTTTAGTAATTGTGTGTATTGCTCCGCGTTGCGCGCGCGCCCTTCACTCCAGGTGTCTAACTTAGGTAGCTTTGCGGCAAGAAATGCAGCTTGAAGGGCGTCGAGACGAAAGTTGCCGCCGATCATTGAGTGAAAATACTTGGGCTTCGCGCCGTGTGTGCGTAGAAGTTTCACTTTTTCGGCGAGCGCGTCGCTCTGGCATGTCACCAGGCCGCCGTCGCCCAGCGCCCCCAGATTCTTTGACGGGAAAAAAGAAAAACAGCCGTAGTCGCCCAAGGTGCCAACACAATTGCCATTGAAGCGTGTGCCTAAGGCTTGCGCTGCGTCTTCAATCACGGTGAGCTGTTTAGCTTTCGCGATCGCCATGATCGCGTGCATGTCGCAGGCTTGTCCAAACAAATGCACCGGCATGATCGCTTTGGTACGCGAGGTTAACGCGCCGTCGATGGCACCTGCGTCCAAGTTAAAGGTGATTGGATCGACGTCGACAAAAACCGGTTTGGCGCCTACGCGAGCAATGCTACCGGCGGTGGCAAAAAACGTGAAGGGCGTTGTGATGACTTCATCGCCTGGTTGAATGTTGGCGGCCATCAACGACACCACCAGCGCATCGGTGCCCGATGACACACCGATGGCGTGCGTTGCTCCAAGGTATTGTGCGACAGCTCGTTCGAAGGCTTCAACTTCGGGGCCGAGAATGAAGTGACCCGATTTAACGACGCGCTCGAAGGCTTCCTTGAGTGCACCTGCAACTGATTCGTTTTGTGTTTTAATGTCTAGTAATGGAACTGTCTGAGCGTTGGGTGTGTTCGTTATGCTCATCTTAGTTGTCTCGCTTGATTTTTGTTTTAAGCCAAAGACGAAGTTGTTCGGCGCGTTGTTCGCCAATCATCGTGCGCAGCACGCGATAGCGGGCTTTTTTCATCATGCCTACTGACACCATGCGCAATGCACGGCTGCGACCAAAATAATGGCGGTAGATCTCTAGGCTTTCGAGTTGACCGGTGATGCTCATTGACATGCCGCCGGTACGAAACTCGGCAAGCACATGGGGTAAATGCACAATGGGCACATCGTTTTGAATGAGCCGACACAAGTATTCGGTGTCGGCGGCGCACTTATAGCGGGTGTGATAGAGGCCTAGCGACTGATAGACAATCTTGGGTAAATACCAAGTGGGATGTAAAATCGGAAAACCTTGAGGCTCGAGCGCATTTTTGTCTTTTTCACCCAGGCGTTCGAGCAGGGTCGATGTTTCGTCGATTAAGTGCATGTCACCTTTGATCAGCGAAGGAAACTCAACTTCGTCAAAGCAGGCTACGGCGGTCGAGACCGATTCGCGAGGCAAGATGTCGTCGGCGTTGAGGATTTTGATATAACGTCCTGTCGCTAGGCTAATGCCTTTGTTGATCGCGTCGTACATGCCTCGATCTTTTTCGCTACACCAGAGGGTTATTTTATCTTGATAGCGTTTGATGATATCGAGCGTGCCGTCGTTTGAGCCACCATCGACAATGATATACTCAATGTTGCGATAGCTTTGGTTGAGAACACTTTGGATGGTTTCTTCGAGCGATGTTTGTGCGTTGTAAACCGGGGTGATTACACTCACCAGCGGCTCGGTGCTGCGTTCGTTTTGATCGCCAACCGCTTTGTTGAAGCGCTGCCCGCCGCGTAACGATACGTGTTCGATCCAACCTGGTGCGTAATCGGCCAGTGTCGGGGGTTGATGGTCGATGTTCGCAAGTGGATCATCGAGTAGAAAGGCGGTGGTTTGTTTGAGTGTGGTTTGCGAGGGCATGGTGGTTTTGCTTTTTGCGCTATTCAGGCTAGCTCATTTTCTTCGACAGGAAAAGCACGTGTTCCATCTTTTGGACGCTCGGCTGAACCCCAAAATTCTTCAAGTTCGGCGCCGGCGCCGGCAAACACATCTTCATGTTTGATGAGCTGTCGTAACGTTAACAAGACGATTTTGATATCGAGTCCGAGTGACCAATTTTCGGCATACCAAACGTCGAGTGCAAGGCGTGTGTCCCAGTCGAGGCCGTTACGACCTTTAACCTGCGCCCAACCTGTGATACCCGGTTTAGCCAGATGCCGTCTTAACTGCTGGGCCTTATAACGGGGTAAATAGCGGATTAGTAAGGGACGTGGACCGACCAGACTCATTTCGCCAGTAAGCACATTGAACAGTTGTGGAAGCTCGTCGAGGCTGTATTCACGCAAGAACCGACCTAAGGGAGTGAGTCGTTCGCCATCGGAGCGAAGCGTTCCATCTGCATTGCGCTCGTTGGTCATGGTGCGAAACTTCCACAGTTGTAGTGTTTTCCCAAATTGTCCGGCGCGATTTTGGCGATAAAATACTGGGCGTCCCATGCGAACGCGCACCAAGGTTGCCAGCACGGCAATGGGGAGGCCGGCAAGGGTCAGTCCGCACAACGCACCTGTGATATCGATCAATCGCTTGATCGCACGTGTAAACGCGTGGCTTGTGGGCTCGGTGGCCAAAGCTGCCAGAATCTCTTGATGATTGTTGGGCATGTTAATATCGGCTTGCAACGCGAGCATACCAAGCTTGGGCCCGCTTGGCGATAGTTGCTCGCTAGTGACGTGCTTTTGAGCGGAAAAATCCCCTGGTATGCTTCGTATTTTGGTATATAGTTACGCGGTCTAAATTATGCCTAATATCCTCGTTACAGGTGGTGCTGGAAATATCGCAAGCGCGTTGGTTAAGGCGTTGGTAGCCAAGCCAGACAACCACGTGGTGGTGGTGGACAACTTGCTCACCGGTTCGTTGAGTAAATTGCCGCCGGCGCAGTCGAACATGTCATTTGTCAAATGTGACGTGAACGACTTCAACGATATTTCTGGGATTTTTTATGCCCATCGATTTAAGTATGTTTTTCATTTTGCTGCGGTGGTTGGTGTCGAGCGCACACTCGCGCATCCTTTGCTGGTGTTAGAAGACATTAAAGGCATCGAGAACGTGCTGCGATTGTCGAAGAACATGGGTGTTGAGCGCGTGTATTATTCGTCGTCTTCTGAAGTGTATGGCGAGTCGGTCGAGCTGCCGCAACATGAAGAAACCACGCCTTTGAATTCAAGGTTGCCTTACGCGGTCGTCAAGAATCTTGGCGAAGCCTATTGTCGTAGCTACGAGCAAGAGTTTGGGCTGCCTTATACTATTTTCAGGTTCTTCAATACCTACGGGCCGCACCAAAGCGAAGATTTTGTGATTCCGCGCTTTGTGTGTAAGGCGCTGCGCAACGAGGACATTCCGATTTATGGTGACGGTCAGCAGACACGCACCTTTATTTATATTTCAGACAATATCGATGTGTGCACGCGCATTCATGAAAGCGGCAAATTTTTGAACGATGTGGTTAACGTGGGTGGCGAGGATGAAATCACGATTTTGGATCTGGCAAAAACCGTGGTGCGCGTGACCGGTTCGTCATCGAAGTTGAAGTTTCTGGCGCCGCTGGGTGAAGGCGATATGAAACGACGCAAGCCAGATTTGACCAAAATGAAACAAGTTCGAGAGACACGTGTTTCGCTCGAACAAGGTATTAAGAATCTAGTCGATTTTTACAGCCATGCGAATCGGAAATAATCCCGCCAAAGCGGACCCTACGCTGCATCGTAAAGCCTATCACCGCATCATTGTTCCGGTTTATATCCCGAACCTTGAGGGGTATTTTGCCGATGCGTTGTCGGTGATGAAAGTATCCTTAGATACGTTGCTGCACACCTGTCATTCGAGTTCAGAAATTTCGGTGGTCGACAACGGGTGTTGCGATGAAGTGCGGGCTGTTTTGCGCGACTATTTTGAGCGGGGTGCCATCGATCAGCTTGTGCACAATCGAGAAAATCTGGGTAAAATCGACGCGCTGAATGCTGTGATTCGTGGTTCCTACGAACCCTTAATTACGATCGCAGATGCAGACGTGCTCTTTGTTCCGGGATGGATTGAAGAAGTTGAACGCGCCTACGCGGTGTTTCCCGAGATTGGATTGGTTTCGCCTTGTCCGAATCCACTCTTATGGCGTTATGCCAGCGCAAGCACGCTCACGCATGCATTGCTTTCGTTTTCGGGTCGAAGTGGCGGCGTGGTTGATCCTGACGAGTTATTGCAGTTTGCGCGCAGCGTTCATCGAGAAAGCGACTATGAAGGTGACAATGCGCTTTGGCTTAAACGCCAGTTGTGTTTAGAGCGCGACGGGTTACGCGTTTTGATCGGCGCCGGGCATTTTGCAGCAACGCTGCGTCGTAGTGTGTTTAACAAGGCACCCAATCGACCTTCACTCAGGAAAATCACAGGTGGTAGCGAGCACGAATATATCGACGATCCGGTCGATCGCAGTGGGCTTTTGCGTGTGTCGACTTCCAAGGTGCTGGTGCACCATATGGGTAATCAGATCGAACCGTGGATGCTTGTTAAACGCGATGAGATCATTCGCTCAGCGCCACGCAGTGCGGCTGCGCAGTTTGAGCATGGCGTGAGCCCTTCAAAACGTGCACTGGGCAGTGGCTGGCTTCCTTATGGTGTGCGCAAAGTTCTGGTGCGTGCACTGGGCGTTCGGTATTTGGCGCGACTCTATTTGCGGACATGGTTTGGGGTGCCGCTTCGTTTAGACCGTGACGTGCAAGCCAGTGCGGCTTATGCGCCGGTAAAAAACGAACACTAAGTGTACGGTTAGGCGGCGTTGGGCTTTTCGAGGTTTCTTGGTGTAAGTCTTGAACCGATCAGGCCAGACACCTGACCCACCACATAACGCATCACCTCGCGGTTGGTCCACCACGATGTGATTGCATACAATATTAGGAAGATGCTGCCCAGTGCGCACATGCCAACAAAAACCGGTAATGGTTTAACGGTATTGCGCAACGCCACTGAAACGATGATAGAGGGCACCACTGTGGCGAGATTTGGTATAAATCCACGGATATACGTGCCGATGGGTAGTGAGATAATGCGTGCATTGGTCGAGAAGCTATTGAACTGACCTAACACCGACGCAAAAAGAAACGCCAGGGCATAACTTTGCATATTGCCCGAGGTGGACGCAAGGGCAGCAGAGACGACAAAAAGTGCTGAGTTGATCATCTTGGTGCGCGCGGCGCCGCCTGCCATGCCAAATGACATTTGAATTGATGTAATGCTGGTAAAGAAGGTGCGCAAAAGAAAGTCTAGGCAAAAAATGCGAAAGAAGAAGACCGCTGGTAACCATGTGCGTCCAAATACCGCATGCAGCACCAGGTCGGGAAAGCATGCGCAAAAGGCATAAAAAGGCATGGCGACATAGTTGGTTAGAATGGCAATGCGTGTGACCGATTCACGTGCTGTCGCGTGGTCTTCACGTAACTTGGCATAAAAAGAGATGAAGAGTGAAATTAGCGAGCCTTCTAAGAACACGAGAAAGATCGACGCTTGCCCGTATCCAAATGTGTAGTAGCCCACCTCGCGCTCGCTAAAATGTGCTGACAAGAACATTTTGTCGGTTTGTCTTGCGAAGTAGGCTGCAAGGTTGGTGGTGGCGACGAAGCCACCAAACTTCAGGATTGCAAGCGCCTTCGCCCGAGAAAAGTGCGTGATGGCGGGCCGAAACCCGGCGACGCTCCATGCGAGCACCACCTTGACTAAAGCACCACACATGTCGCCCAACGGAAACGAGAGTGCATGCAAGCCGAAGAAGGCAAAAACAACTTTGGCTGCGTTGGATGTGATCGAACCGGTGATTTCTGCGCGTGCGGACAAATGAAAATCGATGCGGCGCTTGAGTAAACCCAATGGGGCCTGGCCGAGTGCTTCAAACAAAATCACGGGGCAATAACAGCGCAACATCAACACGACTTGCGGATTCTTAAAGGTGCTTGTGAATATGAACGTGGAGGCGAAGAGTAGAAGGCTCAGCGTGAGCGCGAATAAGAACTGCAAATAGAAGGTTGTTTGCACCACATCATCGGTTTCTTCTTGCGACTGAATGAGATAGGTCTGAAATCCGATGTTGCCGATTGTGCCCAAAAACTCGGTGAATAGGAGCGCGATGGTTAAATTGCCGAAGTCTTCGGGGCTAAGCAGCCATGCTAAGCCGATGTTGCCAAAAATGGTGAGTCCCTTGCCAAGCGCTGTGGCGATGAGCAAAGTGACAGAGGCTTTTTTGGCCTTTTGATGCCAAGTCATGCGTTGCGATGGTAGCCGATCAGGGGGTGGTTGTCATTTTGCGCTCACTTGATGAAAGTGCGAAAGCTTGTTAGAGTTGAGCACCCCATTATGATGCCATTGATACATAAGATTGCACCGCGTGCCACACTTCGAGCCACCGTCCATACATTTTTGCACGATCGAGGATCGGTTCGCGAGTTGCCATTCTGGTTGTGGACGCGTTATGTACCGGGGCGTTCGCCACTGCGCGACGGGCTGCCGTGGATGACTTTCAGCGCGATTCATTGGTTAAAGGCCCATATCAAGCCGAATTTTCGCGTTTTTGAGTGGGGGTCGGGGGGTTCAACGTTGTTTTTCAGTCAACGTGTGGCCAGCGTGGTATCGGTTGAACACGATGCACAGTGGTATGCGCACGTCAAAACAGAGTTGGCCAAACGCGGTGTTAGTAACTGCGAATATATTTTGAAGCAAGCAGCCACCGGTTATCAACCCGAGCGTGATTTAGAGAATGCCGATTTTTTTCAGGACTATGTTGGCGCCATTGACGGTTTCGCCGATGGGTCCTTTGATCTTGTGATCGTTGATGGCAGCGCCAGGGTGGCCTGCGCTAAGCGTGCGTTGTCAAAACTGCGTAAAGGCGGCTACCTTCTGCTCGATAACAGCGACCGAGCCTTCTACGGCGAGGTATATCAGATGTTGGCAGACTATCAGCGTTTTAATTTCAACGGTATTGTTCCGCATACCAAGCGTTTGTCGACGACGTCTGTGTGGAAGGTCGGCTGAACGTACGCTTGTTTGTGATGCGTTGCTAGATTTGGCGCACTGGGTTAAGTGGGACGCGTGCGTGGAATACCCATCGGCGATGGTGCGCCTAAATGCGGTGGTGGGTAGCCCATGGGTCCAAAGGGACGGGGTCCTCCGTATGGCGCCGGCACAAATGGACCTACAGGCTGCTGTGATGGTGGCATATTGAGGGCAGGCGTGTTGTTGTCGTTGTCGAGCTCACCCGAGGGGACCGTGAGGTGGGCGTTGGTTGCCAGAATTTGTCGCGCATTGACTTGAATGTTGATCATTAATGCAATGAAAACGAAATAGTCTGGGCTATACAACTGCTCGCCTGAAAGCTCAATGATAAGGATGGTGACGAGCAAGGCGAACGAAAATGGGAACATAAACGAATAATTGGAAAGTGCGCGTGCGTTTCGCCATGACTCACGTAGCAGAGGCACTACGATGCCTGCATACAGAAACATGCCCACAAACCCATACTCCGTGAAAAGTGCGATCAGATCGCTGTGTGTGCTGAGTGGTTTGTCTAAGTTCCAATCCACAGTCAGTTCGCGCAGTTGCTCAATACCGGCTTTGTGATGGAAGCGGTATTGTGATGCTCCAACCCCAATGCCGAAATGGCGTATGCCAACGCCGATGGCGCTGCGCCATAAGTCGACCCGGCCGCCCAGGGTCGAGACTTCTTCTGCTGAATAACGATATTTGTTTGAGCCAGTGGCGATAACTTCGTAAATGCGATCGCCAAAAATAAGCACGCCGATACATGCACCGGCAAAGAAGATCACCATGCGGTTGACGCGGAAGGCTCCGCCATGTTTGTCGGTGCTGGCCATGTACAAAATACATCCCATGCCGATCGCGGTTGCGGCACCTGCACCGCGTGAGCCGGTAAGCGCGAGAATCATGGCAAATGCGGCCATGGTGGCGATGACTGCGACTTGTTTTGCAATCTTGCGACCCGGCGAGGCAAACATGAAACTCGCGAAAAGAAAGACCATCGATGCGCCGGCAGCCACGCCAAGCGAGTTGGGGTTCTTATAAAGTGCGCGTAAGCGTTCTTCATTTTGGTTACCCGACATCAACACACCCACGGCGCTTGCGACCACGTGGCAGGCCATGAGACGCTCGATTTGTGGCAGGGTAAGGTTGGTATTTCGCACCACAAAATACACGCCAAAAGCGAAGGCGTACAGGGGCGCGATTTGCCAGGTGTATTTGAGGTCGGCGTTGCCCACGAGGCTCCAGAAAAACGCCAACGTCATGCCCCAAATGAAAAGCATGGCGTAATTCATGTCGAACTTGTTGAAATGTAGTTTTGCGCCCGCGCCAAAGAGGCGAAACACGCCAATCATCATCAGCATCATGCCCACAATACGATAGGGCTTAAAGACGCTGTCTTCACCAAGTAACTTGGCCCAGAGCTTTTCAAAGGGCAGAAGCGCAACGTACAACTGAACTAAAAGAAAGGTAGCGTACCGCATGACAATGGGCCTAACCGTAGCGCTAAATTGACAAATCCGCTACTGCCAGATGTGCGATGGCGCTAACGTATCATCTTTTTTGCGAGGTCGGCGCTTTGTGGCGAAAAAACCAACAGATCGGTTTCGACCTGTGGATAGCCGCGCATTTGACGATAATCATCAAGACTGCAGCGCTCGATATGACCGTCGTGCTCAACGCGAAAAATGGTAAAGGTTTCTTGCAGTGTTCGACAATAGGCATCGATGTCGACCTGTGCGCGTTTAAGGGCCGACAGGTTAAATTCAATTAATCCGACCATGTTTGTGCATTCGCTAAACAGTCGTGTCATGCCGCTTACTACTTGTGCTTCATAACCTTCAACGTCGATCTTGAAGAGCAACCGTTGTTCATTCAGCGGGGTATTCTTAAACAGGTCATCCAGACGCAGGGTTTTGACCAAGTGTTTTTTTCGCTGTTCGGTTTTGGGCGGTTCAAGGGCCGATGAGCTACCTGACCAAGCTGGGTTAACCCAAAATGGTAAGGCTTCGTCGCTTTGGCTACCTGCAAGCGCATACACAAGCTCAATGCGGTCGCCATTGGGGTGTTTTGCGCGCGAGCGTTCAAGGTAACTTTCAAGCAATGGGTTGGCTTCGATACCGATGATGCGTGTGTCTTGTGAATACGTGGTCAGAAAAAGAAACTCACCGTAGTTAACGCCCACATCAAGCACAATGGTGGGGTGCAGGTGTTCAAGGGCAGCCCGCCAGAGCGCCTTGAGTGTGGGCTGACCCGACGCGTGGTTTCTTAGCAGCGCTCGACCGCGTGCTTCACGCGGGTTGACGAAGATGCTTTGCGCGGAACCTTCAAGTTTGACTTGTTCGGGAAACAGCGAGCCATAACGCCTGAATAGATCGATATGGTGATAGGTTTCTCGCAGCAGCGGAACGCGCTTTAATGTTTGTTTGAGTGCGCTCATTGGGCGTTCGATCATGAGGATCGCTTCTTGTTGTAGCCAAGTGTTGAGAGCGTCTGACGCACCCAGGGTAAGCTGGCGATTTGGGTTTCATCCGGCAAGAAGCTGGGCAAAAAGGGATTGTAACGAGCGCTCACGTGTAGAGCAAAACGCTGATGACCGGCCAACCCATGCGAACGACGATGGTAGCCACAGGTATTGGCCACCACGAGTGTGTTTGCGTTGCATGTAAGTACTGTTTCATGCAAACCACGCTGCCGCATTTCTTCTTCGGTGATGCGGCGAGAGCCCTTGGTGTTGGATTTTAAGCTCTCTTGATATTCAAGCTTTAGCCGCTCGAGCGAGATCTTGTGCGAACCTTTCACAAAGGTGAGCGGTCCATCTTCGAGGGTGACAGGGTTCAGGTAGAGCCACGCTTTATGCGTGTGAAAGAAAATGTCCATGTGTAGATCGTTTTCTTGATCGTGCTCGGTTGAGTCGCTAAAGCTGACGCGCTCGGCCACGCGGCAACCTGAGTGGAAATCGATACGACGTTTTTCCCCTGCTTCCATCAATACGTGCAATGTTGGATTGTCCAAATAGCGGTGTAACTCGGGGTACTTGTCTTCAGGGGCTGACAAGATATCGAACTGTTCAACGGAGGTGCGGCCGTGTTGGTGTAAGCGTCTGG
The DNA here is from genome assembly GCA_044224525.1 of Polyangiales bacterium. Lineage (GTDB taxonomy): Bacteria > Myxococcota_A > Polyangia > Polyangiales > CBDCBC01 > JBGAKI01. The sequence continues at coordinate 2,573 of JBGAKI010000024.1, read as the reverse complement.
TCGCTGCGGGGTCGTTCATCCAGGCAAAGGTTTGCTCGCGCAGTCGCGAGAATACGTCGTCAGGCAAGAAGTTTTCGATCGCGACCATCCCGTCTTCTCGTAGCGCGTGGACATGCTTTTCCCACGAAGCGTCGTGATGCCATGGTTTCACGCGGTAGAGCGCGTGTGCACTCACGGTGCGGGCCACTTGAACACCGAGTGTATTGAGCAGGGGACTTTCGACTTTTTTGGTGCTGCTAAACACGCGAGCCACTTCAATGGGTAGGAAGGCCATCGTCTTTCTCCTTCTGGTTACGGTTGCGGCAGAATGCTGCCTTGACGCCGCTAAGTGTAGTGCAAAGACGAGCGGCTGGCACGTATTCTTTAGCGAGGGCGTGCATCAATTCAGCGCAGAGTTTGCGCTGGGCTTGGTGTTGGTTTGTGGAGCTACTGCGGTTGCTTTTGTGGCTTTGGTCGGCGCGGTTTCGATACCTGCCCGCTTGAGCAATGCGTGTGCAATGCGTTGTGTGGCGCGACCATCCAATTTTCCGCACTCGGCTTCGCAGGCTTGCCGGCGCTCAGATTCATCGAGGTCTGGTTCGCGAATATATTGCGTAATCGCACTTTCGAGGGCGGCAAATGATTCAACCACGCGTGCGCCTTTGAAAGCCAGGAGTTTGGCTAGGTGGGGAAACTCGGCGACCCGTCGAACCGACGTCCACCAAGGCAACTGATAGCCTGCATCAAAAAGTGGCAACACGACAGGCTTGTTGTGCATCAGCGAGTCAATGGTGAGTGTGGAGCCACTGTTGAGCGATACGGTGCATCCCTCAAGTAGCGCAGAAAGGCGCATCAGATCGTCTTCTTCAAGGTCCCAGAGCAACTTGTCCGATACGACTTTGGGGATGTCAATGGCAACACGTGGACTTTTGAGTGCGTTGATGCGCTCAAAGACCGAGGCATTCGCCATATGTCCGCGAACATTTTGCGGATGCGGACGAACCAGTAGTTGCATCGTTTCGCCAAAACGGTCCTGCATCACTTGTTGTGCGAGCCACTCGACGACGTCGATTTCGTGCGGACAAAAGAAGCTGGCGCTCATGCCAAAAAACAAATAGGGCTTGTGTGGATCAAGTCCAAGCGTTTTTAAATAACTTGCGCTTTTGTGGGAGGCCGCTTCGTCGAGGTGTTTGTCAAAATGTGCCACACCACATTCGTCGATCAGGTTGTCAGCAACATTGTAGTATTGACGAAGTTCGCTGGTCATGATGGGACCCCACGATACAAAACTTTGGGCGAGTGCAGCAAAATGGCCTTTACATGAAATGTTATCCCATGACAAGAGTTGACCGACGGTATGGATGCCCATGCGCGCGGCTTCTTTAACGCACAGTGCCTCGAGCCAATTGACCGGGTAGGTCGAGACGAGTACACGTGGGTTGATGGTTTTGAGCAATTGCCGCACGCCGCTGTGGCGAAGCGCAGCTTCTTCAATGCGTTTGGCCGTGCGGCTTGCGATTGGAGCACGCAGCAACAGACTGTTGAGTTGATGACCGACCAGCGCTTGCGCCTTGATGACCGGATGAACGCTGGGTTGATGGGTTTCGTACAAATGTTTGGCTCGCAGTGCAGCGTTGTTTTGAAAGTCTTCGAAAAGGTAACGGCGCAGCGGCCCGTACATGGCCAAGAGCCGATTGTCGACCTTGGGTGCTTGAAAAAGTGTGACCCCTTTACGCTTGCACAGGTCCTGAAAATAAGGTTCATCCGCGTTGGGCGCGACGACTGCAACTGTCGCACCGTGGGCAAGCAATTCATCGATGACTTGGGTGTGCAAGACGGTACGTGCAGCAAAACCGTGCGATAGAACGTAGGCGATATCAACTGACATGGGATAGTGGCGATATTAGCGTGTGGACGAGCGTCTGGCGAACAAAAACTCGGCAAAGGCGAGATCGAGTTCGTCGTTGATATCGATCGACCTTTCGCGCGGCATGATATAGCCGCGAGAATCGTCACCGAGAATGCTTTTTTTGTCGAGGGTGCTACGCCGGCTGACATACACCGAACAATTGCGCACGTAGAGTTCGGGCAGTTCATGCGCGGCCATGCGACCGCCTTCGGCTTGCATATAATCGATTAACCGGTTGTCTTCGAGTCGTTTAAGCTTGGCCGGATGAATCGCGTGATCTACCTTCATCACGCTGACAGCGCTGTCGGCATTGCTTGTTTTGAGCAGGTTCACCGTGGCATCGATGTCTGTTGCGGTGGTGAAGGGTGAGCTGGGTTGGACGATGGCGACGGCATCAAACGCAGGCCCTCGCTTTTCTAGTTCGCCAAGCGCGTGCCATACGTAGTCGATGGCCAGCGCAGTGTCGGTTGCGAGTGTTTGTGGGCGCTCGAGCGCTTCGACGCGCTTGTTGGCTTTTGCGATGGCAAGCACGCGGGGATCATCGGATGACACCACAATATGATCAAGCGTGGTGGCGTTCGTGGCGGCATCGATCGCCCATTGCACAAGGGGTTTGCCTGCCAACATCCGTACGTTCTTGTCGACGACTCGTTTTGAACCCGCGCGTGCGGGGATAATACCAAGG
>JBGAKI010000113.1:0-5693 GCA_044224525.1 Polyangiales bacterium | reverse complement strand
AACAAATCACTGCATCAAACTCACTGACAAAATCAAGCTTGCGCATGTCACCACGCAAAAGCTTCACGTCGACACCGCGGTCAAGCGCGGTTTGCGCCGAGCGCGCCAGCATAAACTCAGACAGGTCTAGGCCCACGACCTCATAACCGCGACTCGCGAGTTCAGCCGCTTGCAGACCCATGCCACACCCCACATCGAGAATGCGCGCGCCCTTGTTTAGATCGAGACTCTGTTCAATAAAATCACATTGTCGTTTCACTTGTTCGGGGGTAAGCGGCGCCACCGTACGCAGATACAAGTCGTCAAAAAGCTCTTCCCACCAGGCACGTACCCGGGTGCGCTCTGCATAGAGCTCTGAATGATCGCCTTCAACATAAGGCACCGTAGGCGTGGGCGGAATGGACGGGATCGGAGGAATGGGCGGAATGGACGAGCGCATCGCGGCTACGGCTTGCTCGGAGCCATGGGTGGCGTGTGTATCGTCGCGCCCTTGCGTGGCGGTTGCACTGCTGACCTTGCCATCACCCGACGGCGGAGCAGACGCGCTCGCGCGTGGCGGTGCGGTCACCACCGTGCTGATGTCTGCCGCCGCGGCTTCAGCGGTTTCTACTTCGGCATCGGCTGTCACTTCTTCGCTTTCAACGAGCGTTTCAACGTCATCGATTTCTTGCTCTTCTTCGGCGAGCAACGCTGAAATAAGCTCTTTTGAACTGTCCGCATTTTCGCCGCTTAGATCGATGCCAGTCACGCTGATTTCAGCGCTATTCTCGTCGCTGAATTTTTCGGCAGGCGCCGGCACCGCTGACTCTTCGACCAGCACGTCGGGAGTGATTTGACCGGGCTTAACTTCGGCCAGCGCTGACGTGTCTTCGGTAATCACGATCTGTTCGGTTTCACGCTGCCAAATGGCAGGCGTTGGAGGTATGCTGATGCGTTCTCTGATCTCTTCGCGCACCGTGCGCTCAACCGAGGGGTCTGCGCTAAGCCCGTGCGGGGAAAAATCGATGACGGTGTCGCGCACCGTGACGTCACTCGATTTGATGCCTGACTCGCGCGGGACGGGATCGGAAGGAACGCGTAAGGTTTCGCGCTTACGCCGCTCGCGCTCGTTTTCGCTGGCCGCGGGTTCGCTGTCAACACGCGTTGGCTCGGTGTCGTTCGCAGGCAGATCCACGTTCTCGCGTCGTTTAGTCATGGGTGTCACGCGTCACGACACGTTGGCCCATACGCAGGGTATCGCCAACGTTGATAGACGAGGTTAAATCGTCAGCTTTTTCAAGCACAAGAACCACCGTCGAGCCCATGTGGAAAATACCAAGCTCATCGCCCTTATGAAGTGAGCGATCGCGGTCTGTATCGAAGCTAAGCGAAATCTCACCGACGCCCACAGCGCCCACCATCAGCGAAGTGACCGTGCCAAACTTTGCCGAGTTTTGCTCGACCACCACGCGCTTGTTGCGACAGAAGAGCCCAGGTACATAGGTCATCCTGGTTGGTTAACCGGAAACAGATCGCCATCGATATGCCTGACGCGAACCACCTCACCGTCCACCGGCACATGCACGCGGTGGTAATCGCTTGGCGATAGATACACAAGCGCATACCAGCCGCCCTCGTAACGCTTGGCAGCTTGCGTATCCTCAAGCAATGCGGCGAGCGAATAATGTTGCCCCTTAACAAAAAGCTGTGTGTCGACGCCCAGTCGTCCGGTGCCCGCCACTTTACCATCGCAGGGCGACACAACTGTGTTTGGGTCGGCATCGATGGGTCGCGCGCCCGGGCGTAACGTACGTGTGAAGAACGCGTCGAAGGAATGGAAGCCTTCCGCTGGGATCTCGGCGTCGCTTAGATCGACATGGTAAGCACGACAGTACGCGTCGATCGCCGTTCGCAACACCCAATCGAGTGAAAGCGCATGCGCGTCTAGGTTGGACAGTTTACCCAAGGTGCGACTGAGCCGCTCTTTGGGGAGCACATCCAACAGGCGGGTAACTGCCTTGGTCGCTTGGCTTGTAAGCATGGGACAGAGCAACGAAAAAATATCTTTTGATTGTATCCGACCCAAGGCTCCCAGGTCAAACGAGGCTCAAGGAATCGACCTTCGGTTTGTCATAACCAATAAAATGGGCTCTAAATGCAACCCAAAAGAGCTCAATTGTGCTACATATCGTACAGAACAGCGACTGTATCAGATCGCGTCATGCCCACGTTCACCTGTTCTCACGCGCACGGCCTCTTCGACCGGCGTGACGAAGATCTTGCCATCGCCGATGCGACCCGTCTTCGCGCTGCGCTCAAGTGCATCGAGCACCGCGATGACCATGTTTTTCGGCACCACGATTTCAAGTTTAATTTTTGGCACAAAATCGACTACGTAGGATGAGCCGCGGTGCACCTCTCGCCGACCCCCGGTGCGACCAAAACCACGTACTTCGGTCACGGTCATGCCGCGAATGCCGACTTCATCGAGTGCTTTTTTAACATCATCTAGTTTAAAGGGCTTGATTATTGCTTCAATTTTTTTCACAAGGCACCTGAACGGTTGGTCTAAAGAGCATATAATGCCGTTTGCAAATTGTTTCAACCGGTGAATTGAAGCGACAAATTGGACCGATCGCGCTAAGGATCAAGCGCTCATGCCACAACGAAAACATTATCTTTGGGTGTGCACCAACGAACGCGCCGCCAATCATCCTCTGGGCAGTTGTGCACAACGAGGCGGAACCGCGTTGCTTCTCGCGCTTAAAAAGCGCATTGCCGAGGAGGGCTTTGCCAAAACGCTTCGTGCGTGCGGTTCAACATGTATCGATATTTGCTGGGAAGGTGCGGTGGTGGGGGTGATGCCCGACAACATTTTTTACGGTGGCGTCACACTCGATGATGTCGATGACATCGTCGATGGGCTCAAAAACAACCGACCCGTCGAGCGCCTTGTCATCAAACCTGACCGCTTCGACAAACCCTCTGATACACCTGCCGGCTTGAACAGCGAGCCAAACAAGCCTAATAACTAAACCAACAACATCTGTTATCTGGAGGTCGCATGAAAGCCCTAACAAACTATGTCCTTGGCACACCCTTTGTGCTGTTTACGATGATTCACTCAATGGGATGCGGCGGCAGCGACGCACCGCCCCCTGAGTATCCGCCCCTTGAAATGAGCGAAACGCAAAATGCCGAAAACAAAGGCCCTGTTGACCCTGCTGTGCTCGCGCAGCCCAAAGCACCGCCCGCGCAAGCGAGTCCCGCCCTTGAGGTGAAAGTAGTCGCAGGCGAGGTCACTCCTATCGAGGGTAAAAAGCCCACGGTTAAAATCACTGCGCCACGTCAGAACGCAATGGTGAACCAAGACAACGTTGAGATTAAGCTCAACGTCAAAAACTGGGATGTCGCCACAGGCGCAAAACACGTGCATTTGATCATCGATAACGAGCCTTATATTCCCCTTTACGACGTGAGCAAACCCATCAACTTGAATGAGCTGATGACAAATGCATTGAAAAAGGATCTGACGCCAGGCACGCACGTGCTGCGCGCGTTCCCGGGGCACCCCCATCACGAATCGGTCAAAGAAAAAGGCGCGTTTGCGTGGGTGGTTTTTCATTACAAAGAAAAGACCAAAGACTTTAAGTTCGACAGCAAAGCACCGCTTTTTACCTATAGCCGCCCCAAGGGCTGTAATAAGGTGGGCGAGCGGGTGCTCTTGGACTTTTACCTGACCAATGTCGACAAACTATCGGCCGACGGTTACAAAGTGCGTTATCAAATCGATGGCGATGTGTCGGGTGATATCACTGATTGGAAGCCGCACTATATTGAAAACTTGAGCGTGGGAGAACACACGGTGCATTTGGCGCTTGTGGGCAAGGACGCCGCGCCGACGGCTGGACCTTTTAACGACACCATGCGCACGATTCAGGTGCAGAACGAATGCCCCCCAGCACATCCTGCGCACACATCACCAACAAACGTCACACCACCTGGTGCGTTGATCAACGCTCGATAAACGCATATGGCGAGTCTGCTCAATACCGTTCGCGACCTTGAGCGACTTCGACAAATCGTCGGCGTGCTTGCCCGTCACGGTTTTGGCCAGGTGGCGCGTCAGATGGGGCTGGGCAATTTGCTCGGCCCCGCTGGCGAAACAGGAAAAAGCACACTCAGTGCTGCCGAACGTATACGCCTCGTGCTTGAGGAGCTTGGGCCCACCTTTGTAAAGCTTGGGCAAATTCTATCGACGCGCTCGGATTTATTGCCCGAAGACCTGATTCGCGAACTGTCCAAGTTACAAGAACAAGTTTCACCCCTGCCCTTTGACGATATCAAGCTGGTGCTTGAAGAGCAGCTTGGCGCCGGCATCGGCGAGCTCTTTGTTAGTTTTGAGCATGTGCCACTTGCCAGCGCGTCGATCGCCCAAGTGCATCGTGCGGTGGTCACCCACAATGACCAATCGCATCACGTGGCGGTCAAAGTGCAGCGACCCAATATTGCTGGCATCATCGATCGTGATGTGGATCTTCTTTATTGGCTCGCGCACGGCATCGAACGCAGCATGCCCGAGCTTAAAGTATTCTCGCCTGTGGCGATGGTCGGCGAGTTTGATAAAGCCATTCACGCTGAACTTGATTTTATGCTCGAGGCCGATCATGCAGAGCGTTTTGCTGACAACTTTCAAGGCTACGGCGACGTCTGTTTTCCAAAAGTGTACCGCGATGTTTCGTCCAAGCGTGTATTGACGCTTGAGTTTATCGATGGCCACCATATCGACAAAGCGATTGCGCAAGGTTACAGCGGCGAAATTATCGCGCGCAAAGCCGTGCAAGTGGTGATCAAACAAATCTTTGAAGACGGCTTCTTTCATGCCGATCCGCATCCAGGCAACTTACTAATATGTGGTGAAGCGCAAGCACCCACCATAGCCTTGCTCGATTTAGGGTTGGTGGGCCGCTTATCGCCGGCGTTACGCGACAAAACGGTCGACTTATTAATCGCGGCCATGCAACGCGACAGCGCACGTCTGGCCGATGTAATGTGTTCGATGGCGCGCAACAAGGGGCGCATCGATCGCTTGCAGCTTGAAAGCGATGTTGCGGTGCTTTCTGAGCGTTATCTTGGCAAAAAACTTAAGCACATTGCGCTTGCTGATTTTGTGCGCGACTTATTAAGTTGTGCGCGGCGCAACCATCTTGAGGTGCCCGCTGAGTTTGTCATGATGGGCAAGGCGCTTGTCACCATCGAAGGCATCGGCAAACGCATTTACCCGGACCTGGATATTTTAGAAGAGGCACGGCCTTACCTTACCGCGTTGGTGCGCGATCGTTATTCGGTTGAGAACATGGGGCGCGACGTGCTTCGACAGGTGTTGCGCATGCGCGATACGACCACGAACCTGCCATACCATGTCGAAGCGATTTTTGAAGACCTGCGCGAAGGACGCCTAACGCTGCAGTTGCGTGATCCGAAACTTGCGCAGGCGATTGAGCGCTTGGGTCGGCGCATTTTTGCCGGGCTCATCGTCACGGGATGGATCATCGCCGCCGCGCTTTTGTTTGTTAGCAACGAAGTGCTTTGGAGTGTTGCGTGTCTGGTTGCGGGTTTGTCGTATGCCAGCTTGCAGGCGATTGGTTTGACACTTCGCAATCCCTTGCGAAAAAAAGACTAGTGACGAGAACAAAGAGAAGTTGAGTTGAGGT
>JBGAKI010000023.1:0-40258 GCA_044224525.1 Polyangiales bacterium | reverse complement strand
TCTAAGCCAAATATGCTCAAAAAGAATGCACACAAAATTGGGATTGTTGTACACCACGCTTTCGGCAAGACACACGAGCACGTTTTAAGCTGTCATCGCCGCGCGCCTGGATAAACGACTCTAACAAACATCTGTTTTTGCGTTAGGAGAGTTACCATGACCCTGCAACACACCATCTTACTTGTTGAAGACAACGACGACGATGCTGAACTCACCATCATGGCCTTTAAAGCCGCTCGAATCTCCAATCCCATTGTGCGACTCGAAGACGGTATTGAAGCACTGGACTATCTTTTCTGTCGCGCTGGCTACGCGGCGCGCAACGCAAAAGATCTACCCGCCATTATTTTGCTAGACCTAAAATTGCCAAAGTTTAATGGGCTGCAGGTTCTACAGGCCATTCGTGAAGATGCTCGAACAAAACACCTACCGGTGGTTATTTTGACGTCTTCTTTAGAAGACCGCGACCGGTTAAGTGCATACGGTCATCACGCCAATAGTTATGTTCGAAAACCGGTCGACTACAATCAGTTCGTCGAAGCGGCTCGACAACTTGGACTCTATTGGATGGTGTTAAATGTGCCGCCGCCGCATCACGCCTAACAAACGATTCGATCATGGTATCCAGCGAAAGTGGCCAAATGCATCGTTCTGAATAAGTGCCGCCACGTCCATGCTAATCGCAACACCTACGTGCAACAAAAAGCCGCTCATGATCGAGCGCGTCCGCATCGCTAGCGTCCCCAAAACAATACCCGCAATGATCGCTGCTAAACATTCTAGCCAAGGTTTTCCATAGTGGATCATACAGTACGGCACAACCATCGCGAAAATGGCCTGTGAACCCATCGACCGTCGGCACGCCTGCAGTAAAAAACCTCGAAAGAAAAACTCGAGCGCAAAGAACTGCGCAGCATACATGCATTCCCACAATACTAGATCTACAACACTGCGTGACGCATCCTTATAAAACGGATAGTACGTGTGAAAATGTGGCGAGAAACTTACGACCACCACCGCCACCAGCACGATCACAAAGAAGAATACATAAAGGCTTTTTGGAAAAGCGCCATGGGGCATCTGCAGACCGTAAGATCTCATCGGTTCTTTAAACAGAACCCTCACCACCCAAGCGGGAACCACAAAATATCCGAGCACACGCCAAAGAGACCACCACACGTGCGGCATAAGTGTGTGGAACCTATGGTTGGATTCAAAAATACCATGCGTAATGTGTTTGCTGCGAAGCCAACCGGTTAGTTCCCAATAGTTTTCGGAATGACCAAAATATTCCATCAGCGTTAACATGACCGCACCAATGGCATAAACGATCAACGGCCGATAGTCATAGGGCCCACGCGCAACCTCGCGTTGCGGATCATTGTCGATCGCGGCCCATACATCGACGAAGAAACGCTTAGGGGAAAGTTCGCGAAACACGAGAGGCTTCTAAAAGAATACCGAGTTGCGCCAAGTACTTTCTTCTGTTGCGCCGGGTTTTGCGCCCGCTTCGATCACACCGACACGCACCCAAGTTGCGTCTTCAAAGGTTGTAGGTACTTTGGCTTCATAACGCGCCTTATCAGCATTGTAGCGCATTGACAGTGAATAAACCTGTGCATCGTCAGCCACATCGTCACCAATTTGAAGATACGCTTCAAGCGAAAGATTCTTGGGCGACATAATTTGTTCGTGCGCATCGCGAACCGTGGCCACAAGTAACCCCCCAGTCACCCGCGAGAGCGAAACAGTGTAGGGGCCTGTGATCACGTTCCACCCACCAAACTCGCCTGTGGGTATGGGCTTAGCCACGATCACGCTTCCTAGTTGTGCGCGACCTTGCGCCCGCACCTCAAGTTCAATCGGTCCCGTCGCCAGTTGCTCTCCCTGCGGCGCCTGACCTAAGAACATTTTATGCTTGTCGCTATACTTAAGTGGAATCACCAACGGCTGCTTCTTCGCCGACAACACGGCCACTTGCACACCTGCCGAAGCAACACCGCCAAGCGCACTAACGGGATATGCCTCAATGCGTCCATCAGCAAAGGGCATCACCTCCAGCGCGTATGAACCGGCTGCGATCACAACACCACCATGACGACCATGAGGTGTTACGGCCGCAGGCCCCGAAACGCTCTGACTCTTCTTACCCGCGCGCACCGTAACTTGCACAGTACCAGATGCGGGATGCAGCTTGCCCGGCAAGAACCCCATAAAGTAGTGCATCGACGGATCCCAACGAAGCTCAACCCTATGCTTGGATTGATCAGTCGTTTGTAAACTCACCTCGACGCTCATTGTCGATGTATCGAGCTTTTCGTTGGCATCGTGCCGCGAACGAATCCACGTTTTCACTTTACCAAAAGGCCGCAGCTGAAGTTCGATGACATAGTCGCGCGTAGCCAAACAGACCCCACCGTAAAAACACCGCGGCGCTTTACTATTAAAGTCATTACGCGGCCAACTTTGCGCAAACCCCATCGGCGCTTGCGCATTCGCGCTTGGAAACCGCAATGCAAGTCCAACGATAAACACAACCGTGATTGCTTTGAGATGATGCTTCATAGTAGTTGCCATAGAGCAAGCCTAGCCCAGCTTCGCGGCCGATTCAAACAAGCAGGCGACTGCATGGTTTTAGGGGTTTTGAGTGCTTATCGATAGACCCTGACGCAACCGTTTGAGCGTCTCGTCTTTCCCTAAAACTTCCATCATTTCGTAAAGTCCCGGGCTCTGCGTTTTTCCAGTAAGTGCGACGCGCGCCGGCTGTGCAATGTCTTTCAAATGCCAGCTGCGCGCTTCAAGCTGAGCATTCACAAGCGCCTCAAGCGCGTGCTGCGTAAACACGGGCGCCTCTTCAAGCATCACTATCAACGCTTCAAGATAAGGTGCACGATCGGCTTTGAGAAACTTGGTCTTGGCCGCTTCGTCGAGCACCGGCGCCTCGAAATAGAAACGACTCATCTCGACGAGATCAACCAGAGTGGTAGCGCGCGTTTTCGTGGTAACAAACGCCGCATGCCACTGCGCATCACTTACCTTAAGCCCAGTCTTGTCAGCGAAAGCTTTGGCATGTGCAAGCAGCTCCGCGCCTTCGAGCGAGCGCAAATGTTCAGACTGCACATAGTTGAACTTCTTCATGTCATAACGTGCGCCCGTGCTGCCAACGTGCTCGAAGTTAAAATGCTGAACAAGTTCATGGCGCGTGAAAATTTCTTGATCGCCATGCGACCAACCTAGGCGCGCCAAATAGTTGATCACCGCATCAGGCAAATAACCCAAATCGCGATATTCAAGCGTATTCACCGCCGCGTGGCGTTTGCTGAGTTTCTCTCCGCTCTGACTAAGAATCATGGGCATATGCGCAAAACGCGGCACGGGATAACCCAACGCTTGATAAAGCATGATCTGAATCGGCGTGTTAACCACATGATCATCGCCACGCGCAACGAGCGTCACACCCATCAGCGCGTCGTCAACCACGCAACTAAAATTATAAAGTGGCATCCCGTCTGCACGCAGAAGCACGACGTCTTGCTGCGCAAAGTTAGGTACCTCAATGCGACTCTTGACCAAATCAACCCACGCCGTATGGCCTTCCTTAGGTGCCTTCAACCGAACGACATACGGCTTGTTCTCAGGCCAGTCTTTACGGTCGCGCCAAATGCCGGGATAACGCCACGGGTCTTTGCTTCCGGTCTTCGCGTGGGCTTCACGCAAAGCTTGCAGCTCATCTTTAGTGCAATAACAACGATAGGCCGTGCCAGCAGCCACCATCTTGTTGGCATACTCGCGATAAATATCCAATCGCTGACTCTGATAGTAAGGTCCCCGATCACCACCCACCTCAGGCCCCTCATCCCATTCAAGGCCAAGCCACCGCAACGCTTCATAAATACCGCGCGTCGCTTCGTCGATATTACGCGCCTGGTCGGTGTCCTCGATGCGCAGCAAAAACTGCCCGCCCATTTGTTTTGCCCAAAGCCAGTTAAACAGCGCAGTGCGTGCGCCACCAATATGCAAATAGCCCGTTGGCGAGGGCGCAAATCGTACTCTTAGATCGGTCACCCAGCTGATCTAGCGCGCATCGGCACTTTCATCAAACCCAATCCACACTCAACCAATCCTACTAAAAGATTCAGGCGACTCTAACTGCTCAATACAAAATAATGCAGCTTGGATTGTTGGGGGCTACGGTCGTCATCCCCAGCCGACAGCGATGAGTTTCAAGATCGCAAGTTGACGCGTGTACGCAGGCATTGGGTGACGGGAAAAGCGCTTGGCAGTTTTCGTCGTTTTTACAGGTAAACTTGCAATCCGCAGTACAGCCATCCTTGTCATCGGTGTTGGCATCATCACATTCTTCAACAGGTCCATAACGAGCATCAATGGTCGGATCGACGTAACCGTCACCGCATTTTTTGACCACGCACGCACCTTGCACGCAGATCTCGGTACCCTGCGGGTTGTTGCCTGTTTCGCATTGATAACCATCCGCTGGCATCACACCAAACGTACAACCGCGCGCGTCTTTTATGTTGGCTTCCGGGGCACAATATTCGGTGCCGTTACAAAGGTCGCCATCATCACAATCATCATTGCTCTGGCAAAGCGCAGGTTCGGCTTTTTTCTTCTTGCCGTTGTCTTCAATTTTCTTGCGTACAACGACCGAGCAACCAGACACAAAGGTCAACAAGACAACCATCATCACGCAAGTGAAGGTTGCTTCTAAATTCGCTCTGGCGTTATGTCGGTAACCAATCATATCTATGAAAACCTGCTCACTTATACTTCACAACAAATAAATCCCTACTTGCATTCCACAACGCTCGTCGATACCGTGCGTTCACACAACAAGTCGGTGCCGCTCACCTCAACGCGTATGCCATCTTTGCCACACTCGGTCTCGTCGTTCAGCACCCAGCCGGGATTACGCCCCTTCGGGTTACACACAGGCGAAACCGTGTCAACGGCACCATCGCAATCGTAATCAAACGACGTAAAGCACCTCGTGTCAGGTGCACTAATGCCACCAATCTTTTGGCAGAATGGCTGTGCATTGGTCGAAGCATCAGATGCAAACGGTAAGGCAGGCTGACTACCTTGGTCACACGAGCTATCGCACGTATCACGCTTCATTTTTGGCAAACGCGCCTGCAAAGTCTTGTTCATCATGCCAGTTGAGGTCACCGCAGGGCTGTCGACAGGACCGTCATGTTGAGTGCGCCAATGCGGCACAAACGCGCAACCAATTCCATCCACACAACTGATTTTGGTACACTCGTTAGGACTCATGCCCGGATTGTACTTCGCGCACACAAGACCACTACCCGTCTGACACGTGCGACCAATCACAACGTTGCCACCCGTAGGCGACAATACGTCCGTGCACTGGGTATGATAGGCAACCGTACCAGTGAGATTGCAATAGGGTCTGGCACAACTTGCCTTGTGCTTCACAGCGCTACCACAACTGAAGGTGCAATCGCTGTCACATCCATCACCATCAATGAAGTTATAGTCATCGCACTCTTCGCCTGCCGCAGTATCGACCTGCCCATTAATCGAGCAACCAGAAAAGCGACAGTTGCCGTAAGAGTCGCACATGCCGGGATAGTTCTTAGTTGCCCCCTTGACGACACACATCGATCCATAAGACGCAGGCAGCGTCGTCAGACACCGGCGACTGGTCAAGTCACAAGTCTCGTTACCATTGCAAGCGTTGCCATCGTTGCAGTCATCATCTACCGCACAAGTAAACTTGCACGTGTCGGGTTCGCACCCGTCATGTTCAACCCCATTACCGTCATCACATTCTTCGCCTGCAGCCGTATCGACAACCGTATCTCCACAACGTGTGGGTACACACGCACCCCCTACGCAAATGTTACGGTAGCGCAAGCTCGACACGGTACCTGGATCGCAAACATCACCATCCGCTTTATCAACGCACGCTTCGCCTCCAGCAAGCGTACCAAGGTCGTAGCGCTCAGAGGAGTGACCAACAGAACAAGCGGCGAAATAAACCGCCGCAAGGAAACAAATCGCAAATCGCATGGGATCTGTACCATATTAGTGCAAAACCACTTTTCATCATAGCTTTTCGATCAGCCCCTAATTTTTGCAAAATGAAGGCCACACGTTGATCCAACCTTAACGCCCACTAACTCGCAGAACACATTGCACTTTCGCCAAAAGTAAGGGCCCTCAACGAGTGCCTTGCGCCGCCAATTGCCTCGCTGCGCGCTGGAAATTTTTCTCATAGAGCGGGGAACTCGCATCAAGGCGTTTTGCGGCTTCAAAGTGCGGCAACGCCCGTGGCAAATCACCTGAAAACGCCAGCGCCGTGCCCAAGTTATTGTGAGCCTCGGCACTTTGTGAATCAAGCGCAACTGCACGCTCTAAAACACCAATCGCTTGTGGCAGACGCCCCATCTCACCAAGGAGTCGTCCGTAATCGACCAGAATATCGGCATAGGGTTCAAGCGCACTCGCTCGCTCATAATGTATCGCCGCTTCAAAGCGCCGATGTTTATTTTGCAAAAGTTTGGCTAGCAAATGATGCGCCTCGGCATAACCAGGCGCGCGTTTAAGCACCCGTCGATAATAACTTTCAGCGGCGCCCGCATTGCCTAAGCGCTCGTAACCAGCACCAACCATAAACCACTGTTCGCTCAAAAAGTCGTGACGTTCTTCACAAAAACGCACCGGAAAACTGATAAGCAAGCCAACAACAACAACAACAACCATTGGCTTCGCTAGCGCCGGCAAACCTTGTTTGGCCGCATGCACCAACCGCGCCACGCCTGCGCTGGCAAGCACCGCGAGCACCGGCACCATCACAACGCGGTAACGCGACGAGCTAAATATCAGCACATGCACAAACGAATAGCTCACAAGAAATAGCCACATGCCCATCGGCACCCGCTTGCGCGCCGACCACCCACCGAGCAGCGCCAAAGGCAAAAGCACGCCAAACGGAAAACCAAATCCACCCATTTTCCACGTCGTGGCGCTTAGGATCATCGACGAGGGTCGATAAAGGTAGATGTCGAGATTACGCGGCAACTCGCGTGCACTGAGCCATGTCGCACTTTTCGCCGCAAGCCCTCTCAAAAACGCGAACGGGTGCGTCGCCACCCAATCGCGTGTTTGCTGCCAAAAATAGGCATCGCGCACCCACAACGAATCTCGACCACCAGCGCGCGGCATATCGACAAGCCGATTCCATGCAATGCCCGGCCGCGTTGTCATCGTCGCGCAACGTTCGGCGTTATTACCGATAAACGCATTGATGCCTCCCGATGCAGGCAGCACAGCATAATGTCCTGTCTCGTGATGATTGAGCAAGGCCATGGGCATGACTACCATCGCCGCGCCAATGCCAACCCACGCAACCTTGGCCCACGCCATGGGTTGCCGTGCACGACTAACACTCAACAGGACATAGCCAGAGTAAAGCAACACAAACGGCAATAGCGACGCGCGGGTCAACACACATAACGCCGAGCACACACCCCACACCACCCACCACACCGCGCGCTCGCTTCGCACCCGCGGTTCAAAGAATATCAGCACCAACACCAAAAATGTGGCTAAGCCTTCCGCGACCAAATCGGTCTCAACAAACATCAAGGGCCCATAAAACGTCACGATCGCAGCCGCACCCAGCGCCACACCCCGCGACAAGTACCGTCGCGCAAGTGCGTACGTCAATGCACAGGTTAAACCCGCGATCACGCACTGTGCATATTTGGCGATCCATGCCGAAGCACCAAAGAACCAATAGGTCAGTCCCAGGAAAAACGGATAAGCAAAGCCGTGAAAGAAAAAGCCGTCTTGCTCAAATGTGCTGCTTTGCGCCCATGTGCTCGCTGCGCGATCAAACACCTCAGCATCCACAAGCGGCATCCAAAATGCAGCATTTGACGACTGCTCGTAGACATACACAACGCGAACCAAAACTGCGAGCGCAAACACCCACGAAGCTTCTCGTCGCACGCTCATGACCGGTCGCTATTTCTTTTCGGCGTGCGCCTCAACCTTGGGTGCAGGCGTTTGAGGATCCTTACACGGCTCAATCACTTGCACGCTAATGCGTCGGTTCACGCGACGAATGTTTTCAAGGGTTGTCGCGTCAAGTGCTTTGGCTTCGGGTGAGTCCGCATCGGGCTCGGGAATCGCTGGCTCGCTTGAACCCTTCCCTTCGGCCAAAACGATTTTCTTTTTATCGACCTTTTGTGTGATCAGCCACTTTTGCACTGCAATCGCACGCGTTTGGCTCAGTGTTTGGTTTTGCGTTGCGTCACCCTCTTTGCTCGAATGCCCATAAACATTAATAGTCAGTTCCGGACAACTGCTCACAAAAGTCTTCAGTTTCTCAAGCGCGGCTTTGCTTTCTGGGCGCGAGAAATCAAACTCGGCGCTGCCCACCTTAAAATCAATATCGTTAAAGCTCAGCGCCGCGCCTGCCTCAAGTTGTGCATTCTCGCGCTTGTTGGCTGCCGCAAAATTAGTAAGCGCTGTAACGCGTGCAAGCAGCGACTCGATATCTTTATTGCGGTTATCAAAATCGGCAAACTTGGCCGTCGCACTTTCAAAATCCGCTTTGGCCGTTTTCAAGGCCTGCTTGAATCCCGCCACATTGGCGCTTTTAATCGCCGCCTCAAGCGCGCCCTTGTGTTTTTCAAACAGCCCCGCCAGTTCATTCAATCCACTCTCACGATGTTTGAAAAAGCCATCTAACTTATTATATTCCTGCGACGCAAACGCATCAGCTGCATCGACCTTTACATTTTTGAACTGCGCCAGAAGCGACTCGTATTTAGTCTTGGCCTCGTTGAGTTTGCTGGAAAAGTTCTCTTCCAGCGACGTCCACGATGTTGTCAGGTTGGTTAGATCAGCCTTGTGACCGCATTGACATGCCGATGCAAACAAAACCAAAACCAACAACCCCGTGAACAAACCCAATCGTTTCATGTCTCACTCCTTTGTGTCGCCAAGTTTCTAATATCTCGTATCTAATCTCTAGTACGCTTCGCCCAAGGTTACCGCGCCAAGCAAAGTCGGCAACCGCGAATTCAAACCGCACTGCCGAGCCTTGCCCTGCTGCACGCTTGGGGCTAAGAGCTGCTCTACCCATGGCAGCTTACACCCGCATCGACGAGATCCCTTTTTTTGGCAATGCACTTAAAATAAGGCGTTTTCGCTTGCGTAACGGGTTGCTCGTCGTGCTCGTAGCCGACCCCTCCGCGCCAGTCATCAGCTACCACACGTGGTATCATGTCGGTTCAGCTTCCGAAAAGCTTGGCAAGACAGGCCTTGCGCACTTATTCGAGCATCTAATGTTCAACCAGTCAAAAGGCTTCAAGCAAGGGCAATTCGATCGTTTGATCGAGGAAGCCGGTGGCTCAAGCAACGCGGCCACGTGGCTCGACTGGACCTTCTATTATGAAAGCGTGCCCAAAGATGCACTTGAGTTGATCATCGACCTGGAATCAGATCGCATGACCAACCTCGTGCTGCAAGATAAACAAGTCTCAAGCGAAAAAGAAGTCGTCGCCAACGAAAGGCGCTATCGCGTCGACGACGATGTTGAGGGTCGTGCACAAGAAGAGCTCTTCGCACTTGCATTCAACAAACACCCTTATGGTTGGCCCACCATCGGTTGGATGCGCGACATTGAAAACTTCACAAAAGAAGATTGTTGGGCATTTTATCGCACCTATTATGCGCCCAACAACGCAACGATTGTGCTTACTGGCGACATCGACGAACACTACGCCCTTGGGCTGATCAACAAAGCCTATGGTCATTTGCCAGCAGCAAAGATCCCAAAAACCAAGCTCGTCAAAGAACCCACCCAAAAAAAGGAACGCAGCAAAACCTTGATGCTCGAAGCACAAGGTGAACGTCTCAATCTGGGTTACAAGGCCCCGGCGATCACCCACAACGATCACGCAGCACTCAGCGTCGCGGCCGAGCTTTTGTTCGGTGGGCGCAGTGCACGCGTCACGCGCAAACTCGTGTACGAAAAAGAACTCGCCACCGAAGCGCGCGGGTCGGTGCATGCACTGCGTGAACCGGGGCTCTTTGAAATCTGGTTTGCGCTTCGACCGGGCAAAAAAGCCAATGCCGCGCTCAGCATCCTAGAAACAGAAATCGACACCCTTGCAAAAGGTCGTATCGCAAAACGCGAGCTCGATAAAATACGCGCACAAGTCGAGCTTGCTTTCTTGTCCGACATGGAAAGCGCGAGCGGCAAAGCCGAACAACTTGGTTTCTATGAAAGCACGTGCGGCCACTCCAAATGGCTTTTCAAGCGGCTTGAGCAACTGCGCGCAGTGACCGTCAAAGATGTCGCCCGCGTTAGCAAAACTTATCTGCAAACCAGTCAACGCACACGTATCCACGTGCTTCCCACCGAATCAGCCACCTAAGATGACAAGCAAATCCACCATCACCGTGATCACCGAGCCCTCGCGGGCCCTTCCTTTGGTCGACGGCCAAATCATTTTGCGTCAAGGCGCATTGATAGACCCCAAAGGCGTTGAAGGCTTAACGTGGGCCACCGCGCGCGTCTTGCGTATGGGCACAGGCAAACTCACACAACGTGATGTCGATGAACGTTTTGCTGAACTCGGCGCGCATGTTTCCGTCGAAGTCGCACACAGTTACGTGCGTTATTCTTTCAGCACACTCGCGCGCAATCTCGACAAAGTGCTCGATTTGCTCGCAGAGCTATTGCTCAAACCGGCGTTTCGTGCGCGCGACCTAAAACAAGTACAACGCGAAGCCGCTGCCTCTCTTGAGCAACGCCGCGAGAACGACCGCACTCTAGCACAGCTGCATTTTCGCCATTTTGTCTACGGCACCCATCCTGCCGGTGCCGTGGTCACCCCAGCGAGCATCAAGCGCTGGAGCATCGATAAGCTTAAGGCCTGGCACGCGCGCACCTACCAGCCAAGCGCCGTCATCATAGGCATGGCCGGCGACTACCACGACAAAAGCGTTGCGCGCCTTGCAACAAGACTCGATGCGCTGACACGCAACTACAAAGCACCTGCCGCCTTGCTGCATGCGCCTCAAATCAAACCCGGCTGCCGCTTACGCATCGTCGACAAACCTGCGCGCACGCAAACGCAAATCTTAATGGGCACCTTGGGCATCACCTACACCGACCCGCGCTACTTTCCCTTAACCCTCGCCAATACCGTCTTTGGTGGCACATTCACCAGCCGCTTAACCCAAGCAGTGCGAGCCGATCGCGGATGGAGCTACAACGCCGTCAGCAGCCTGGGTGTCGATCGCTACCCAGACCTATGGAGCATGTGGACCTTCCCCGCCTCCAAAGATGCCGCAGCCTGCGTTGAACTTGAACGCCAGTTATTTGCCACGTGGGTCAAGCAAGGCATCACCGCCAAGGAGCTAAGTTTTGCCAAAAAAGCGCTCGTGCGAAGCTTCGCCTTCGAACAAGACACGCCTGTTAAGCGTCTGCAGCTCAAATGTGAGCAAGAGATCTTCAACCTACCTCGTGATTTCTACCCGCGCTACACCGAGCGCCTCGCCGAACCCTCGCTCAAAGACGTAAATGAGGCCTTACGCAAAAGCTTCTCGCCCAATGATTTGCACATCGTCGTGGTTGGCACCGCAAATGAGCTGAAAACCAAGCTCAAGAAATTACCCAAATTGGGCGCGCTAGACGTCGTTGACTTTCAGTCACTCTGATCCAGTCTTCATCTGTGTTTGTTGCCTTGCGTTCCGGGCTCTTGATTGGTTTGTGCATGATTGTGCACACCGCGTTCGCGCTCGACCGCACCCACCCAAACCCCGCCTTGAGCTACGCATCGCTCGATTGTAAACGTGACTCCTTGCTAGAACAGGGCGCGCGGCATGTGTTTGCGCATCCCCAACTCCACGCAAACGATGTTTATGCGTTTTTGCAAACCAAAGGGTTCTCGCTGCCCTACATTACCAGCTATTCACCCAAATCAAACTGGACGGTTGACGTTGTAAAGAAAGAACGTACCGACGCCTCACCCACACCTCTCAGGTGGCGTTGCGGAATTTATAAACAAGGCCCGCAAACCGCTATCGTCACCGCACCCGAGCGCGGCGCGCTCAGTGCACAGGTCAGACAAAACAAGCTAACTATCGACGGTGTATGGTTTTCAAACCTGCAAGATCCTTTCGTCTTTGTACGCACCGCCGACCGCGTCATCAAACAATACCCGCTTAATATCAGCCAACCCGGGCATGGCAGCGTCGAGGTGTCGCTAAGCGCGCCACTACAAGAAATTGAACTGCATGCTCAAGATGCAAGCGGCATCTATCAAACCTTGGTACGCAAGCTTTTCGCGGGACAAACGAAATGGAGCGAAACCGACGTCGCGCGTTGGCACGCACAGATCCGTCGTGACAACCAAGCGCATGATCTAGGCCAAGCCAAGGATGCACTCAATCAAGCAGCAAGTGCACTGCTTGCGCAAAAATTGAACCACCCGATAGGCAAACCCCCTTCAAGATCTGAAATCTTTGCCTTACTCAAGGAGCAAAACATGGGCGCAAGCGATGCTTTTGCAGTCATCATCCGCGCGCCATCGCTTCAGCAAGCATTTTCGTGGCTCGATCAAAGCCTATGGGATTACCAACGCATCACGAGCGACCGCGAAACCGATTGGGGCTATGCAGTCGCAAAAAACAACAGAGGCATCGTTTTCGTATTTCTCACGGTTCAAAAACTGCGCCCCTACCAACAGTTAAGCGAGGCGCAAGTCGTCAAAGGATTGGCCTGCCGACAAGACGGCATCTTAGACAACGCAGCGCGCTACGCGCTCACGAATACTCGCCTTGGCGGACTTGAAGTGGCCGAATATGCGCGCAACCTTGGCACCGATACTTACAACAATTTCATGGTACGACGCTTTTCGCGCGCCACCACACTCGACGAAATACGCGACTGGCTTAAGCCGTTCGACAAGATCCCCGCAGTCGAGGTCGTCTGTGCGGCGCGTGCCAATGCCGATCAGCTAGTCGTGATCGCCGCCCCACGCCGCGGTACGCTCAAGATTATGAAACGCGGCCAAGCGCTCGACATTGAAGCTGCGTGGCACCGCAGGTACAAACACATTTCACTCTACTTTGAAACATTGCACAAATCGCTCCTGCGCTCGCGTCTCGAAGACGCAAAAGGCCAGAAAGGTCGCCTAGTGTTTAGGCCAGACGAACCCATCGCGAGCGTACAACTCGTGGGTAGCGGTCCTTTTGGCGGCGAGATCCTGGCCAAGCAATTACTCTTGATCGTCAAGCCCAATCACGAACACGAACACGATCCTGGCGCGTGGGTCGCACGTCTTCGCGCCGATGTGGGGCTCAGCGATCCGCTCAAACACAACAACGTCCTAGATCTGATTTCACAAGAACACGCCGACAACATGTGCAAACGCAACATGCTCGCCCACAACCTCGGCGATGGCGGCGTGCAAGTGCGCGCCAGCCGCCACGGCGTTTTTGCCGCCAGCTTTGGCGAAGTCATCGCATCCAACCGTACGCTTGCGGGTGCACTGAAAGGCCTCGAGGAAAGCCCGGCACACCGCGCGGGCGTCACCTATCCTAAAAACACAGACTGGGGCGTTGGCATTGGCCAATGTGACGGCTGGATCACGCTCGCCATCAGCTTTGCCGAACACCCCTACCGCGACGAACCCCTCAAATAGCAAAAACAGCAGTGATTCTATACCAAGTGTTAATTGGTGCTGAGCCTGGCTCGGGAGGCTCAAACAGTAGCGAACGATTCGCGAAGCCGAAGGCGTAGCGCTTAGTGAGCGGGTTTGAGCCTCCCGAGCCTGGCTCAACGCCAGTTAACGCATGATCTAGCCACTTAAATACGCGTTTGCGTGTTGGCATAAGGGTGGTAACTTTCACCGCTTACGGGCAGTACCGAACACGCTGAGAATCTGCAATGGCCACCACGACTAAGTCCACCAAAGACAAACCCAAGCTCTCCGCTAATAATAGTAAGGGAGACATTAAACTTTACGAAAAGCTCTATCACGACATGCTCCTAATTCGTCGTGTGGAAGAAGAAGCCGCCAGAGCCTATTCACAAGGCAAAATTGGCGGCTTTTTGCATTTGTACATCGGCCAAGAAGCGATCGCCGTGGGCACCGAAGCAGCGATTCAAAAGAGCGATTATTTGCTGACGGCTTATCGTGATCACGGTCACGCGATGGCGCGCGGTATGAAAGCGGGCGCTGTGCTTGCCGAGCTTTACGGCAAAGACGGCGGCTGCGTGCGCGGTCTGGGCGGCTCGATGCACATGTTCGATGCCGGCAATAATTTTTATGGCGGCCACGGCATTGTCGGCGGGCACATTGCACTAGGCGCAGGCTTTGGCTTCAAGGCTAAGTATGCGAAAGAAAAGAACATTTCGGTTACTTTTTTTGGCGAAGGGGCCACCAACATCGGCGGTTTTCACGAACCACTCAGCCTTGCAGCGTTATGGAAGCTTCCTTGCATTTTTGTCTGTGAGAACAACCAATATTCAATGGGGACCTCGGCCGAGCGCCACTCGCCCGTGACCGATTTCACCAAAAAAGCCTTGGCCTATAACATGCCGGCACTGCGCGTTGAAGCGCACGACATCCGCAACGTCATCGAAACGATGAGCGAAGCGGCTGAGCATGCACGCAGCGGAAAAGGCCCCATCTTTGTTGAAGCACTGACCTATCGTTTCCGCGGGCATTCGATGTCTGATCCTGGCAAATACCGCACCCCCGACGAAGTTGAGCGCGAGAAAAAAACACGCGACCCCGTCAGCATTGGCGCGCAAATCTTGTTAGACATGGGCGCCAAACAAGCGCGCATCGATGAAATCAACCAAGGCGTTGAAAGCGAAGTCGCCGAAGCCTTGGCCTTCGCCGAAAACAGCCCCCCGGCCGATGAATCGATGATCTATTCGACCATCTATGCCCCAACCACGGTTCAATATTAGTTTTTAGATTAGCCCTGAGGAGAAGCTAGTTATGCGTGAGATTCGTTATCGTGAAGCTTTACGTGAAGCCATGGCCGAAGAGATGGCGCGCGACGAGCGTGTGTTTTTGATGGGCGAAGAAGTCGCCTATTACAACGGTGCTTACAAAGTGAGCGAAGGCTTGCTTGATAAGTTTGGCCCGGGCCGCGTCATCGACACACCCATCGCTGAAAGTGGCTTCGCAGGCTTAGGTGTGGGCGCTGCCATGGTGGGTTTGCGTCCGATCATCGAATTCATGACCTGGAACTTCTCGCTGGTGGCATTTGATCAGATCGTCAACAGTGCTGCCAAGATGTACCAAATGAGCGCGGGCCAAGTCAAAGTGCCGATCGTGTTTCGCGGGCCCAACGGTTCCGCACGCCAAGTCGCTGCCCAACACAGCCACGCGGTCGAAACCTTTTACGCCAACGTGCCAGGTTTATTTGTCGTTGCACCCGCCACCGTGCGCGATGCGAAAGGTTTGCTAAAAAGCGCCATCCGCGACGACAACCCGGTCTGTTTTCTTGAAAGCGAAACGCTTTACGGCATCAAAGGCGAAGTGCCCGACGAAAGCGAAGACGAGCTGATTCCAATCGGCGTTGCCAACGTGGTGCGCGAGGGTGAACACGTGACCATCGCTACCTGGGGCCGCCCTTATTATCAAGTACTCGAAGCCGCGCAAACACTGCAAAAAGAGGGCGTCGAATGTGAAGTCATCGACATGCGCAGTTTGCGCCCCCTCGATCACAAAACGGTGACCCAAAGCGTTAAAAAAACCAACCGTCTGGTCATCGTGCACGAACACTGGCCGCTGGGTGGCCCCGGTGCAGAATTAGCCGATCGCGTGCAACGCGAAGCCTTTGATTATTTAGATGCGCCGATCCTGCGCGTGCACAACCTCGATGTGTCGATGCCCTACGCGCTCAATCTTGAAAATAAAGTGCTCATCAACGCCGGACAAATCGTCGATGCTGTACACAACGTTTTATATATCGGCGAAAGCGACGACGCTCAGGCCCACGTTAACGGTTCAAACGGTTCAAACGGCACCAGCAGCTGGAGTATGCACCCATAAACGGGTAGGAGATTATCATGGCGAAGATCATCGGATTACCAAAACTGTCACCGACGATGGAAGAAGGCACGCTCTTGAGCTGGGCCAAAAAAGAAGGCGACGCGATCGGCATCGACGACTTATTGGCCGAGGTCGAGACCGACAAAGCCACGATGGAGTTTCGCTCCTTTGATAAAGGCGTGTTGCTGAAGATCCTCGCCAAAGAAGGCACCGCGCTCAAACCCGACCAGCCGGTCGCCATCATCGGCAACGCAGGTGAAGACATCTCGGCGCTGCTCAAACAAGCCGGCGGCGACACGGCCGCCCCCGCGCCCGCAGCAAAATCAAGTTCAAATGGCGCAAACGGCAACGGCCAGCACGCGCCGCCAGCATCAGCGCCTGCAGCGAGCAAACCTGCACTGGCCACGGCAAGCGGTGCCGCGCTGGCCACCGTGCAAACAACACAAAGTGGTGGTCGTGTGTTCGCCTCGCCCATGGTGCGCAAGGTAGCTCGCGAACGCGACATTCCATTAAACGCGCTGCAAGGCACGGGCCCCAAAGGCCGTATCGTCTTGCGCGATCTCGATGGTGCACCCAGCAAGCCGGGTGCAGCCAAAGCCCCCGCGTTCAGCGTGGCGCAAATGGCAGCCAGCCTTGAAGACCGCACGGTGCCCTTGAGCTCGATGCGCAAAACCATCGCGCGCCGTCTCACCGAATCTAAACAAACCGTTCCGCATTTTTATTTGACGATCGACACCAACGTCGACGCAATTTGGAAAGCGCGCGAACAAATCAACGCGTCACTTAAAGACAGCGGCGAAAAAGTCTCGATCAACGACTTGGTCATCAAAGCCGTGGCGCTCGCACTGCGCAAAGTACCCGAAGCCAACGCAAGTTTCCTTGGCGACAGCATTCGTTATCATGGCCGTGTCGATATCTCGGTCGCCGTTGCGGTGCCCGATGGCCTGGTCACACCTGTGGTGCGTAACGCCGATCAAAAAGGCGTGCTCGCCATTGCCCGCGAGGTTAAAGAGCTCGCCACCAAAGCCAAAAACAAGAAACTTAGCCTCGAAGAAATGCAAAACGGCACCTTTAGCATTTCAAACCTAGGCATGTACGGCATCGAAGAGTTTGGCGCCGTGATCAACCCCCCTGAAGGCGCCATCTTGGCCGTGGGAACCGTGCGCGAAGAGCCCATCGTGGTCAACGGCGAGCTCAAAGCCGGTCGCAAAATGAAACTCACACTGTCGTGCGATCATCGCGTCATTGATGGCGCGGTAGGAGCAACCTTCCTCAAAGCCTTGCGCCAAAACATTGAGAGCCCGCTTGCGATGTTGCTCTAACCTGAAAGCAACGCAGTTTTAGATGTAGTCCCATGACCATTGGCCACTCGCATTGCAGAAACCGCGGATGGCTTCGTGAAGCCGTGGCAATGATCTGCCTACTTTTGGCTTCGAATTGCGCCGCCAACGCCGAATCAGGGCAAGAACAGGCGAATGCCACTGCAACCGACACTACTAAAACTGAGCGAGTCGTTAAGCAACCATGGCGCTGTGACCCTCGCATACTTAGTCAAAACGCGACCGACGATGATAAGCACAGCATCTGCGAGCAGGGTGGCGCTTTCTTCAATCCAACAAGCTTGTGCAAAAAAGCATTCCTTGCACAACTCATTGGGGCCCAGAATGCCGAACTATTTCTAAATAGAGTTGACGCGTCGATAGCTGACATTGACGCAACCCGCCGCAGCGCGGGTTGGATCGATGCCATCGACTTGGACGACAACGTCTTTCTAGAAGTGCACTATAGCATCCAAAAGCCGCATGGCGCCGTGCGCTCAAACTGGTGGCGCATTCAGTCAAGGCGCACACACCCACAGTGGCAAGTAGATCTAATCTATTCGCTAGCAGAAGTTAGAGTTAAAATTAAAGGCCTAAGCGATGGCGAGGCGGTCAACGCGCGCAGGCTGCTTTGTCAGAAAGCAGGTCATGAAACAGACCCCCATGCACCATATTACTACCTCGATCTGGCCGCGCGCATGATGGTCTGCGAAGAAGCACCCATCTCGCTGTAAGTGTTTTGGTTAGTCGAGGCACGTGCGCGACGTTTGATAGATCTCAAACTTCGCAGTACCGCTATCTTTGTCGGTCGCGTAAAACATCGTCTTGCCATCCGCAGAAATAACAGGGTGCATTTCTTTGTCTGAGGTCGCCAACGGATAGCCACTTCCGATAATCAAATGGTAGGTGTCCCAAAAATCATAGATGGTTGGACGCGTGACGCGCCACATGTCCTCTTCGCCGCCGCTCGTACCTGTGCCGAAGAGTTCGAGTCCATCGGCAGAAATAGAAGCAACCGCATCCACATATCCGGAGTTAACCGCTTTACCAAGGTGTTCTGCTTCGAGCCAGGTATCGGTCACTTCAACGCGCCTGAAGCGCCACACGTCATACAAACCCAACCCGCCTGGTCGACCCGACGTCACATGAAGCTCGAGGCCATCGTAAGATAATACCGGATTCAAGTTATCGCTCATGCCCGCGCGCAGCGCTGGCAGGGGGCTGGTTGGGTTGATCCAAGCGCCAGTGGGCGTCGAGCGCGTTGTATAGAAAACCTGCGTCGTCGGCGGATTGCGAGAAAAGAACGCGACCTGGTCATTTTGCCCCACCCAAAAGTCAGTTTCCGCCGCAGCCGTGCAAATACTGTCGACGCGCACTACATTTCCCCACGGGTCGTTGACAGAACTGCGCGTTGCTTTAAAAATATCGTACGATTGTGCGCCACGCGACGCGCTGTTGCTCGAAAAGTAAACCGTCAATCCATCGGCGGAAAATGAATTCGGAAACTCATCACCGTCGGCTGTATTAAGCACCGTTACCGCAGTCGGCGATCCAAAATCACTCCACTTGGTGCAAAGTTTAGGTTTGTTCTGGGGCACGGGCCCGGCCCAACCGGTGATCATGTCAACAGCGCCATCATCGCTCGCGCTCGCATCAGTTGCACCTTTTGGCCCACCCGAATCGGCGCCATCGCAACCGACAACGCACACCATCCAAAGGATCCACCGCACCCCACTTCGCATGAACCCATCTTACCACTTTTCTTGCTGCGCCATCAAAGACCCTGTGCCAGACCCTCTACATTCCAATGACAGCTGATCGCCTAAACCAATCTTCACATCACAAAATGCAAGTACGCGTAGCCTGATAGATCTCGTATTTCGCGGTGCCTCGATCCGTCGAGAAAAAAAGCGTGGTTCCGTCGGCAGAAATGACGGGCTGGAGCTCCTGTGCGGAGGTAGCGATGTCTCCGCTGCTGCCGCTAATAACGGTCGGTGTTCCCCAAGCGTCGTTCACCGTAGCGCGCGTCGATACCCAAAGATTGTAGTTGCCTCCACTAAGCACCGCACCATAAAGTTCAAGTCCATCTGCAGAAATCGATCCCAACTGATCGTCGTTTACCGTACTGAGTGGCGCCGGTAAATGTTCGGCCGTACCCCAGGTGGCATTGGGTGCACTCCGTGTAAAACGCCACAGATCTGCCGCGCCAAGCGTGCCCGCTCGACTCGAGTTGACATAAAGTTCTTTACCATCATACGACAACACGGGGGTTGACGTCCCGGAACTCGATTGAAACTCGGGCACTGGACCACTTGGGGTCGTCCACGCTACGAACTTTGTCGCGCGCGTTGCATGATAGATTTGATTAGGTGGACCACTGCGGGTGAAAAATGCTTCAAGTCCATTCTGCGCGACCCAAAAATCATGCTCTGCAGCTGTCGTCGCAAGTTCTGCGACCTGGGTCACATTAACCCAAACACCATTACCAGCACTACGCGTGGCCGTATAAAAATCGTTACTCTTGGCGTTTCGCGACGCACTCGAGCTCGAAAAATAGATCGTCAAACCATCGAACGAAAATGAACCTGGAAACTCATCACCGTCCACGGTATTGAGCGGTGTCACTGCGGTTGCCGCGCCAAAGAGGCTCCAAACATTACAAAGTTTTGGCTTGAGCTGCCAATCACGCGGATCGTAAGGCCCACCCGTCGTTGCTGATCCATCTTGGTTGGTGCCGCCATCGTCCACAGGCAACGAACCAATCAACAAGTCGTAGCCTACGCGACCACACCCGCAAAAAGATCTCAGTACAACAAGTAGCATCAACCATCGCCCGAATGCTTGACGCGGTATAAGTTCCGTCGCTAGTTTAGACATGCGCGCGTAGCCTGATAAATGAAGATTCGCCCACCACCAACGCGGCTTGAAGAAAAGTAGAGCGTCGTGCCATCGGGCGAAATAACTGGGCGAAACTCCTCCGAACCTTGTTGATTAACCTGCCCCGCACTCTTCGTAAGCATCTGGTAGTTACCCCAACTTGCCGTGGGCTCCGCGCGAGTGGCGCGCCAGATATCCAAATCTAAACCGTTATTTGAACTTACAAAAAGCTCAAGCCCGTCACTCGACACAGATCCCGGTGCCTGGGGCCCGCTATTGTTGACCAGTGCCAAACTGGTTCCGTTGTCCCATGCGGACTGCGCGTCAGCACGCCTAAAAACCCAAACGTCTTCGTCGGTTCCATTGCTGCGATCCGACGCAAGATAGAGCTCCTTGCCATCATAAGTAAGCACAGGACTGGCCGCACTTCGTCCCATAACATTCAACGGCGCAGGCGCCACGACCGGCATCGACCATGTGTCGTTCTGCGTTGCGCGCGTCACACGAAAGAGCTCCGTACCACCTTGCTGAAATTCTGAAAAGTAGGCTTCCAGACCTGAACTAGCGATGGCAAAATCTTGATCGCTCGACAGTGTGTTAACAGCACTAAGTAACGCAACATTCATCCACGGGTCGCTTAAGGTCGCACGCGTCGCGAACAAAATATCATAGCCATTGGTTCCCCATAACGCACTTGCGCTACTAATAAAAAAAGTAAGACCATCAGCAGATATCGAACCTGCACCTTGGTTACCATCGGACATGTTGAGCTCATTCACAACGGTTGGCGCAGCAAATACACCCCAGCTATTGCAAAGTTTCGCGCGGTACTGACCGCTTATTAAAACGCTACCATCACCCATCGCCGACGCATCGTTATTAAGGGTTGAACCTCGCAGCTGGTCAAACCCAATCCGACCGCACCCACTCATCCACATCAGCAGGCCAATAACAAGAGCAGGCAAACAGGGTTTCACCACACAATCGTATCAGATCGCACGACGACAACCAAACACGCGAATGGCGCAAAGTAAGCGCCTTAATGCATAACATGGCGCGCTCAGAAACCTGTATATCCGCCAAAGCGCCTCCTTAATACATTGAAATTACGTACCTTTTTTCCTGTGTGCGTTCGCTTGGCTGCGCACACTTTTTGCAACTGTTAGCCAACGTATGCGTGCATTCACTTTCAGCGTCGTTGGTCTCTATCTGGGATTAAGCGGATGCTCTGGGCTGATTGGCGGCGATACACAAACCAACGACGCGCAAGTGGCCGAGTCACTCACAATTCAAAGCACCCGTTTGAAACTGCTCCCCTTTGCGGTGCGCCTCAAACGCGTTGCCGCAGTGACCGGGGTCGACCCAAGCGACGCCACGCTAGGCGCGCTGCGCGACAACCGCATCAGCCTGGGCGATCACGATTTTGCAAGCGGCGTCACACCCGATGACGACTGGAATGCTGCAAAACTTAGTATCTGGGCCAAATCGCTTAGGCCGGTGTGTAGTTCACAAGCAATGAAAACACGTTTCGCGGCGCTCCCTGACGCACTACCGCAACTAATAGAAGCGGCCTACGGCCGTAGCGCGAGCGACGACGACACGCAAGGGCTTGCGGACCCTACGCTGCTCGCAGGCCTCAACGCCGATCAGCAATATCAAGCGATATGCATGGCAGTGCTCTCATCGGCAGAGTTTCTGATGCGCTGATTTATGAAACACGTTAACGCACATATTCTGCTTAGTCTTTGCTTAACCGCCTCAATGGTATGGACCGCGTGTCAAGGTGCCTCAAATCAACCAAGCAATGCTAGTGCAACCAAGAGCGTAGCGATTGATCCATCAGGAGCCACACCCTACCTGGCCAAGTTAGCACCAATGTTGATGGGTCGCGTGCTCAACGTTGACGAACGCAAACAACTACAAGCCCAGGGAGTCAGCGCCATCGACGTCATTCTTAACAACTGGGCAAATGATGTCGCACTCAGTGATGCCGCCCGGCACTACATCGAAGAACAACTATTTGTGAGTGGCACGCGTGACGACATCGACTTCAGTCTACCAGGCAATCTTGCTGCGGTGTTGGTGCGCGATAAACGTCCGTGGTCTGAAATTTTAACAGCGGACAAGTGCTACGACCAAGCTGGTAGTCCTGTCGCATGCGACACCGGTGCGCCTTACAACGCCGGCGTGCTTACCACGCGCGCCTACATGGTGAGTCGCGCAAGTCGCTTCAATCTAACACGCGCTGGCACCATGATGCGCGTCTTCACTTGCCAGCACTATCCAATGGACAACACGCTTCAACCCCCGCTACCCAAAGAAGTGTTGCTACCCATGTTTCAAGCAATGACGCTCGCCGAACAAACCGAAGAGCGCGCAAAAAGCACGTTTGGCAACGGCGACGGATGTTACACCTGTCATTCGCAGTTTGGCGCCCACGCACAGCTTTTTGTGAAGTTTGATCGTTATGGAAAATACAAAGTCGATGCAACGGGCCTTCAAGATCCAAATGGCGAACTAGGTCGCTCGACCAACGATCTAATGGTGTCTCACTTTACCGATCCGAGCGCGGCAAAGTCCGAAGCGTCACAAATGTTTGGCCAGTCAGTCGATAACTTATCTGGCGCCATCAAGATCTTAGTCAACGACCCGCGTTTTGGTAGCTGCATGGTGCGTAACCTCATCAAATATGTGCTCGACGTTGAAAAACCAGACACCATTCCCGACACGCTGCTCAGCAAGATCGCAAGCAAAGCAAATACCGCACCAAAGACTGGTACTTTTCAAGACTATGTAGTGAGCACCTTTGCTGAACCCAGCGTCGCACAGGCCGTCATCGAGGATCTGAGGAGATAACATGAGTAAAATTCATGAACTTGAGCAGATGAATCGATTTCAGCGTCGCCGATTTCTAAAACTGCTCGGCGTCGCGCTTTCTGCACCGCAGATCCCCGCAGCCTTTCGCTACGCTTGCGCCGATGTTGTAGGCGGATCGGCCGCTGCACAAGCCGCCACGGCACTCACGCCCAGCTATTTTCTTGAGGTCAATCTGCGCGATCAGTGGGACAACGGCCACGTCTTCGTCGCGCCGGGCCTTGCCACCAACGCGAACCTCAAGCGCGGTGAGAACCTAAATTATGCTGCGCTGTATTATCAATCAGGCGAACTCAAAACACGCAACAACCGTGTCTACCTTACCAATGACTCGATCGCGCTCGATCCACACCTCGATACCATCGCAATGATCGACACGGGTGAAGTATTCAACGGCGGCATTCATGGACACGAAGCCGCCAACGCCTTGCGCTCTCCCGGCCGCGACTACAACATGGATAACGGGCGCAAGCCGATGTATGAAAACGACCCACGCGATGAGTTCGGCGGCAACGAACAGTGGAACGCCATCACCCCCACCCCCGCCGCTTTTCATAACTATATTCAAAAGAAACTCGACCCAACGCTGCGCAACGGCATCGCGTTTAAAGGCCTGAGTCGCACCAAACACACCATTTATCACTACGGTGCAGGCCTTGCCGGCGCCGAGCTCGACCGAATCAAAGACAAAGACAGCTTGTTTGGTCATTTTCCGGCGACCACACAAGATCTCAACATCTTACCAACCAAAGAAGAATCGCTTGCGCTGGTCAGCGTACTCAACAAAGTCGATGAGCGTTTCTTGCGCTCACAACGCATCGCTGACGGGCTCATCAGCGACCACCAAAGCAAAGTGCGCGCTGCGCAGCAGCTGCTTTATAGTGGTGCAACCAAAACACTGAGCCTGCCGCTCACTGCCGACGAGCAAGCGTATTGGAAACAAGGGGTTCCTGATCAAGTATATATTTCATTTGTGAAGGCGCAGATTTGGGAGCAGTTTGCATATGCGTCAAAACTTCTTACAAGCGGCATGACACGTAGCGTCGCACTAGAGTTTGACTACGGTGACACGCATGACCGCAGACCCGAAGACGAAGTGCGCACCGAAGCCAAACAAATCTCGATGCCACTTGCGCGCATCATCAAGGACCTCAAAGACGCAGGCATCTACGACAAAACCTTGATTGCCGCATACACCACCGATGGCAGCCGCCAACCTGGCGGCGGTTCCACGGGCCAGGGCGGAAAAAACTCGGTCATTTTAGCTGGGGGAATGATCAAAGGCGGCTATTACGGCGATATTCGTGTCGCGAAAGATCTGTCTGACGGACATGAATATTCTTATCACGCGCCCGACCCCACGACTGGCCAACCCGGTGCAGGCAACACAGGATCCGAGGCTCGCACATCCGGCGCCAGCATTTGGCGCACCGTTATGAAAGCACTGCAGGTACCGGACAGCGAATGCGATGCGTTTTCGCCCGTAAAGAATGTCAAACCGCTCAGCTTTTTATTGCGTTGACGCATCATCATCACATTATACAACACCCTAATATGCGGCGGCTAAGTTGAGCATATCAACGAACGATCGGCGCCGCACAAATGCTCAGTTAAGACACGCGCGCGACGTTTGAAAGATATTAACGTTACCAGCCAAGCGATCAGACGCGAAGTAGAGTGTTGTACCGTCAGGCGACAAAAGTGGATGCGAGTCAACTCCAGCAGTGTTAAGCGCAGTCATCAGCACAGGCGTTGACCATGCCGACACAAGTGTTGCGCGTGTAGCCACCCATAAATCGGTGCCTTGCCGACCGTAGATCTCAAGTCCATCACTCGAAATCGTTCCAACTGTATCGTAACCACTTGTACTTAATGTTGCATCGCGCACCGCGGCTTGCCAGGAACTTGTAACGGTATCGCGCTTAAATAGATAGATATCATCACTACCCTCGGCACCCGCGCCAATGCGTGTAGAATGCACGTAAAACTCTAACTCGTTAAACCCCAGCACCGGCCCAGACGTATCGTAGTTCGCAACAGCAAATGTAGGATCAGGTTGCGTGGGATTTGTCCACGCATCGTTGGCCGAGGCACGCGTCGCGACATAAACCTGGAATCGACTATTCACTTGGCGTGTAAAATACAAGGTGAGATCATCTTGGGTGACAATCGGATCACTTTCGAACACCGCGGTGTCGACCTCACCAATGCGCACCGGCGTACCCCAGCTCGCAGCCAGACTCGCTCGCTTTGCGTAATATGGCGCCGCACCTTGACCACCATCCATCCCCGAGTCCGAGTAAAAATAAATAGTCAAGCCATCCGACGACATCGAGCTTGGCTGTTCCGCCCCCGCGGCACTTAACTCGTTGACGATGCTAACCGCACCAAACGCTCCCCACGTATTACAGAGCCTCGCTTTATACTGAGGTGGTCCATCCGACATCGACGCATCGACGGCACCATCCATCGAGCTGTCGATCGTACCGCTGTCAGCCCGCCCGTCAAAACCGATGCGCCCACAACTTGCAAGAACAAAATACAACACAATCCGCTTTATCGACATTAGAACCTACCTTAACAAGCATGATGATTCAGCGGCGAAAAAATCTTACCCGGGTTTAGAATGTTAAGCGGGTCAAACGCAGTTTTAATGCGCTTTTGTAGATCGATCAGGGCGTGCGATTGTTCGAGAGCCAAATAAGGTGCTTTCGTTAAACCAACACCATGTTCGCCCGTTAGTGTGCCACCTAGTTCAACCACTTTGGCGAACAATTTTGCAAGCGAAGCTTCGATTAGCGCTTTGCGTTCAGGATCATCCCACAGCAGATTAACATGAATGTTACCGTCACCCACATGACCGTAACTCGCCACACGCATCACCCCCGGCTCTGCAAGCGTGGGCGCCCACCTTAATAACGCGCCAACCTGGCTGCGCGGGACCACCACATCTTCAGCAATCTTAAACCGTGCCTGTTCGCGCATCGCAAACGACAATTTACGCCGCGCCGCCCACAACGTTTCGCGTTGCGCCCCATCGCTTGCCACGAGCACCTGAAGCGCGCCCACCTCTTCAAGCATATTACCCACACGCTCTAGATCCGCGTCCACTTGAGCCTCGTCCCCGTCAAGCTCAAATAAAATCATGGCGCGCGCGTTCTCATCGATATCAAGCTTAGCGTGTTTACGCACCACCTGCAGCGACTCGTAGTCTAAAAGCTCGGCACAACGAGGCACCACGCCTTGCATAAACAACGCATGGTTCGCCTTTTGAATCGATTCTTCGGTTGGCAGCGTGGTCAACACAGTGCGCACCGCCTGAGGTTTGCGAATCACACGCAGGTTCACTTCAGTAATCAGCCCAAGCGTGCCCTCGCTTCCAACCAAAAGCGAGCGCACATCGTAACCCGTCACACCTTTCAACGTATTGCGCCCGACTTGAACCACGGTGCCATCGGGCATCACCGTCTCTAAGCTCAACACATAGTTGCGCGTCACGCCGTATTTGAATGCACGTGGCCCACCGGCGTTTTCAGCGATGTTGCCGCCCACACAACATGACTCAAGCGAGTTTGGATCTGGCGGATAAAAGAAACCTTGTGCTTCCGCGGCGCGATGCGCCTCGCCCAAGATCACACCAGGCTCGACCACCATGCGATGGTCCTCAGCTTCAATGCCCTTGATGGTGTTCATCTTCTCAAACGCAAGCACCACCCCACCGTGAACAGGAATGGCACCTCCCGAACGACCCGAGCCGCCCGCACGCGGCGTAACAGGCACACGATGTTTGGTAGCCCACGCCATCACCGCAGACACTTGCTGTGTGCTGCGCACAAAAGCCACCGCTTCAGGCAGACTTGCAGCTTCTTCGCTCTCGTCTTTGCTGTAGTCTTCAAGGGCTGAAGCGTCGGTGCGCAACGCGCCCGATGGCAGCACTTTTTCCAGTTCTATCAGCGCTTTGTCACTCAGGGTGTTCATGCTCATGCAATACTCGCTTTTAGCATAGCAAATACGCTATAATCGGCGATGTTCGGCTAACCAAAAAGGGCATCGTCATGTTTCTTTCTCAGCTTCGTTCGCATCACGGCACCTCTATTTTTGCACCATTTGGTGGATTTCTCGGAATTTGGCTGGTTTCCCTGGTCATCATAGCGGCAGCGTGTGGTGGCTGCGGCGGTAAAAAGAATACCGATATCGAGATACCCGACAGCGGCTTAACCGACGGATCGGTCACAGGTGATGGCGGCACAGGAACCGACGTCAACGCCAAAGACAGCTGGGGCGCTGGAGATCCAACACTTTGTTCAGGACCCAACGCACCCAAAACCTGTGCTAGCGACAGCGACTGCTTCGACAAACCCCAGCTCTGCATCAAGGGCGGCTGCAACGGGAAGAAATACTGTGAATATCGCGGCACCAAATGCACCAGCCAATGTCCGGGATGCCCGAGCGCTGATCCAATCCAGTGTCCACCTGGCCTCGCCTGCGGCGCACCCATCGGTGGCGATAGTGTTTGCACCTATACCAACCCCAACTCAAGCAGCGAAGATCAATGCCAAACCAAGCGTTCGTGCGTAGTGGGCGACGCGTGCGAGGGCTCACCAAAAAAGTGTGTCGATCGGCGTTTACCCTGCGACACCGCCTACACCACAACGGGGGATGGCAACTGCCCGGCCGGCTATATTTGCTCGCTGCAAAGCGCCGCCAACCCCTACTGCGTTCAAGCGATGTTACCCTGTAACCCTGCAGAAAATGGGGCGAACTTGAGCAACGCAGCGTGCACTTACGGCAATTTTAAGCGTTGCATCAATGTCTTCGATATCACCCCAGGCCAAGGAACCGGGCGTTGTTATCCACCCCCGTCATCCTCAAACGCGTGCACCAAGCATAGCGACTGCAGCGGCGGCAAGAAGTGTGGGCTCGTCCTTGAAAGTGGCAACTGGCGCACCGCATGCACGGCTGAAGGACGCGGCGCATGCCGAGTCGACCAAGTCGACGCCGACTGCCCAAGCGGCTATTCTTGTTTCGACCTTGACGGCTCTAAATTTCCTGCATGTTCACCCAAGAGTGGCACTTGCAATGCCGACAAAGACTGCCAGGTCAATGCCCGCTGCATGGCCTTGCCCACCAATCCGAGCAAAAAAGTGTGTGCCTGCTTCGATCCCGGCACCAAAACGCTTCGCGATTGCAACGCAACCAGCTAACGAACACTACACATAAACGGACTGAGCGTGAGTCAAACGTTTATGTATAGGTTCCCAGACCACCTCAACTCAACTTCTCTTTGCTCTAAGCACTGTTCCTGGGCCTTATGCCGAAGTTTAGGGTGCGCTCTAAAACGCTTTGCGTTGAGCCGACGCCTTGCTAAGAACCTATCATGATTCGTAAAGAAGATGCGTTGGCGTACCATCAAGCCGGAAAACCCGGCAAAATTGAGGTGGTGCCCACCAAACCCGTTGCGTCGCAACGTGACTTATCATTGGCTTACACGCCTGGTGTTGCCGAGCCTTGTCGCGAAATCCATGCCGACCAAAGCAAGGTTAACCTCTACACCGCACGCAAAAACCTAGTTGGCGTAATTTCAAATGGCACCGCAGTGCTTGGCCTAGGCAATATCGGCCCCTACGCTGCCAAACCCGTCATGGAAGGTAAAGCGGTACTCTTCAAGCGCTTTGCCGACATCGATGTGTTCGATATCGAACTCAACGAACCCGATCCACACAAGTTGATCGAGATCATCGCCGCGCTTGAACCTACGTTTGGTGGCATTAACCTTGAAGACATCAAAGCACCCGACTGTTTTATCGTTGAACGGGCGCTGCGCGAGCGGCTTAGCATTCCGGTGTTCCATGACGACCAACATGGCACCGCTATCATTTCGGCGGCTGCACTAAAAAACGCCGCTGAACTTCAGGGCAAAGACTTGGCCACCATCAAAGTCACCTGCGTTGGCGCCGGTGCAGCGGCCATCGCATGCATGGAGCTATGGGTACTGATGGGTGTAAAACGCGACAACATCACCCTCATCGATCGCCAAGGCGTTGTGCGCGTCGATCGCAAAGAAGCACTCGACGAGTTCAAATCAAAGTTCGCTAGACCCGCCAGCGACAAACGCAAAACCCTTGAAGACGCAATGAAAGACGCCGACGTCATGGTTGGCCTGGCCTCAGGGGGTTTGGTCACCAAAGCAATGGTGAAGTTAATGGCGCCCAAACCGATCATCTTTGCGATGGCAAACCCTGATCCCGAGATCCCTTATCATGACGCCGTCGAAGCACGCCCCGATGCAATCGTCGCCACCGGTCGCAGCGATTATCCAAACCAGGTCAACAACCTACTCGGCTTTCCCTATGTGTTCCGCGGTGCACTTGACGTTAGCGCCAAACGCATCAACCAAGAAATGGCGCTTGCCGCTGCATTGGCGCTCGCCAACCTGACCAAAGAAGACGTGCCCGACGACGTCAGGCAGGCCTACGGTGGCCAAGCCATTACCTTTGGTCCGCATTATATCATTCCAAAACCTTTCGACGGTCGTGTGCTCTATTGGGTCGCACCAGCCGTGGCCAAAGCGGCCATCGAAACGGGTGTTGCTGACGCACCGCTCGATATCAAAGAATACCGCGAAAAACTCACGCGCTTGCTCTCGCCCACACGCCGCGTGATGTGGCGCATTCACGGATTGGCTAAAAGCCAACCCCAACGCATCGTCTTTCCTGAAGGCGAAGCCGAAAAGATCTTGCGGGCCGCACAAATCATCAACGACGAGAAAATCGCGCAACCCATTTTGGTGGGTAACCGCGAACGCATTGCTGCGCGCGCCAAAGAACTCAACGTCAGTCTTGAAGGCGTCAACATCGTCGAGCCACAAACCTCACCCAAACTCGACGAATACATCCATGCTTACTGGAAGCTACGAGAACGCAAAGGCATCACCGAGTTTGACGCGCGCAAGTTCCTAGCCCGCAGCGCCACCTATTTTGGCATGATGATGGTCGCAAACGGCGACGCCGACGGCCTGGTGTCAGGCCTCACATCAAACTATCCAGACACGATCAGGCCCGCACTACAAATCATCGGTGTGCGCTCAAATATTAAACGCGCCGCTGGCATGTACATGATCGTCACCTCGTCTGACGTAAAGTTCTTAGCCGACACCACCATCAACATCGACCCCGATGCTGAAACCTTGGCCGGCACTGCAATCGTCGCCGCCGACACCGTGCGCGATCTAGGCATTGTGCCGCGCGTCGCCATGTTGTCTTTTTCCAACTTCGGTGACGCCGAGCACCCGTCATCGCGCAAAGTGGCCGAAGCCACCGCGATCATCAAAGCCAAACGCCCCGACATCATGGTCGACGGCGAAATGCAAGCCGACGTGGCGCTCGACGAAGAACTACGTAAGCCTTACCCTTTTGCCACGCTGAAGGGTTCAGCCAACGTGTTGATTTTTCCAAACCTCGACGCCGGTAACATTGCTTATAAGTTGCTCGCGTCAATCGGCGATGGCGATGTGATTGGTCCGATGGTGCTTGGCATGAACAAGCCCATCAACGTGTTGCAGCGCAACGCGTCCGTCGACACGATCGTTCATATGGCCGCCATCACCGCCGCGCGCGCCATTCGCCGATCAGCACAAAAGCAAGCCCCCGACACGACTACGATGTAGAACAAGAAGGAAGTTGGGCTGAGCGCGCAGGGTCAAACAGTAGCGAACGATTCGCGAAGCTGAAAGCGTAGCGCATCCGCGGCGCGTAGCGGCGCAACAACGAGCGAGCGGGTTCGACCCTGCGCGCTCAGCCCAACTTCCTTCTTGTTCTACCAATCAGCCAGCCTGGTTAATAACAGCGTTGATGGCATGCACATCAATGGCATGCAGACTACCAAACTGAAGGCCAACGCCGGCCGAGGCAAACCAACGCACTGTTGCGTCAAGCTCCGACTCATCTTTTCGCGTCGGGAATTTCACGCGCAGGCGCACTTGCAACCCATAGCCAATCTTCTCAGAAACGTGAACCAAGGCACCACCCAAAGACAGATTGCGAATCACGACGGGTAAAGTCTGCTCACCCACCAGCAACATTGCGGGCAGCTCGCACTCGACACGTTCATGTTTACGAAAATGAGCCAGTGGATCGCTCCAAAAAAAATCTTTCTCTATAGTACCAAAAAATCGAGCTCTCAGGCTAGAATCATCATGGTGAAGCCTTTCAACCTCTCAACGACCGACCGAATGCTCGTTTTCACAATTGGCGGCGCCACCGTGCTGGGCATGCTTGCTGTGTTCTTGCCACGCGAAGCGTTACCATCTGAGGCTCCAGCACTGCGACTCAGCCGCCTAAGCGCGATGCAATGCACCTCAATTCAAGCACCCAAAGCAGCGCTCACGAAGCTCGAAATCGAGATAAACAAGCTCTATCTTGACCAAGGCCGCGCCGAGTTTCAGGGCAGCTTTAATCGCTTTGAGGGCGACAAACGCGCCGCTGAACGCAAACGTTCGCTAAACGCACTCAAACCAACTGAGCGCAAGACAGCCCTCGCGCGGCTCTCAGCCTATGTAATGAGTCGCTATCACGAATGGATGAACGCCAGCACATTGCCAGCACCCGAGCCTGACCTTCAAGCCTATCTAGGGTCGTTCCCGTCGATTTTAGAGCGTTACCATGTTTTTGTGGACGGCATCCGCACCGCACCTTTACTCGTCGATCAAACGCTCTTTCACGCCCGTTGGAACGCAATTCATGAGCTGCCTCTAGACGCCAACTTTTGTGCCGAGGAGCAAGTCGCCTACGACGCCTGGCTTGGCTTACAGGGCCGCAGTATGTCAATCGCGCGCCGATTCGAGGCGCTCAAGCGCGTTCCAGGCACACAACTCGACACGATCGAAACCCAGTTTGTGGCACTGCTCGAGCAACAAGAAACGCCCTATGCCATCAAACTTTTAGAACAACAGCCCGGTCTGAGCCCACGCCACAAAAACTTCCTCAAAGGCGCCCGCGCTATTGCCAAAACACCCGGGGCTCGCTAGATATGATGCTGCGGTGATATCGCCGGATTTATCATGGTCGTCAATCTTCGAAAATCGCTCTTCATATTGCCCAATCTGTTTACGCTGGCCAATCTGATCTGTGGCTGTTTGGCAATCATGCTCTGTGTGCCTGAAGCCGGCAACGACGCATTTTATCGCGCAGCAACGCTCATTGTATTAGCGATGTTTTTTGACACCATCGATGGCCGTGTGGCTCGCCTGACACGCACCCAAAGCGCCATCGGGTTACAACTCGACTCCCTTTCGGACCTGGTATCGTTTGGTGTTGCACCAGGCGTGATGGCATTTCGTTGGTATTTGAACCCACTTGGCATGATCGGCCTGATCGGTATGTTTTGTTTCATCGCCGCCGGCGCCGTACGCTTGGCGCGCTTCAATGTGCTCACCACGCAAGACGACGGCACACCCAAAAAGCCAGGCAAATATGTGCTCGGCCTGCCAATCCCCGCGGCCGCCGGGGTGAGCGTGTCGGTGGCAGTCGCTTACTCAATCATCGAGTTCAGCATCGCACACTTTGAAACCTGGTTTTTGGTACTGATGGTCGTGCTCTCATTTTGCATGATCAGCACGGTGCGCTTTCGCTCACTTAAAGACATTCAGCTGTCGTGGATGAGCATCTCGCTCATCGGCATCACCATTTCATTCTTCGTTTGGCTAAGCCTGCGATTTCACATTTCGTTCGCACTCTCGTGGCTCTTACTAAGCTACGTCATCATCGGCATCCTCGAAACGGTGATGCACTGGGTGCGGGATCGCCGCACCCAATAACACCTGTGCGGCGGTCCCGCACCCTAGAATCACCTGTACGCGATAAGCGTACCCAATAATCATCCGTAACGAACGCTTAGTTCTTCTCTTCAAACTCAGCGTCGATCACACCATCATCTTTTTTTGGCGATCCCGTTTGCGCTTCAGCACCCGCCCCAGAATCACCAGCGCTCGCACCCGGAGCACTTTGTGTTGCGCTCATCACATCGCGCAACATCGTCTCAAGCTCGGTCATCTTGGCTTTGATCGCCTCATGATCTTGCTTTTCAATCACAGCGCGCGTCTCTTTAAGTTGCGCCTCGATGCTTGTCACCTTATCGGCTGGCAGCTTGTCTTTGCCTTCCGCTAGGGCCTTTTCCACCGCGTACACAAGCTGGTCAGCCTGATTACGCGTTTCGATCTGTTCGCGACGCTTCTTGTCTTCTTCTTCATGCGATTTCGCATCATCAACCATCTTTTGAATCTCTTGCTCATTCAAACCACTGTTGGCGGTGATGGTGATCTTTTGATCGCGACCGGTATTCTCGTCTTTCGCCGTCACCGACAAAATACCATTGGCATCAATGTCGAACGTCACTTTAATCTTC
Organism: Polyangiales bacterium; assembly: GCA_044224525.1. GTDB lineage: Bacteria > Myxococcota_A > Polyangia > Polyangiales > CBDCBC01 > JBGAKI01. The sequence continues at coordinate 6,705 of JBGAKI010000023.1, read as the reverse complement.
GGCACACCACGTGGTGCCGCCTGAATGCCCGTCAACTCAAAACGCCCGAGCGTACGGTTGTTGCGCGCTTCAGCGCGTTCGCCCTGCAGCACGTGAATATCCACCTTAGGCTGATTGTCATCGGCCGTCGAGAACGTCTCCTCGCGACGTGTCGGAATCGTGGTATTGCGCGAAATAAGCACCGTCATCACGCCACCTTGCGTTTCAACACCTAGCGACAATGGCGTCACATCCAAAAGCACCATGTCTTTGACGTCGCCCGAGAGCACACCCGCTTGCACCGCTGCGCCCACTGCAACCACCTCGTCGGGGTTCACGCCACGATTGGGCTCTTTGCCGAAAAAGTCTTTCACCTTTTGCTGCACAAGCGGAATACGCGTCGAACCACCCACAAGCACCACTTCTTGAATATCGGCCGGTTTTTTTCCAGCATCGGCCAAGGCTTTGCGGCAAGGCTCCATCGTGCGCTCGATCAAATCGGCGATCATCGCCTCAAGCTTGGCGCGCGTGATCGTGATGTTCATGTGCTTGGGACCCGATGCATCGGCGGTCAAGAACGGTAAGTTGACCTGTGTTTCAAGCTTCGAGGACAGCTCAATCTTGGCTTTTTCAGCCGCATCTTTCAGACGCTGCACCACCATCTTGTCATTGGAAACATCGATGCCCTGGTCTTTCTTAAACTCTGCGACCAAATATTCCATCACGCGATGGTCGACGTCATCACCACCCAAATGCGTGTCGCCGTTGGTGCTGATCACCTGCACAACGTTGTCACCCACTTCAAGGATGGACACGTCGAAGGTGCCACCACCAAAATCGTAAACCGCGATGATTTCATCGGCTTTTTTGTCCAAGCCATACGCGAGCGCTGCCGCTGTTGGCTCGTTAACAATGCGCTTGACCTCAAGCCCTGCGATTTTACCCGCATCTTTGGTCGCTTGGCGCTGCGAGTCGTTGAAATATGCAGGCACCGTGATCACGGCTTCGGTGACGGGCTCACCCAAATAATTTTCAGCTGCTTTCTTAAGCTTACGCAGCACGTTGGCCGACACTTCCGGTGGCGCCATATTCTTGCCGCGCACCTCAATGCCCACGTCGCCATTATCGCGCTTCACAACTTTGTAGGGAACGCGTTTGGCTTCTTCTTGCACTTCGTCAAAGCGCCGCCCCATAAAACGCTTGGCGGAATAAACGGTACCTTCAGGATTGGTAATCGCTTGGCGCTTGGCAATCTGACCGACCAACACTTCGCCGCGGTCATCCCAAGCCACGATCGACGGGGTGACGCGATCACCTTCCTCGTTGACGATCACCTTGGGCTCTTTGCCGTCCATAATCGCGACCACTGAGTTGGTCGTGCCAAGGTCAATACCGATAATCTTTCCCATGTTCTTTTTCTCCTCCAAATCCAACGAAACGAACTTAAGCATTGGCGACTTGACGTCAAGCGCTTTTTGCGCACGAAAATGGCATTAATTGGCAAATAAAATTCAGTTTAAAGCCCAGTAATAGTACACTTGAAGCATGTTTGGCTACCCGGCTTGGCTGCGCCCCATTTTCGTGATTGCACTTGGCCTGACCCTATGGACGGCCTGCGGCGGCGACGACCCACCCGGCGAGGGTGGTCGTGACGACAACCCCAACCCGGGCAACTTAACCGTCGTGCAATGCCGCAAATTGAGCAATCCACAAATCATTGCTCCAAGCACCGTGGCTGCGGTCAAAAACGCCTATACGAACGGTGACAATCTAGTGATGTACTACCGCGACACCGACAACGGCGCTCCCTCGGGTGTCGAACAAACCGTTCTGCCACAAGCACAGCTCGGCTTAAAACAAGGGCTGATGAACGGCTTTTCACAACTGCTCGACACCGACATCGCGAGACTTTCAACAGGGTCTCGTTTCGCAGGCCATATCGCCAAATACAGCTCAGCCAACGCGTACGTATATTGGCAAACGTCAAGCGCCGTTGAGGGAGGCGCATGGCTTGGCACCTATCCAAGCTCGCTTGCCACACCCAACAGCGAAGCAATAACGCTGGCACCACTTGCCGACGATCTCGTGCTTGCAGCATGGACAACGCGTGTGACAACACCCACCGTTCAGCCGCGAAAGTTATACTACGCCATCATCAACAGCAAAGGCCAAGAGCAAGTTGCGCCCGCGCAGCTTGTCGACGTACAAAACCTACGCAACGTTTCCACGGTTAAAAATGACGACCGCGGCATCTTGCTTTACAGCACCGACGTTGACGCGGGACAAGGCACCATGTTGATATGGCTGCGCACGCTCAACGAGCAAAAAAATGGCTTCTACGCTCCCGTGCAAGTCACCCCCGCACCACGCCAATTGCAAGGCGCACCCGTCGCCATGCGCACACAAACCGGCACATTTGTCGCGTGGACTGAAATCGACGGTGGTAGCGAATCGCAAGTGCACGTGGTGGTCATCAAAGACGACGGCACGTTGCTCACAGAACGGCTCATTCAAAACGCCAATCCCACAAGCATGCCTACCCTTGGCAACTATCTTGGCTTTGTGGCGCTCGTCTACATGGCATCCGACGCAGGCAACGCCCACGCCTGGGTCGAGCTGCGCATGCCCGACGGTGAAAGCTTCGGCGCCAACACAGCCACCGACATTACGGCTGTAGGTCAAAACACAGGCGCAGTTCGTGTCACCGCCAACACCCAAGGTCTTATGGGTGTCGCTTACTCAGGCTCGGTCGAAGGCATGCGGCTCGTGCTCTTAACCTGCGTTCAATAGCACCGGAATCTAAATGAACCCGGTACGCAAAAAAGTCATAACCGCGCAAAAGATAGCAAAAAAAGTATGCTTTAGATTACGTAACCATAGGAAATGATTGCATATCTATAACGACCGGCATGGCATGAATGTTGCTCTATCTAGGTGAGGAAGTGGTGTAGTCTATGCATCTCTTAAAAGAATCTCAACCAAGCAACACCGACCGACAATCAGCCCGGTGGCGCACAACGCTACCCCTTTTGTCGCTCACGGTTTTTTTCGCATTAGGCTGCATTGTCTTCTCGGCGTGTGGTGACACGCAACAGGACGTCAATAGCATTCAACCCCTTGGCGGCGGGGGCGACAACGGCATGGTGATGAAAACGCGCTGCGTTGATCTTGACCACGACGGTTATGGCCGCGGCTGCGACAAAGGTGAAGACTGCGACGATCGCATTGCATACTACAACACGGACTGTGGCGGCACGAACCTAAACCCTTGTAATCCCGGCGCCAGCGAAGCCTGCTATTCGCTTAGCAGTTTGGGTGGTTCACTAACCTTGCAGTGTTCATCGGGCACGCGCACCTGCGGACAAGACGGACATTGGGGCGCTTGCAGTGTCAAACAAAGTTTCGCGCGCGTGCTTGCCAAACCACTGGCGCAGCTGATCACGGGGCCCGTAACATGTAATCCCTGTGACCCAGCCTGTAACCTATCGACCGATTACCCCGACAACACCGACCTGAACGGCGGTAACTCCGATACCGGCCTACACTATGAGCCAGGCGCTGGAGGTCTTGTACTGATCGACGCCAACGGCGGTACCTACGGAAGCGGCGGCGGCGCCCCAGCCGACACCGATGGCGATAGTATGCCCGATGATTGGGATGATTTCCCCGCTGACCCCACCAAAGACGGCATCACCGAAAACGGCGGCCTCTATCATATTTTGCCTTATCTTGGCCCAGCGGTCAGCGACCCGCTTGAAATTGACGTGCAAGCCCAAAACGCTGACGTCTATTTCTTAATGGACACCACCGCCACGATGCAGGGCGAGATCGACAACTTAAAAGCAGCGTTGACAACGGGCGATTACGTCGTCGACCCATCACATTGCCCGACCTTTGCAGCTGAGGCCGCCACACAAGGCATCATCGGTGCAATTCGCTGCGAAGTGCCCGACGTGTATTTTGGTGTTGGTTATCACGACGATTTTCCGTTGCCACCCCACGGCGACGGCGACTATAGCTATGACACCGGCAACGACGTTTGTTATGACGCCGCTACAGACACCCATCACGACGTGCCTTATTATAACCTGCTCAACGTGTCGCCGGTTTCAACCGCTGGCGAGCGCGCCGCAGTAACCGGTGCAGTTGACAAACTGGTTGCCAAATGCGGTGGTCGTATCCCCGAGTCGCAAGTCACCGCACTTTACAGCATCGCTACTGGCTTGGGCATACCTGACACACGCTACGGCTGGCCTTTCCCAAGTTATCTCTACACGCCAACCCTCTATTCAGATTCGCGCATGCAGTACTCTCATAGCGCCTATTTGCACGAAACCCCTGGCGTTGACAGCGACGTCATCGCCGTCACGCTCGCCACCTCAGACACCACTGCCAACGCCAAAGACGTCGGCGACATCTCGGTGCATTCAAAAACCGTTACCGGCATCAACACCTCCACCTTTGCGTACGCCGATGATTTCTCACCTGTTGGCTGCGATGACGGCGACGCCATCCATGGCGGCGCCTCACCTACCGCGGGCGCACGCGACGCGGTGCTTAAGTTCAGCGTCAGCGTCGAGGACACCTACCTTTTCGAAGCAAATCTTGGTACCGCAGGGTTTGAAGCCGCCATGCGCGTCATCAAAAGCGATGGCACGTCAATGGGTTGTGGCGAAGCCACCGGTGGCTGGGGCTTTGATCATTTTAAGTTTGGCAGACCTGCGACCGGCCACTCGCACGCAACATACAAGCTGCCAGTCGGCGCCTATTTTCTTATCATCGATGGCTTCGATGCCGCCGACAAAGGAAAGGTCAACTATGTCGCGATGGGTCGCGCTTATGGTGACACCGCACAAAGCGCAATCGATTTTGGCGACGTCACCACCGAAATGAAAGGCTTTAATTTTTCCGGCGGCGCAAAACTTAACCGATTCTTCGACGACCGCGTCGATGCAAGCCCCTGTTTTGGCGATTCGCAAGGACGCCTAATCGGCGACGTTGAGGCTGGCCCTGACTACTTTCTCAAGTTCACCGTGTCCAGCCCCGCCGACATCATGATCTACCCTCTGGGAGAGATAGAATACTCAAACTACGATTGGGCGTGGTACGACACCCTCGAACTGTATGATTCTAGTTTCGCCTTAATCGAATGTAATGGCGGTGGATATTATCTAGACCAATCAAAAAATGCCATCTACAAACATTTCGAACCTGGCACCTATTACATCGTCGTGCGTAACACCGCCGACTGGTCAGGTGGCGACGTCTCCGACTACGTCATCGGCCCTTGGCCTGGCACCAATAAATGGATCACGCCGCCTCAAACAGCATGCGCCAGCGGTCAGTTCGGCTACCCCTGCTTCCGCGAGAACACCATCCCCGTCGTCGTCGAGTTTACCGATGCGCTAATGCATAACATGCACGACTCGAATCTTGGCGACGCCAACCAGTTCTGGACGGTCATGCCGGGTTTTATCGGATACAACGACGGTGGCATCAGCGGTTCTCAAATTTACTCGCCCAACCGCGAGTCGATCATCCGCGAGCTACTCAACAATGGTGTCAAATACATTGGCATTAACTCCGGCGACGATCGCAGCACCTACACTGGCAGCGAATGCATCGCTTCACACAACGAGTTCTCATGCGCCAACCAAGCCGTGTGCGATTCGTATGCATCAAGCTGCACCACGCAACAGGTGTGCGAGCAGAGTTATTGCTGGTATCAGCAAAGTTGTACAAACGTATGTACATCGAGCCATATTGCCTTTGTATGCGCCAATCACGATGTATGTGATGCGTATGGCATGGTAACTTACGACGAATCGTGGACCTCGGACTGGGCGATGCGTTATATCGCAACCCAAACAGGCACCACCGACGCCTCGGGCGAAGGCATGGTCTATCACATCAATGACGACGGTACCGGCTTATCAACAGCGGTCGTCAACGCCATCGTCAACTTGATGGGCTACAGTCGCATGAGCATCGTCTTGCGCATCAATGACAACACCGGCACGGCAATCGACGAACGCGGATTTATCGACTCAGTCACCGCAGTACCCACCGCGGAAACCGATGCACGCTGCTTGGCGACGCACTCTGACTGGTTTGAGAAATGTTTACCGGGCACCAAAGTGAAGTTCCAAGTAACCTTCCGCAACGACATCGTCATGCCCGCGGCTGGTTACCAAGTCTTCAACTTCTCGGCGACCACCCTCGGCGATGGTATCTACACGCTGGCCACAACGCCCATCCGTATCGTTGTGCCGCCGCTGCCACCTTCGTATCCGCCAAGTGGTCAATACTGGCGCGACTACACTTCCGTTTGCCCCGGCACGCAGCGCCCCGACTGGAGTGAGTTCGCCTGGACCAACACCATCAACTCGGGCACAAGCATTCGTTTCGAAGCACAAACCTCGAACGTACTTGCCGACGTGCCCACCTCAACAGTGGTGTCGTGGACCTCACCGGCAACCAGTTCGCCGGTCGACGTTGGCGAGCTCCTGATGGCGGCAGGCATCTCAAACAACCTACGATATCTGCGTATTAAAGCCGTGCTGCTCTCGTCAGCCGACGGCACCGAAACCCCACTCTTGCAAGGGTTTGAGTTGAAATACTACTGCGTTGACAACGACTAATCTTCCTGCGCAGTACCATTCAAACTAAACGCTTACGAGCGAATAAAACACTGGCGAACAAGGATGTCATGCGCATGCAGGGCTG
>JBGAKI010000112.1:0-5950 GCA_044224525.1 Polyangiales bacterium | reverse complement strand
TGCGCCTTCGGCTTTGCGAATCGTTCGCTACTGTTTGGCTTCCCCGAGCCCGCCTCAACCCACGCACACGTTTGGCCAAAGTAAGGCTAAGCAGCGGTAATCATGCGCTTAAGGGTGCTGGGGCCAAATTACCTTGCCTGATCCCTGTTTCAGACTACACTAGCGCTCGATTCACTGTATAGGGAGTAGCTCCACATGTTATATGCCGTATTCCGCACGGGCGGAAAACAATACCGAGTGTCTGAAGGCGATCATATTCGCATCGAAAAGCTGCATGGCGATGTTGGCGCAGAAGTGGTGTTTTCTGAGGTTTTGATGATCGGTGGCGAGCGCCCCGTCATTGGCCACCCACTTGTTAATGGTGCCAAGGTTGTCGGCAAGATTGTCGATCAGGACAAAGACAAAAAAATCATCGTGTTCAAGTTCCGCCGTCGCAAGAACTATCGCCGTAAATACGGCCACCGTCAGCCCTTCACTGAGGTGGTGGTTACGCGTTTACAATCGGGCGCTTCGGCTTAATTTTTACACAGCAGAATCAACTCAGAATCAACAAGGTTTCGTCATGGCACATAAAAAAGGTCAAGGTTCTACACGTAACGGTCGCGATTCCAACCCACAGTATCGTGGCGTTAAGAAGTTCGGCGGCGAGCCGGTGCGCGCTGGCAATATTTTGGTGCGTCAGGTGGGCTCGGCATTGCACGCTGGCAACAATGTCGGCACAGGCAAAGATTACACCTTGTTTGCGTTGATCGACGGCGTCGTTAAGTTCGAGCGCAAAGACCGCGCCCGCCGTAAGGTGAGCGTGTATGCGGCGGATGATGCTCGCGTTTTAACCGCTCAGAAATAGCACTGCTCGAGCAGCTTAAAAAGCCTTCCTAACGGAAGGTTTTTTTGTTTAAGCGCCCGATCTCAGGGTTGATCCCAAGAGTTAGCCAAAAAGTGCCTTTTCAAGGTACACTATGCGTGATGCCCGATAGTGGTTTTCAACGCACCGCGTTGGTTTCAGAACAAGCCGGACCGCCACCTAGACCGCGGCGCATTTATTGTAATCGCAATTTACGCCTCGACAGCATCGATGCCGTGGGCTTTGACATGGATTATACGCTTGCGCTTTATCGCCAAGACGAAATCGACCGGCTTAGCTTGGATGCAACCGTCGGTAAGATGATCGCCATCGGTTACCCCGAATGGCTCAAAGAAATGAAGTTCACGACGGATTTTCCGATCCGCGGGCTGATCGTTGATAAAGAGCTTGGCAATATCTTGAAGCTCGATTCACATCGTTATGTAAAGAAAGCTTATCATGGGCACAAGTTGCTCTCGATCGAAGAGCGACGTCGCTTTTACCAGTACGAAAAGGTGAAGCCGGGCAACGAGCGTTACCATTGGGTCGATACGCTTTATGCGTTGAGTGAAGTTGAGCTGTTTGCCGCCTGCGTCGATGCTTATGATAAGCACCATGCGCAGGTCGACTATCAGAAGCTTTTTTTGGACATTCGCACGCAGATCGATTTGGCGCACCAAGATGGCAGTATTTTGGATGTAGTGCTTGCGGATTTACCGCGCTTTACGATGCGCGATCCCAATCTGGGGCCCACGTTTCATAAGTTTCGTAGTTCCGGCAAGAAACTCTTTCTCTTGACCAACTCGAACCCCAGATACACCGACGCGATGATGAACTTTTTACTCGGCAAAGGGGGCGATGGGTATCCCACCTGGCGAAACTATTTTGATGCTGTGATTACCGCTGCGCGTAAACCAAGCTTTTTTGGTGAGGGCGGCGCGCTCTTTGAGGTGGATGCTGAAGGTAACAAGCAGCCGGCGAAAAGTTTGGAGCGCGGTAAGATTTATTCAGGCGGTAATATCAGAACGCTGGAGGAACTGCTCAAGTGTGCCGGGGATCGCGTGCTCTATGTGGGCGATCATATTTATGGTGATGTGCTGCGCGCAAAAAAAGAAAGCGCGTGGCGAACGGCCATGATTATTCAAGAGATGGATCGTGAGCTTAAGGTGTTTGAAACCTGTCGCACTGATTTAGACAAGCTTGATGGTTTAGCGATCTTGCGCGAGCGGTTGCTTGACGAGATTACATATCGACATGAACGCGCCAAGGAGCTTCAGCGCCAACTTGAGCAACTGAGTAAGATCGACCCGGGCGCCATCGAAGATGCATCGAGCAAAACAAAAGAAGATTTATCGCGCCATCGCCGTTTGCTTGAACAAGCGCGCGAGCAGTTGGGTGAGCTTGAGCGTGATTTTAACAATCTTGAGGAACTGATCGAGCGCGCGTTTCACCCTTATTGGGGTTCGCTTTTTATGTCTGGGCCAGAACTTGCGAGCTTTGGCGATCAGGTTGAAGAATATGCATGCCTTTATACCGATCGTGTTGCCAACTTTAGTTTGTATTCGCCCAATCACTATTTTCGCAGCGCCCGCCATCGCATGCCACACGAGGGTTAACGATGGGCTTGGAGGTTGCAACGTGCGACCGCGAAAGATAAAAGCGCCGCCAGAGATCACCTGAGCCGGATCAACACGGCATTGCGACGAGTAGTAGGAGTTTCACTTTGCGTGATTGAGGGGGTTTCCCTTGGAAAACTTTTTTGTGTCGAAATGTTAAGTCGATTTTTATGGTGATGCGGATGCGTTTAAAAGTTTAACGCGGTATATGTTTTGTATGCGAATGAATGTATTGGTCGTGCTTAAATTCGTCGCGTACATTCTTTTGTTTTGCGATCAAGCCGATGCTTTGGATAAAGCTCGTTTTGACGATAACAAACCCAGTTTTCAAACACTAACCCTTGGGCAGTCTCTTGAACATGCACTGAGGCGTCAGCCTTATATAAAGCTTGCGTTGGCTCGCATTCACGCACGTGAAGTGGAGGCAAGAGTGCCGCGCGCGCAATGGACGCCGCAGCTTACCACCGGTGCTGAGCTTGTTGTTGGAACGGTCAACCAGACCTCTGCCTCGGTATTCAACATCGACAAGATTGAAATTGCACGCATTGCCGGGCGCGCGCCGGTGCGTGATGCGGACTGGAATGCTTACCCGTCAACCTTCGCGGTGGTGGGTCTTCAACAGCAGATCTTCGATTTTGGACGCATTGCGGCGCAATCTGCAGCGCATGATGCGCGCGTGTCGATCGAAAGTGAAGCCGCGCGCTCGATTCAGCTGGATGTGGCGTTTAATGTCGAGGAAGCTTATTTTGCGGTGCGTACTGCCAAGGATGTATTACGCGCTGCGGAAGGCGCATACCAACGTTCAAAGACACATCGTGATGCAGCCGCAGCGGGGGTCATCGCGGGTCTGAAGCCACCGATCGAGTTGGCGCGCGCTGAAGCAGACCTTACGCGCTTCGATGCTGGACTTAAGAGTGCGCGCGGTGGACTGACAACCGCTCGCTTTATACTGGGGGCTGCGATCGGCGAACCGCAGTGGGAGGTTGACGTGCCCGATCAAAAGCCACCTTTTTCAGCCAACTTGCCGTTTGTGATGGCGCTGAACAAGGCGCTGAAAAAAAACCCGGAGCTGCGCGCCGCGCTACTGACTGTACGTTCGCAAGCGCTGGAAACGAAGGCCGTGGCAAAAGAGATGAGTCCAGATTTGTTTCTATCGGCGGTGGGTTATGGCTATGCCGGCGGGGCTCCCACCGACGGCGGGCCTAATGCGCGCGGCGGTGGCTGGATTCCGAACGTGCCCAACTATGCAGCCGGTGTGCTTTTTAGCTTTCCAATTATCGATGCCCCGGTTCGCGCAAGACAGAGCGCGTCGCAAGCAAAAGAGCATGCCGCGCGCGCAGCCGCTGATGTTGCTAAGCAAGCATTGATCGCCTCGGTGCGCAGTGCCTGGATTGCACTCGACGTGGCATGTGAAACATTGCCTGCACTTCGACAAGCGGTCGCAGCTGCCCAGGCGAATCATGCGCAAGCAGAGGCTCGATTTATGAATGGACTTGGCACGAGTGTCGAGTTAGCGGATGCGGAGCAGTTGCGGATCGCCGCGGAGATTAGATACGCGCTCGGTGAGTTTGACGTTTGGCGTGCGCGCGCTGCCCTGGGAAGACTTCTGGCAGAAAGAAGCTAGTTTATGAAGTTTATGAATACGAGTAAACAATGAGTACCCATCGAACTGTAGCAAAGTTACCTATAAGCCTTATACCTAAGCTTAACCGAGTTCAGGGAATAATTATGGGTGTGGCCGTGCTTCTTATTCTGAGTGCGGTGGGACTATTGTGGCTGGCGCAAAGCCGTACTAATCACGTTGCACTTTCGTCAAAGCCGAAGCCCGTGTCGGTTGTTTTGGCTAGGTCGACGACGTTTCGCCCCAGTCGACGTTATATCGGCACACTTGAAGCATGGGTCTCGTCGAATATTGGGCCACAAATTATTTCTGCCTATATCGATACCGTGCTTGTTCGACCGGGTGCAAAGGTTAAGCGGGGGTCGGTGTTGGCGACGCTCGACTGTCGTAATGCAAGTGCGGCAAGTCGCGCTGTGGCGGCCCAAGCTCGCGCGATTGAAGCTAAGCAAAAGGCACTTAGTCACGAAGCAGCGCGCACCCGTGGGCTGCTTGATGGCGGTTTTGTGTCGCCGAATGAGGCGGAGCAAAAATCAGCTCAAAGTAGCGCCGAGGAAGCGCAACTTGCTGCAGAACTGGAACGGGTTGCCAAAACGACGCTTGAGGTTAGCGATTGTGTGCTGCGTGCACCCTTTGATGGAGAAGTTGCTACCCGTTCAATGGATCCCGGCGCTTATGCGCGTCCTGGCAGCACGATCGTCACTGTTGTCGATCGCAACACCGTGCGTATGCGCGCGGATGTTCCGGAGAGTGATTTTGATTTTGTTAGCCCCGGTGTTGAGGCGAACGTATTGGTATTTGCAACGGGTCAATCGATATCGCTGATCCAGAACGCCGTATTCCTGTGGGAACAACGGGCGAGGTATCGATCGACGTTGGCGAAAGCCACCCTGCCATTGAGGTTCCGCTTAATGCGACCAATATTGAAAGAAGTCGCGCAACGCTGATGGTTGTTGAGCAAGGTAGAGCTACGCAACGCGTTTTTGAGGTGCTGGGGGAGCGAGGTGGCAGCGTGTTTCTTGCACCTGGGCTCAAAGCTGGATCGCGGATCGTTCTTGAAGGACGTGGATTGCTTCAAAATGGCGACCGTGTGCAAACCAGGGTTGAGTCATGACCTCGTTGGCGTTGCGTAATCCGATCGCGGTGTTGATGCTTTGCATCGGCGTGGTGGTTTTTGCGGTGGTGGTCACCCCACGCATGAGCGTCGACACCTTCCCAGAGTTGACCCCACCCGTGCTGGTTGTGGGCACGCTCGCACCAGGATTGGGACCGAAAGATGTGGAAAAAACCTTGTCGTGGCGCTTGGAAAAGTACGTCAGCGCGACACCCGGCGTCGACCATGTTGAAAGCCTTTCACGCAACGGCCTCAGTGTGATTTATGTTTGGCTGAAATGGGGAACAAATCTTAATGCGGCGCAAACGTTAGTACAACAACAGGCTGCGTTCGCCATGGCAGCCGTGCCTAAATCGCTCGGTGTGCTGCCACCGTTTGTGTTGCAGTTTGATCCTTCCAATGCTCCGGTCATCCAAGTTGTGGTGCGCGGCGAGGGTTACTCGAGCCCAGAGCTATACGACTTTGCGTTTAACAACATCGAGCCTCTGATCGAGGGTATCCCTGGCGTTGCGAGTGCCGCTCCGGACGGTGGACGACAACGCCAGATCAATGTGATCATCGATGCTATTAAGGCCCAAGCACGCAGTGTAACGTCGCGCGATGTAGCAGCAGCTATTGCAAACTCAAATGCCTTGTTGCCGTCTGGAGAGTTCATCGCAAAGAAGTTTGACGCCAACGTTTACACCAATGCGATCCCTAAGGAAGTCATCAAGATGGCGGATGCCCCCATTCGCGTCACCGGCGGAAAACCTGTGTTT
>JBGAKI010000022.1:0-42191 GCA_044224525.1 Polyangiales bacterium | reverse complement strand
TATTTCGCCCTTTGTTATAAAGGGTAGCAGTTACAATACCACTAAAGTTTTGGTGCAGGCTGCCGTTAGGCAGGGATATGGGCATCGCATGGTTTGACGATCGGTCGATCAATGAAACGCAGCCAGCGCTTCGCGTGGGCGGACTTCCGCTTGTTGGCAAGGAGCAGCCCTGGCCTCATTGTTTGCGTTGCGAAACGCCGCTGCTTTTTCGCGCGCAGGTGCCGCTTAGCGTGACGTCGCTCGCTTCGGCGAGCGATGATTCGCTCTTGCAAGTGTTTGAGTGCTATCACCGCGTGGATGGCGAACTGTGTAATGAAGGTGTGGTGCTTTGGACGCAAGCATCGGTGAGCCAACCCTTGCGTGTGCCGCGCGCCGAACGCTGGGATGTAATCATTGAACACGTGGGCGGGGCGCCGCAAAAGGTGCTTGAGTTTGCAGCTCAGCTCGCTGACGAAGTCAGCATTGAGGGTGATCAGGAGCGTGATCCTGAAACGCTCAACAACACTGTGCTTGCGAGCGATCTAGCGCAAGACAGTGCCGCGCAGATTAAGACCGCGCTTGAGACGATGGGTGCGCGCGTGCGCCTTGTGCCCAGCGCCCCAACGCATTTGCCTTTTTGTTATGCGGCGAAGCTTGTGCCTTTTGATGACGGGCAACCGGGCATGCGCAAGACGACTTTACCTCCGCTTGGGGACTTAATGCAGCAAAGTAAACGCACGGTGATGCGTGGGCTGTTGGGTGGTTCGACGCCTGGTTACAGAGATCACTCGTTGGCGTGTGATTGTGGCAAGCCAACGCGAACGGCCGTGCGTTTGCTTGCGAATGTGTCTGCCAATGTTGCCGGTGGCGTGCGCCTTGACCCGGGGGTGATTCAGGTTTGCATGTCGTGTCGTAAGGCGCGCTTGTTTCGTACCCCGCTGGGTTGAGTTTTCCGGTTGTCGGGTTTGACCTGCACGCGTTGACGCGTCATTAAACAGACCATGAAACAAGCATGGTTATTTAATCCGGGGCCCGTTAATACGTCTGCCACCGTAAAGCAGGCAGCGATCGCATTTGATTTGTGTCATCGCGAGCCCGAAGTGGCAGCGCTTACTCAAGATGTGCGCGCGGCACTTTTGCGCATTGCCGGGCTTGAAGGGTCTGGGTATGAGACCGCGCTTGTCATGGGCTCGGGTACTTCGGCGCTCGAGCTTGGCGTCATCAATACCGTGCGTGAAGGTAAAAAGTTATTGGTGTTGAACAACGGCGTGTATGGCGAGCGCATTCGCAAGATTGCGGAACTGCAGCGCATCGATACCGTTGAGGTTAAAGCCGATTGGCGTGAACAAGTTGATTTGACGTTTGTCGAGCAGCTTTTACGTACCGATGCCGAGATCGACGCGGTGGCGCTGGTGCACCATGAAACGACCACCGGATTGATCAATGACGTTGCGGCGGTGGGTCGCCTTTGCAAACAATACAAGCGGTTGTTCTTTTTGGATTCGGTGTCGGGGTTTGGTGGTGAGGAGCTCGATATTCTTGGGTCGAACGTAGATGTGATGGCGGCCACATCCAACAAATGCTTACACGGCTTACCTGGCATTTCGTTTGTGCTTGTCTCGCCATTCGCGCAGCAAGCACTTGAGCGCATTCCTGCTCGGTCGCTTTATTTTGACTTAAAAAATTATGTCGCTCAGCAGAAAAAAGGTGAGACGCCCTTTACCACCAACAACACGGCGTTGCTTGCATTGTCGCAGGCGATCAAAGAGCTTGAAGCACAAGGTGGCATTGAGGCCCGCATCGCCGCATACAAAAAACGATCGGCGTATTTGCGCAGTGAGCTCAGTGCTGCAGGGCTTGAGTTTTATATCGATGGGCGATATTTTTCCAACTCCATTACCACGTTCAAGTTGCCACAAGGCTTAAGCTATCCGCATATGCACGATGTGCTGAAAGAAAAGGGTTTTGTGATTTATGCTGGGCAGGGCAAACTTGCGAGCGAGATCTTTCGCATTGCAAACCTTGGCGAAGTGCCTTTTGAGATTTACGCGCAGCTTGTGGACAACATTAAGGCGCTCTTACCCAAGAAAACATAGTCGATGGCTGCCATGCGGCGCTGTATTCTATGCTGTGTAAGCGGAGCCTTTGTAGGGTTGGCTTAGGGCGGCGTCGCTACGTTTGGCGCTGTGCCGCGCCCAAAGCATATATAGATTGCAGGGTATGATGGCGTAGAGATAATAGGCGATATGCGCTTGAGGGTAGAAGAGTGTCGCGAGACCCGACAAAGCGATGGCTGTGTTGTGATGGGTTGGCCCCACCCATTGAATGCGTCTAAGAAACCGATAGTCGCTGGGACACGATGTGCCGGCCATGGCCTGCGCGTTAAGAATATAGCGTTTGAGCATCCAGTATAAAATCTTATCGCCAGTGCCATTTAGGGTAGGGGCTTGCGTTAACAACGTCTCGTCGATTGAGCTTGGACGAAGGCGCTGTTTCACGTTGTCGAGTGCGCCTGCGTTCCAAATCATCGACGCTGCGGCGACGCTTGCAAGGATAAAAAGTTCGATGAAACTTGGGCGATAATCGAAGATGACAAAATCACTGCGAAAGAAGCCAATCAGCATGCCCAGTTGAAGCCCGATGCTTGCGGAAAAGTCGCCCACGCCATCCATGCCTCGCCCGCGCCAGTCGCTGATCTTACGCAGGCGCGCAAGCTCGCCATCGGCGCAATCGACCGCCATCATTAACACGACGAACAAGGCGCCCCATACGGAGCTCACTCCGGGGCGAGCATAAAATACGCCGGCGATGATGCCAAGCAGTCCTGTCAGCAGGCTTAGTTGGTTGGCGGATATGGGTGTGGGTTCAAAGCCGAGCGCAATGAGTTTGCCCAAAGGTCGAAAACAAATGGCGTCTGCCCACTCGTCTAGATCGAGGTTGTTTGTTGTTTGGGTGCTTGGCGACATGGCGAAAGTGCCGACAGAAGACCCCGTGGTCGATCTTAAAGATGCTGTCATGACCCGACCTTCTTAGCGGGCTAAGTATAAAGCGGAGGTAGCTTGGGCGCCACCACGTTGCGCGCTTTTTCAAGGTCGCTGGCGAAGTCGATTTCGGTCCATGGCATGGGGTCAATGCGCTCAATACCAAAGGCTTCGCGCGCAAAAAGTAGGTTCAACGCAGCCTCATATTCGACCTGGTCGCCTTGTGTGCTGAGGGTTTCAGCAATGGCTTGCTTGAGCGCGGGTAGTTTGTCTTTGGCTATTTTATAAAAGCCGATGGTTTCGCCGATCAGGTCAAAGGGCCCTAGGTGGCTTACTTTGCGTTCAACGACGACGGCGCGATTGTTTTTGACGCCAATCATCATCTCTTCGCCCGTTTCTTCGGACGACGCGTCAAGAAGGAGCGCGCACGCATGTGAGGTTGTGAAGAGTCGCTTGTAAATATCTGGATGATAAAGCACGTCGGCATCCATAAAGATGATGTCGTCATCTGCGCGCTCTAAGCCCAGGCTGAGCGAAGTGATCGAACCCTTGCGAAAGTTTTCGTTATGAACAAAATCAACGGGCATGCCCACTTGCAGATGTTCAACCGTGTCGTGGATCATCTCGTGCAAGTTGCCGTCGACGATCACAGCGCGCTCTGCGCCAAAGCGCTGGGCGAGCACCAGGTGACGCTCGAGCAAGGTGTGGTTGCCTACCTCCATCAGGCACTTGGGGCGCTCGGTGCTGTAGGGCGCCAGGCGTTTACCGACACCGGCTGCAAGAATGATGACAATCATGATTTGTTTCCTGGGTTCTTACTGATTACTTCGCAGCAATAGCGCCGCGGAAGCGTTCGGTAATTTGCGGTGGCTCGACCTCGACGCGGGGTACGCCAGGAATGGTACCCGGGTCAACCTTGGCCAAAATGAACACCGGGCCTTTACACTGTTTTGCTTCCGTGGTGGCTTGCTCAAGTTCTTTCGCTGTGTTGCAGCGCCATGCGCGCTCGTAACCTGCACCCAGTGCGATGTTTTCGAGCTTCACTTTTTCTGAAATGGTGTGTTGATCGCCGGTTGATGCATGACGGCCATTGTCCAGACACAGGTGAATAAACCCTTTGGTTTGCTGGGCGCCGATTTGCGCCAGGCTGCCAAGTCCCATCAAGGTGTTGCCGTCGCCTTCAATAACCACGACACGTTTGTCGGGCCTTGTGTAAGCGAGCCCTTGGGCAATCGAGGCAGCGATTCCCATTGAGCCAATCATGTAAAAGCGATTGGGTTTGTCGCCAAGCGAATAGAGTTCGCGACCGATCATGCCATTACAGACGATGGTTGGCAGTTCACCAAATGTGGTGTTAATAACGGTGAGGGCTTCAATTTTATTCATGGGTGACCTATACGAAAACGTTTTTGGGTGCGATCAAAGCGACGGGTCGCTTGGTTTGGGTGGCTTTGTCATCGAGCTCTTTAAGCTGTTCGACCAGTTTTTCAGGGTTGGCGACCAGATAGGGGATTTCCAGTTCTTCAAAGATTTTGGTCATCACCTCGCCCATGCGCAGATGTTCAGGCGCGTCTTTGCCGCCTTGACCACGCCATGAAGCGACGATGAAGGTTGGAATCTGATAAATCTCGTTGAGCGACGCAAGCGCGTTGTAACACACGCCCAGGCCCGAGTTTTGAATCAGCACCATCGACTTTTTGCCGCCCAAATAGGCACCGGCGGCAAGGCCCACGGCCAGGTCTTCGCGCACGGCGGGCAGGTAGTCGAAGTTTTTGTCGTCTTCGAGCACCTTATATATAGCGGTCAAAAGCGAGCAGGGTACACCTGTAAAGAGCTGATAACCACGCTCTTTGGCGGCACTTAAGAACTGTTTTGAGTTTTGAATGGCTTGTTCGGAAGCTGCTGACATGGAGGAGGTTTATCAACAAAACCCCCTTCGCGCCAGTGTTTCTGATGAACGCTTATCGGTCGTCGACGGGCGTGCAATAAGGGCTTTGCGCCGCGTCGAGTGTTTTCACGACATCGAAGGTGTCGTCTTTTTGATTGGTTTGGTAACAACCTTGTGTGGGTCGCACACCGCAGCTTTTGAGCGTGTCCCAAACCTTGTCGTCGCTTGTGTCGCAGAAGGTTTGAATGGTGTCGAGCAGATAGTCTTCGCACGCGGACTTGGCGATGATGGCGAGTGACTCTTTTTCTTGGTTACACGCGGCGATGCGATCAGGCTCGCGACCTTGTCCACGTTTGCAAGGATATTGCGCGGTGCCGTGCACCACACTGTTGGCGTTGATGCGAATATAACCCGAATGGTCGGTCTGAGGCACGATTCGCTGTTTTTCCTCGAGGTCAAAATAGCGCTTCAGATCGTCGTCGCTGAGATCTTGATTGCCAAGACACGTCGCGTAACCCCAAGCGATAACGTCGACGTTTTGCGTGCATACTTTTGCGCTTTCAGAGTCCGCTGCCTGTGTCTGAATCGTGTCGTTGGTGCGCGTGGGTTGCTCGCAATTTTCAAAGATAAGCAAGAAGATGGCCAATAGGACAGTGTTAAGCATAGGTACAACCTCCAATAATGCTTAGACACGGCAATCTCGAGTTTGGGCAATTCTTAAAGTGTCGTTACCGTCATACGTGACATTGACGCGCAAAGCATAATGCCGATGGTGTTGAAAAATTCACCACTGAACGGTGATCGTGACACGTCTAGTGAATCTGATCAGGCGCGCAGCGTAAGCGTTGGCCATCAGTGATCAACTGTTCAAAGAACGCTTTGATCCAATTTAGCTGTATGTGTGAGGCTTCAGTTGCCAACTGCACTGCTTTCTCATCGTCACTAAGCGCTTCACAAACTTTGTTCGTAACGAAGGTCGAGTGCAAAATATCGAGTGTGTAGCCGTTGTCTGAAAATACGACAATCGTCATCGAGATGAGCTTTTTGGTGGTTTTTTCGCCTAGATAGAAGTAGACGGAGTTTGTGGCTGCAGAGACGTCTGCGGCCGTAAAGAGGCGCGTGTCGTTGAGTCCATGCGCCATAAACTGTGCTATTGTTAGCGCATTCGACGTGCCCAGCATGCGCTCGCGTAGTTCAGGGCAGCCGTAGGTGCTGGTTTCTGCGAAGGTATGGAAACACTGTCCGTCTTCGTTGAACCATGATTCATCAACGGAATCGCAATGGTTGATTTCGGCTTCGCTTTGTGACGTTAGGGTTTGTTCAGTCGCTTCGCAGGCGATGAAGAGATAGGCACAAACAAGAAAGAACCGCATCTTGACGCTCTGGTACTTCGAGGTTTGCGTTGTGCTACATAGTTAGCGCACGGATGCCCAGGCGCGCTGATAGTCATCGAAGGTGCCAATTTCCATCCAACCTTTGTAGATGTCGGCGGCATGCACCTTGTGCCCGTCTTTAATCAACGCTTGCACAAGGTCAGCCAGGCCGGCCTTTTGTAGCTGCGCGCGCGCCGCGTCTGATTTTTCGCTGTCGCGTTTCATTTTGGCCCAGGTGTCGCGCAGGGTTTTTGCGCCCTGATCAGAGACCATCAACATGCCGATGAACTCGCCATGGGCTTCGCCGCGTCCGACCTGCGGGCCTACCTTTAAAACGGGGGAGGGGTCTTGGCTGCCAACAAAGCGGTGGCCGCTTTGACCTGCTTCTTTGGGCAAGTCTTCAACGACCAAGTCGCGATGGATTTTGCCTTGTACGCTGCCTTCGGGGGGCAGGGTGTCGATGGCGCGGTCGACCACGATGGTGATGTCGTTAGGTGAGCGCAAAAGTTTCTCAACGATCGATGGCTCAAACAAAATGTCGCCATACATGACAATCGCGCGTTGCTTGAGCGCATCTTCAGCACGAAACAAGCTGACCAGGGGGCCGGTGGTTTTGTATTCGTCGTTGTCGAAGGTGCGGATGTTCGGCAATGCAACTTTTTCTTTTTTGTAGCCGCGCACCACTGCAACGTCTTTGATTTGCGCCAAGTTGAGCGCTTCGATTTGACGCTCAAGGATGGTTTTACCGCGAATGTCGAGCATGGCGCGGGGCTTTTCTTCGATCAGCGCTTTGAGCTCGGGCTCTTCGCCTGCTGCAAGCACGATGGCCGTCGCGCCGCCGACGTCGGCAGGCATGAACGCTTTTTCTTCGGCTTCCATTTGTTTGACGCCAACGATGGCGTAGACATCGGTCATCGGTACGACGAAGGGGTCAGCCGCGCTGGTGGTGTTCTTTTCGCGCATTTCTTTGAAGACCGTGCGCATGGCTTTGATCGAGGCACGCAAGCCATGATTGGCGAAAATCATCAGTTTGAAACCCGCCTCATGTAGCTGCGGAACCGTGGCAACTTTGTAAGTTGTGGGCACGCACACCAGCGGAGTTTTTCGATCCCATGCTTTGGCAAACGCGATGACTTCGTCGGGTGATTTCTCTTTGGAGTGAATCAAGACCATGTCGGCACCCGCGTCGGCGTAAGCGCGGCCGCGACGCAAGGCTTCGTCCATGCCCCAGCCAGCGATGAGCGCTTCGGTGCGCGCGATGACGACGAAGTCTTTGTCGGTTTGTGTGTCTTTGGCGGCGCGGATTTTGCCGGCGTGTTCTTCTACCGGTGCGAGCTCGCGTTTGACGCCGACGTAAAACGAACAGCGCTTGGGAAACACGTTGTCTTCGATGCAAACACCTGCGATGCCCGCTGCTTCATAGGCACGCACCATGTGCACGACGTTAACCGCGTTGCCGTAACCATTGTCGCAGTCGGCGATGATTGGGATGCTTACGCGTTCGGCCATTTCGCGCGCGCGACTGAGGTTGTAGTCCATCGTCAAGATGTTGGCGTCTGGGATGCCACATGCTGCTGAAATCTCAAAACCGCTGGCCCAGATGCCCTCAAAGCCTGCTTCTTCGGCAAGCTTGGCCGACAGACCGTTGTGGGCACCGATAATGGTGATCGGGCCTTTTTCATTGAGTAATTGACGTAACTTCTTCGCGCTCATGGGGCTCCTTATAATACAGCCTTAAAAGTGCGCTAAAGATAGCCGAAAGCCCCCAAAAGTCCAGCCCGGTTCATGGAGGGTGACACACCAGCGGGGTCTAGGTCGCCGCTGGCACCCAGGATGTTCTAGTCTCGTTTGAAGCGTCGAGCAGCCATGTGACCGTTTGCAGGTGTTTATGCTGGTGTGCGCTGCCGAAACACCACGCGATGGTTTGGGCGACGGTCCATAGTCGCGCGCGTTGACGATCAAGCGCGAGGTCTGACGTGAGCCGGTCAAAACGTCGCAGCACGTCTTGACGCGAGTGGCCCAGTTCAAACGAGCGCACCATGGGTGCGATGGCGAACTCACGCTCGCCAATGAGCGGCTTAGGATCGATCGCGAGCCACGCTTCGCGTTCTGCGCTTAGTACGTTTTGGGCGTGTAAGTCTTGGTGTACCAGCACCTGTTCACCTTGTGAAAGAGGAAGTTCTCTGAGGGCACTTTGTGCGATGTTGAGCAGTCGCCGATCGAAAGGTCGACCGCTCGATTCCCACTGGGTTTCAAGGGTGGCAGCCCAGTGCTGCGCCTCGTTGGCAAGCGTTTGAAAGGGTGCTGCCGCAGGTACGCTGATACGTGGTAGCAGGTGCACGAACACGTCGAGTGCTTCGTTCAAGCCCACACTCGAAAGATGCGCTCCAGGTAAACAATGTTCAATAAGCAAAGCATGGCGCGAGGGGTCGTGTTCATATAACCGACTTGCGCCCTGCCCATTCCATAGACGCAGTGCTGCGGCTTCATGTTGGCTTTCGCGATCAGGAAATTGTAGTTTCAGCACAGCGCGGGTGCCGTCTTCACGGTGCGTGGGAACAACGAGCGACACGAACGAGTTTTGAAAAGGAGCGTCTAATCGAAGTGCCCACACCTTGGCACAATGTTCAACTTGTTGCGGCAGCGCATCATGCCACGCACGTCCCTCGGCGCTTTGTTTGAGCCAATCGAGGGCACTGGGAATGTGTTTGATCATGTCGATGGTGTTATTCTAATCCAGTTAACCCGTGAACGTTTTGCTAAGCGTTTTGCTAAGCTTAGCAAGTTGCGGACCGTTTGCCTGCATCGCATATTCAATCCTAGCGACTCGACTCGAAAATCATGCTCTGGTTTGCAGCGTATTGATATTCTTTTCTTGTTAACGCTAGGGCGTGGGATGTTTTAGGGTGAGAGACGACCAAGTCTGAAGATTGAGAGACTTGGTCGTCTCTGACTACTTGCTTTAGTAGCCTTTGTTCACAAGGTCTACGTTGACGCTATCGCCAAATACGTAAAGGCTATTGAGGATCTCTTTCAACCGTTCGGCTATGAGTTGCGTGGCGCCCGAAAAAACGATCGACTTGCGGATCTGATCCAAATTCGCAAGGCTTTGGCGCAAACGATAAACGGCATCGTGCGAAACGTTCCCGGTGGTTACTTGTAGCTTCGCTAACACGATGTCGCTGGCGATTGTACTAATCGCGTTTACCACCTCATCGGACTTTGTGAGCCACAGCGAGCCTTTGTAAATCGCGACACCAACAGCGGTGCGAACCACAGTCGAGCTTGCAGCGTTGAGCGCTGAAAACATCGCTGCGCGCGAAAAATAGCTTTTGATGACAGCTTCAGCGCCGGCGCCTACGGTGTATTTAACAACACCGGCTTTGAGAACAAAAATACCCAAAGGTACCGCAACGGCCGATGCTGCGATCACATTGCCGATCGTTGGGTTTTGAAAACACTGGTACGAGCGAGCGTAAACCGGGGTGCCGGTGCCTACCACTTGACCCGCTTGCGGACTACGCACGTCGGCGGGCACACAAACGCCGTCTGAGTTATCGGCACCTGCCTGCCAATAGTTGTCGTCATGTTGAGTGGTATAGAATGTAAACTCAAACAGATGACCGTAGTTGAGCCCTTGGTAGAACGCTTCCTGGCAATGTGCTGCATGGTAACACGCGGGCGTTTGAGCAAATTGCGCGTGATCAAAACGGCCATTTTCAAAATCACCTGCGCAGTGATTTTTCCATGCTTCGCTTCCTAACCCCAGCGCTTTTGGAATCTCAAATCCGTTGGTGCCGTTAAATTGCGCGAGTCCGCAGGTGTCAAAAAGGGCCTCTTGTCCTTCGACGCTTGTGGTTGGCGATGCGCCATCGCTAGCCGATTCCCCGGTGCAAGCCGCACACGCAAGACTAAGCGCTAAGAGCCACGCAAGAGCGGTATGTTTTCTAGCCACGTGCCAGTTGTTTTTATGTTTAGACAGCATTACTTCCTCCACTTACTTCGTTAACAACGCATCGCGTTCTTGTGGCTTTTGTCTGGCCTCAATAACGCGATGTTTTTGTTGGACACATCAAGCGGACGAATGGGTCAAACTAAACAACCGTGTCGGGTTTAGGCTCGATTTTTTTATTGTTGAGCACGTACAAGTGATCGGTCCAAGCGACGTGGTGTTATTGAAGTTGGGGCGGACGCAGACTTTACCATTATTCAGATAAGCCCGTTCGCTTCCGAACCGCTTTTCAAACGTAAAGTTTGCAGGGCAGTGGTTGCGGGCGAAATCGTCTATGATAGAAAATGTTAGTCGGTACGGTGAAGGGGTGCATGATGGGGGTTCGACGCGTCGAGTGATATGCAAAGCGCATCATTTGGCCAACCGTGGTCGGTATATAGCCGCTTGATTTGCAAACATTGCTCGCCCGAGGCACAGGGTTGATTGGCGCATTTGCGATGGCAAAGGTGATCGCCGCTTTCGCCATGTTCAGCGCCCCGAGGTCCCATGTGTTCGTGTCGCACGATCAAACAAAGCTCGTCTGGGCTGCAGTCGCTGTCTTTTTGGCATGCTACAAGTGATGATGCTGCGCTAGGTTGCGCGGGTTTTTCCGGTGGGCTCGTCAAATGCATGACCGTCTTCTTTTGCCGAGGGATTTTAACGCCGCGTCGAGTCGACACATGCGAGTCGAGTCTAGCGTTCTGGAATGCGCTCGACGTACCCACCCCTCGTGCTTGCATTTGTGATGCGTTGGACCGGCCGAATAGATGATAGCTAGTCAGCAAGATCAGAACCGAAAGGAACGTTATCCAACCTAGAATTCGCATTGTTTGCTCTTGCAAGTATGATCGTAGTTCGCGTTTTAAAAAAAGAAACCCAAAAATACGTTCTGTAAGAGAAAGGTTCGCCTGGCGTTGCCATACGGTGACCCCGTTGCGTGTTGTTTTATTCCTTTTGTTGAGCGAAACACGGTAATAGAATTTTGATCGAGCTCGAGACTAAGAACTGAAGGTAAACTCGAAGCCTTGCTGCGTTGAAAGCTGCGGCTTCCATAACACGTGCGTGGGTTTGACGGATAACCACCACGTTTCTTGGGTGAGAGGTTTTTCCCTGCTGAAGGCTCGAGGTGTGAGGATCGCCGTGCATACGCCTTTTTGTCGATCGCGAACGGATTCGTAGTGAAGAGCTTCTACGTGAGCCTCGCGTGCAATGCTCGCGAAAGCTTGTGTTGCGCGATAGATGCTGGTTTGGCTCCAATCTTTGCGGTCGCGCACGAAGGGCCTTGTGCGTAGGTCGACACTTCGTGCGCGCACGGCGGCTTGAAAAAGTGTGCGTTCTTTGGGGGCAATCTCTATCAAGGTCGGGGCGTCGTTCAGAAAACGCCACTGCCAAAAACCATGTTCCGCACAGGCCGTTCGTTTTTCGTGAGCGCCGTAAAATACGCCGGGATCGGTCGGTGCGCGAAAACGCGAACCCATCGGTAAGGGTGGGTAGCGAAAGGGTGTGTAAAGCAAGTCGTCTAAGGTCTGAGCGTCTTTTGGTATGCTTGGCTTTGACTCGTTAAGAAGCATCTCAAGTAACGTTTGTTCTTCGAGGGTGTCGACGAGTGCAAGCGTAGACGCGTGACGTTGATCTTCGACCGCGCGCCACAGTCTAAAGTTCTGAGTGGTCGCTTTAGATGCGACCGCGGTAGGCGTCCAAGTAGTGGACAACGCGCACCAACCCTTCTGTGGAATGAATTAAGTCGATGGGCCTTGCGCCGAGACCCAGGTTTTCACCATTCAGCCAGGTGCGTGCTTGTTGGTCGTGCCCCAAGATGGCATCAAGTGAGCGAAACATGCGCACGAAGAGCAACGCGAGTTGCCATTCATTTTTTGCGTCGGGTTCTAATACGTAGTTTCCAGCATAAAGACGTGAGGCGCTGGCTGGGCTGATGCCCAAAACACTTGCCAGGTCGATCTGCTTGAAGCCGAGGTATTCTGCGGCGCGTTTGACCGCCTTCGTCAATGTTGGACCCGCTGAGGGTTGGTGTTTGGGTGCGATTGAAGTCATTGTTTCTATGGAAATAATATCATATATATATTTCCTGTGCAATTCATCAGAAACGTCGACTTAGTTGCTCGTAATATCGGAGCGCAGCCAGTAAAATTTCCGATTTTGTTTAGATTCCTCGGCTATTGCGCTTGTTGTTCTGCGTGATACTCTAGTCACTTAGGTTGTTATGCCAGTTTTGTTTCGCCAGCTTGTCTTATTGATCTTTACGGGTTGTCTTGAACTGTCGATAGGCGGTTGTGAACCAGCGGTCGCTGTGCCGGTTGATGGTCAGGGTGCGTCTATATCGTTGAGTGACGATGAAGTGCTTGCGATCATGCGTGGGCATATGACGTCGCTTGGCGACAACGGCGAGTCGGTGAGGGGTTGTCAGCTTAACTTTGAGGAATACCTAACCCTGTGTGCGAACTTCAACGCGCATTTGGCCGGGACGCTTACGGATAAAATGAATGAACTGTCGAGCATATTTTTTGAACCGATACGGCTTTCGAGGTTTGTCCAAGTGGGCGCGCCGCAAATGCGAGTGTCAAGTCAAGAGCGCGACACTTTGGTTGCTGAGTTTAATTTTCGATTTCCTGATATTCACGACGAGAGTATGCGATTGAGTTCGTCTGATTGGGAGCAGCGGGTGCTCTTTGTTTTTTCGCGTGATGCATCGTGCAAAGATTTGGGTGCTGCGGAAGTGGATCGATTGCTTACCAAGCGCCTGCCTGTCTTAAGGGGTGTGCTCGCGGCGCGCGAGGCCCTTGTAGGCGAGCTGCGCGATCGGGTGCGTGGTTGCCCCGAGCAAACGTATCCATGTTTATCCGCTAAAGAGTAGGCGCGTTGGCCACTTTTCCTAAAGTGATAAACAATTGGTTTTTATTCACCTACCAGTGATATTCTGCGCGGATGTCTGAAACCACCGCACCTTGGCAACCCATTTTAGAGTCGCTCACTGCATTAAAAGAAGCATGGCCATCGACTGAATGGACATGGGATCATCGCATCAAGTGTTTGTCGTCAACGCTTGCGCCAAATATGGTGGCGGCAGGGCAACCTGTGTTGGCAAAAGCGATGCCGCTAGAATGGACGAGCGAAAGTTTTGCCAGTTCACCCGATCATGTGAGGGCGCTCGAAGAGCGATGTGGTGCGTTACGCGCTGGGCAAAAAATGCTGACGCAAGAGCCGGTGGCAGGCATGGTGCTATTTGGACTTTGGTGGCCTTGGGGCGATGGCGTGACAGTGGGTGTGCGCGTGGGCGTCGCGAACTGTCCCGCGCCCAAGGAGCTTTACCCTGCGATGCGCGCGCTGTTTAATATCACCTAGCTTTGGCTTTCCGAAGTGTTGGCCAAAGCGCGTCAGTTTGGCTTGGCTTCTTCAAGCCATGTTCTAAAAGTTGAGAGGCATTGGGCCTTGGGGAGTGTCAAATCGATTGCGCTCACCCAGACAAGTTATCTGCCTACGACGTATGGTGTGGATTATCAGTTGATGGACTCGAGTGAGGTGGTGGTTGAAGGTTTGGGTGCGTCCACCGAGTTGACGATCCGTGCTTCGACGCGTCGGGTGGCGCTTTTTCCTGGCGGATTTGCGGAGCACTGCAGCGCGGAGTTTGAGTCGTTTGCGTAGTATATTAGCGAACAACTTCGAGCAAAGGCTCGGGTCTATTGTCGACAGCTTTAGTACTTATATTTCAATAGCTTGCATCATTTGATACCAGTGATACAGTAAAGATGGTGCGGCGCATCTGAGCGCCTGGTGAACCTTGTGGGTTGTCGTTTCTTAATCTTTTGGGTGCTGCTTTGTGCGAGCGCTTGCGTACGTCGTGAAGACCTGGGCTTGGGCAATCGGGCTGATGCGTTTTGTGGTTCATCCTATTGGGACCCAGTGCGTGGTATGGCCTGCCCTACCCAAGTGAGCCAACGCTTGAACCTCAACACGGGCGTACCGATCTTGGGTTCGGCCAACTTTGATGGTGCGTATTTTCTGCCCGTGGCCGATTCGAAATTTTTGCAAGGCGCGCGCCATCTTTTAGAGACCGGCTCTAAACTCATTAAGTTTAACTTACGTTATCGTGACTATTGGGGTGAGCCACACCTTGCCGTGTCTACGCCTGCGACGCGCTTGCTTGAGCATCCGTCGATGAAGGCTGTGTTTGCGATGCCCTTTGATGTGTACGTGATGTGGACTTATCGCGCTGATACCACCGGCGATAGCTATTGGACGCAAGCGCTTTTACCCGAAGACCTCGACGCCGAGCGCGACTTGATGCAATCGATGTGCGAGCAGTTGATCGCGCGTTTTCACGATACGCAAAAGGTATTTGTGCTGACGCACTATGAAGGAGATTGGTTGCTTGGTTCGCCGGTGGATGTGCACCAAGACCCAAGTGACCAGGCGATCAAGGGCATGATCGCGTGGCTTAATGCGCGGCATGAGGGGCTTGAGCGCTGCCGTCAATCGTCTGCCTACCAGCAAAGTTATGCGCAGGTGTTCGATGCGGTCGAGGTTAATCGTGTGCGCGCAACCATCGACAATCCCAATGCCAAACGCATGATCAACAGCGTGGTGCCACATGTGAACTTTGATTTGCTTTCGTATAGCGCGTGGGATGCTACCGAGCGCGCCCATTTTCCGCCTGTTGTGGCTGGTGGGCGGTTGCGCGCCGCGCTTGAAGAGAGTCTTGCTCAGATCAAGCGTTATGTTCGTGCGTCACCCGTGTTTGGTGAGCATAATATCTATCTAGGCGAGTTCGGTTTTCCTGAGAATGATTTGCTCCCGCTCGGCTTTGATGACTCAGCGTATGGTACACTTTATGGCGATGTGCATGCGTTGGCCATCAGCGAGCGCATGCCCTTTGCAGCGTTTTGGCAGGTGTACACCAACGAATGCAGCGACACCAACAACGCGGCAACGTGTCGCGGCTTTTGGATGGTGGACCCTCAAGGTCGACCCAAAGCAGCGTATGAGGTGTTTCAACGGCGCAATCACGCAAGTCGCTTTGTATCGTCGCTCTATCAACAATATTTGCATCGTTTTGCGGAAGCCGATGCACTCGAGGCAGGTGTTGCGCGCCTCGATGACAATACACAATATGTGGTCTTTCTTGATGAAACAATGAACTCGGCGGAAGCGCGGCGTGTGCTCGACGATGACGCGTTTGTTGACCGTCTTTATCGTTCAGTGAAGGGTCGATTGCCTGATGCGGACGAGCATGCTTTTTTGCTTGGTCGGTTATCCTTCGGGACGCGCAGTCAGTTGCGAGACTATTTATGGGATCGCTTGCCCAACGCTTTGCTGTCTACAAAGGAAGCGCTTGTGGAGGAGTTGTTCATTTCATTGCTTGGGCGGTTGCCAGCAACGTGGGAGCTTGATGATTGGAAAGCTCGGTTGGACAGGCAGTCTTATTCGAAGGTCGTGCGTGCGATGCTCGTCAGCCCTTTGTTTGTGAACGCACAAGTATTTAACTCGGGCCAGCCGCACGCTGTTGAGTCCGTTGCCTGGTTTCCCAATCGTTAAATTGCATATTCACTGTAATTTATCCGTTTATCTGTTGCAATTGTCTTGCCAATTGCGTTGAGCATGTCAAATTTCATATGTATCGTACCTGTGCTCGGAAGAGCCCCGGTCGTTGTAGTTGGGGGATTGTATGGTTAAGCGCTCATTACTTCCGGTTGGTTTTCTTGGTTTTGCCTTAGCAGTTGGCTTTGTTTGGCAGGGGTGCACGACCGACACAAGTGTGCGCACCAAACAGCTGCTATCGATACAGATCGAGCCTGGTGATGTGACACTCAACATCGAGAACGATGTGATGGTTGCGCAGACCTATACCGCTAAAGGCACCTATGGCGATGGGCACGTCGCAGACCTTACCGACAAAGTCACGTTTAGCCTGTCGCCAAGCACACTGGGGTCCTTTGATGGTGCGACGTTTACCTCGAGTACTACCAATGGTGGGCTTGCGGAGGTGCGCGCCACGCTTGATGATGTGTTTGGTAGTGCAAAGCTAACGATTACCTATAAGAAGAATTTTAACAATACGGCGGATGGCAGTGTGCCCGATAACGCGGCTGAACTTTTTGCCACGGCCGAATCGAAAGTGGTTGCCGCACGCAAGCCACGCATCATTTACCCAAGCGATAAGGTTATTTTGCCACCCAACCTGGGTGTGATCGAGCTTCACTGGCGGCGAGGTGCGAACAACACTCTTTTTGAAGTGTCGTTTGCCAATAGCATCAGTACTATTAAGGGGTATACGCGCTGTAAACGTAAAGAGTCTGTGCTTACCGATGGATGTATTTGGTCACTGACGCCCGAGCAATGGCGTTATATCGCCAATACCAATCGCGGTGCGGAACCCGTCAACGTGCAGATCCGCGCGACCGACGACAGCGGTACTGGCATCGGTGTGTCTGATGTGCAAACGATGGAGTTTGCTAAAGACTCAATTGAAGGCGGTGTGTATTACTGGGCTAACAATCGCGTGGGTGACAACACTACATCCACGATTTTGCGCTTTGATTTTGGTAGCCCGGACAAACCCTCGACGCCTGCGTTTCCCAAAGAAGTGATTAAGAATAAATCGGCGCAATGTGTGGGCTGTCACGTGGTGAGCCCAGACGGAAACCATATGGCTGCGCGCAGTTTGAGCGGTGCCGGTGGATATCTGCTTTATGATTTCAGGATCAACGATCCCATCAAAGCTGCGGTGGTTAACGAGACCAATCCGGTCACCAATGCTGTTGAAATTTGGATGGCATCGTTCAGTCCCGACGGTAATCAGCTGATCGCATCGTTGAAAGGTGCACGTAAACTGTTTCTGTATAAAACCGATTGTGATGCGACCAACCCAGGGCCATGCATGACCCCTACGGAGGTTTCCACGGGTAATTTCTATTTACCCGACCCGGCATGGGCGCCGGATGGCACGCGCATTGCGGCTACTGAGGGTAGGAATCGTTCAAGCAGTGTGGTTGACGGCCGCATTGTCTATATGGATGTTACGGCGGGCGGATTTGGCGCGGTTCAAGAATGGGTGCCACGTGCGGCGGGTTACAACCGTTGCTCACCCGGATTTACACCCGACTCGAGCGCGATTGTTTTTACCGAGGATAAGTGCGAACCGACGCCAGAGAATCCATGGGGCAATTGCGAATGTTATTCTGATTCTTCGGCGAAGCTGCGGATGGTGGCGCGTGATTCGCATAAACCGGTCACGTTGAGTAACGCAAATGCCAAAGGTCCTCTTGATTCAAGCACCGAGTTGATGAACACCTATGGTCGCTTGTCGCCATTCTCATCAAAATACAAAACCTTCGACAACGATGAACAGGTGTTTTGGCTAACCTTCAGTACACGACGTGCGCCTGGCTTGCGCCCGATTCCACCAGGTTTTGCACCGGGTGATCGTAACGGCGATGATGAGGATGACTATGGCTATGGTAGCGCTGCATACCTGTGGATGGTCGCCATTCGTCCGAGCGAACTTGCTGCGGGCCGTGACCCGAGCGCGACGCCGTTCTTGTTGCCATTTCAAGATTTGAGTTACTCAAATCATATGGCTGAGTGGACGAAAAAAGTGGTTGTACCCATTGCACAGTAAGCTACGGCTACGGCTACTTGGTGAATAAGAATATGTTTCCGTAAGTTGAAAAGGGGCTGATCACGCCGTGAAAGCGGGCAGCTTCTTTCATGATCTTTGAAAGATAACGCGTGCTAAACGCGATCGACTGAAACACTTGGCCGGCGCGAAAGAGCACGCCTTGTTCGGCGTCCCATACGCGCACGGTGGGGCCGCCAAAGATGTTTTCGTAATAGCGATAGCGACCGACTGTGGTTTTTGATTTGTCGTTGAAGCTTGAAAGCACCAGATCAAAACCGTGACGATCGAGGGTTGCAAGCAAAGCATGCAGGTTGATAAAGTTACCGGCTAGGTTAAAGGGAAAAAGCACGAGCTTACGTGGCATGGTCGCCAGCGTCGGGTCATGGCCGAGCTGATGAATAATTGTTTCGGCGTTACCCGCATGAAAAGCGATGTTCTTCGAACCAGTATGCTGTGCTTGGGCACCCTGAATGGCGACTTGATTGAGATCAATGCCTACATATCGATCGCAGAACGTCGACAACCAGTGTGCATTTTGGCCTTGGTGACAGCCCACTTCGACGATGCAGTCGTAGCGTTCGCTATCGAGCATGCGCTTGAGAAAGGTTTTTTCGTCTTCGATGAAATGTGCGATTTCCTCCGACCAATAATGCGGGTCCATGATTTTGTCTGCGTCGGACCGCGTCATGTAAAAGTCGCTATTTAGCGGAACTACGCCAGAAAGTTGGGGCGCGATATAGTGGTGTTCTTGTGGATGCTTCATGGCTACTCACTTCCAGCTCAGATGCGTTAGACTGGAAGTGTAACATATGCGCTTCATTTGTGCATCGAGGGTGTCTAGTGGCGTCGCCATTCAATTCGCTCTGTTATTTGTTTTGTTAGAGAGCCTATCGGGCATGCCCACCGGGTTTAACGGGGTTTATTGGCGCTTTGATAAAGGCTGAGTGCTTTGGCTTTTTGTGCGGCGTGATCAACGATGGGTGCGGGATACTGATAGGGTGACCGATCGGAAGTGGCGTCGTGAATGAGCTTGGCGGGCGCATCGTGTAGCTCCGGCAGATAGGTTTTGATATATGTGGCGTCGGGATCAAAGCGCGCCGCCTGCAACCAGGGATTGAAGATGCGGAAATAGGGTTGGGGATCGCACCCTGTGGACGCAGCCCATTGCCAACCGCCATTGTTGGGGGCTAAATCGCCGTCGAGCAACTGCTTCATGAAATAGTTTTCGCCCCAACGCCAATCGATCAGCAGGTCTTTGGTTAAGAATGAAGCGACGATCATGCGCACGCGGTTATGCATGAAGCCTGTTTGATTGAGTTCGCGCATGCCGGCATCCACGATGGGAAAACCTGTGGTGCCCTCGCACCAGCGTTTGAACCAAGTCTCGTTGTTGTCCCAGGCAAGATGTTCGTATTGGGGTAAGAAACTTTTGGATTCGACCTCGGGTCGGTGAAAAAGAATATGGTAGTAGAACTCTCGCCATGCGAGCTCTTTGACAAATTGTGCTGCTCCGCCTTTGTCTTTAAAACCGACGTTTTCGAGTTCAAGTTTGGCCAACACTTGTGACGATACAAGCGAGCCATTCTTAAAGAACATCGATAGGCGTGATGTGCCGGGATGCGCGGGGAAATCGCGTTTGTCGTTGTAGCTTGCAAGCTTAGCTGCGAATGCGTTCATTTGCTGATAGGCGATGCGAAACCCAGCGTCGGGAATGGGAATGTTCACCGAACGATGGTTGTCTGATTCGAAATGCTCCAGCGCATCACCAAAGGGAAAATCTGGTGACGTGGTTACATCACTCCAATGGAGGCCAAAAGGCTTTTCGCGGGTAGTCTGTTCGAGCGAACGCAGGTACGCGTCACATCTGGTTTGTCTTTGTATACGCTTTTGGATCGGCGCCGTGGCGAGTTCGTCGAACCATTTGCGAGCAAAAGGTGAGTACACCTGGTAAAAAGTTCCCGGCGCGTCATTTTTGCTTAGTTCATGCGGTTCGATCAAAAGGTGATCGCGCGCCGTGAGCGTCTCGATGCCGAGCGACTTGAGGAGTGTTTCTACTTTAGCATCGCGCGCGCGTGCAAAAGGCTCGTAGTCACGGTTCCAGCTAATTACGTTGGGTGGTGCGTGATTTTTGAAGTAAGCGATTAACTTTGCAAATACGTCGTGAGGTTGCCCATCAACGACAAGTAAGTCGCCGCCTTGTTGATGTAGTTCGTCTTTGAGTGACCGCAGCGTCTTTAAAAAAAATGCGAAGCGGTTGTGCGAAAAATCGTTGCGACTCAAGAACTGCGCGTCAAAACAAAACAAAGCCAGTGTGCGGCCTTGCGTGCGGCGCACGTTTTCAGCCAAGGCGTCGTTGCCAGCGATGCGCAAATCACGACGGAACCAATGAATGCCCCAGGGTGCGTGCGCGCTTTGGTTGCGAGGACGGTTCATCAGCTGTTTATTTTAGCGTTAGGTGAACCGACTTTTGATGATAGATAATTTCAAGCTGCCCGCCGACCGTGGTCGCTTGAGTGGGTGCGCTGGTTCGTTTACGGGTGGCTTTGATTGAGGCGATGCCTGCAGGTAGGTCGTCAAGGGCTTGATTGTCGAGTGCAACCGAGCTTGCGTCTTTGGCATCTTGCGTAAAGGTCTTTTTTGTGCCGTTTTGGGCTTCGAGTGTGATCTCGACGGATTCACCGTCAACGAGCGCGCCATTACCCCAGCCAAGATAGTAGTCGCGGTTGCGGTCGAGTTCGAGCGTGTTGTCGGGAACACAGGTTGTCCCAATCGGATTTAACGTGTTGTCGAAGACTCGATTGTCGTTGTTTGTGTATTGAAAGGCTCCCTGATCAACGAATCCTGGGATCTGCTTTTGGTAGGCATGAGAGTCTTCGTCATAACCTAGTCGTTCGTCGTTGAATGCGATAAGTGCCGGCGTATCTAAGCGTAAAGGCGTGCCTTTAACTTCGCCGAACCAAAATTGTGCACTGACGACGGTGGAATCAGCATTGCCGTCATATTCAAACTTGTACGTTGTGAAGATGCGGTCTTGGTTGACGAAGCTTGAGTCTTGTGCTTGAGCTGATGCATCGTCATCGCTTGCGCACGCATTGGTTGCGAGCAAGCCGAGCAGGCTGAGCAGGCGTAAGGTGAATGCGATGGATTTGATTATAAGTTTTTTCATAGACGTCTCGAGCATTATATCACTCCTTATCGAATCAATCATACTGCCACCAGAGCGCGGCGCGAGGGACGAGCTCTTTGCTAATCACGTCAAGTCCCATTCCAAGCTCCATGCGAAACGTATCCCAAGCATACGCTCCGCTTAGTTGCGGAATCACTACCCAGCGCGAACTGTAGGTGTCTTCAGACACACCGATGGGTCGATGGACTGAAATGTCTGTACGGATAAAGAAGTTTTCGCTTAGAAAACTAATAAGGTTGAAGTTCGTGCTTAGAATGTTGAACTGAGCGGCTTTGTTTAGATCAGAATCGTCGTAACGCGGGTTGACGCCCACCGCCAAGGTGGTCGATCCGATGGCAGGAATGTAGAAAGAGTCTCGATCGATATGAGCGATGGGACCAGAGAGAAGGATGTACGAGAGGCGTCCCGAGAGGATGAAATTGGTGCCGAGCGTATGTGAAAGCGTATTCTCGTAGATCACTGCTGTTGTTGCTAGCTTCTGTTCGTCCTGAACCACACGAGAAAAATTGACCGCCGACGAGAGGTTCATAGACCACGTCAGCGGGCCTCTTATTAGACGCGCGCGAAGGCCTAGGTTGGGAGAAAAGTAGCCGAGCATTTCGTCAATACTGGAATAAATCATGACGTCATCGCTAATGCCATAGGCAGTTGGGTGCAACAAGCCGAGAATAAGTTCTCCACGGCGAAGTGTGTAGGCTGTGTCCAAGATGGGTGGCGACCCATATTGCCACGTGGGTTTGAATGCCGCTGAGAGCTTGCCCTTTGTGACATCTTCCTCAAAAGGCACAGTGCGCATTTGTTCGTCGCTTAGTGCAACCAATTCGCCTGAGTGTAACGAGATCTTTTTGAGAAGAATATGATGCTTAAGACGCTTCTTGACGTAATAGTCGCCTGCTTGCAGGTTAAGGTGAACTGGCTGTTCTTTGGGTTTGATGACTTCTGCAACGACTTGATCTCTTTTGCGGTCAAAAACGAGGTAAGTGCCGGCTGTGGAGCCCGCGAACGACAAGCGCGCATTCTTTTGTGAGAGCCAGCTAAGCACAACTTGTTGTTGACCGCTCAGATTCATACGATACGAAGGATGTTGCACCCCGCTGCGCGTTTGGGCGCTGCGTTCAACGGTGTGGTGATATGCGTAGTTAAAGGCTTCGTCGAGATCGATTTTCTGATCAAGATTTTGATCGGCTGCGCCACGTAATCCGCTGACGAAAAAATGCGAGAAGAGAGATCCTCCGATGTCGTCGCTTTCAATAGATGCTTCTTCGGCGGTGCTGGAGCTAATCCATACTGCACCTTCAACGCTTTGCGGTGCCTCCCAGTTGATGTCGTAGCCTTTGACACGCTTGGCGCCTTTGGTTTGTGTGAACGCCCCTGAGTGACAGGCGTCCAAGATGGCAATGCGGATGTCGGCCGACATGGCGGTAATGCGCTGACGCAACGTGCTAAGGGAATAGGATTCTGCGCCAAGTTCAAGCGCGTCGGCGTTTGCGTGGCCAGAATAGTAGATGAGGAGCGATTTGCGGTCATTTACCGCTTGCATTGCATTGCTGAGTTTTTGCAAGGATTGTTCGAGTGTTGCCGCGTTCGGATTGGTGACGACGATAAGATGGTTTTGTTTCAGGCGACCGAGTTCGATTAGCGTATGCGAAAGTTTGTGCGCGTCGCGGATGGCATATTTTAGTTCAATGCCTCCTTGGGGTGCTTGATTCGAACCGATGACCAAGGCAAAACGGGTTTCGGCGTGTGCAATGGCTGCTGAAAGCACGAGCACCATCGCGATTGCCATGGTCACGCACAGCTTGTTGAGCAAGGAGATTGGGTGGAGGTTGTGCATATTAGTTGTAGGTGAGCGAAACGACGAAACCTGCACGTGGTGACCAATCGTGTATTCCAGATCTTGCGAGACTTGCGCTCGCGCTGAGCCCGGCACCTATCGCCCAGTCTGGGGCGATGGACCATTCTTTGCCAAAAGTCAGTCGTACGCGCCCGCCGTGATCGATGCCTTCTGAATCACCCGGGCTTACGTCAATAAGGGTCGCGCTCAGATAGTAGTCGTCCGCAAAAAAATAACATGCGCCCAAGCCGGCGGCTTTCATTAAAAAGTAGTTGGGTTTTTTTGGATCGCGCGCGCGGTCCGGGTCATAGCTTTCGCTTAAGGTGGTGAAGTAACTAAGGAACTCCCAGTAGATTGCAAAATTGTCAAAGATGGTTGCGCCGAGTTGCAGTGAACGATCGAGGCCAACACCTTCGATGTGCGCACCATACGATTCCGATAGATACGCGCTGCTCGGGTCGCCTGGATCAAAGACCGTTGTTTGATAGGCCTGAATGGGTGTTCTGTACGCGAGCACACCCGCATTGATGCGCATGAAAAAACCTGGTTCGTGTTTACGTTCAGCATCTGCGCTTGCGTGCGATACCGCTATGGCAAGGCCAAGTGCAAAAAGGCCGAATACGACGCTTAGGTAGCGGGGGAGGTCTTTTGCTAACGTTGAATAAGCGAGTGGTGGCATGTTTGCCCTTAACCCCATTAGACCCATGGACAAGGCTTTTTGGCCAAGATTCTTTGCATTTGATAAGCATGCTTGTTAAAGCGCGCTAAACTACTGCCAAAACATGCCTATCGTAACGTCAGAACCCGCCGAAAAGCTAAAAAAACTGCTCAAAAACCGCATTCTTTTGCTCGATGGTGCAATGGGTACCATGGTGCAGCGCCATGGGCTCGATGAGGCAGCCTATCGCGGGGAGCGCTTCAAAGACTATCCGTCATCGCTGAAGGGCAACAATGACCTATTGGTGTTAACGCAGCCGGCAATTATTGAAGGAATTCATGAACAGTATTTTGCCGCAGGTAGCGATATTGTCGAGACCAATACTTTTAGTAGTACGGCGATTGCGCAGGCTGATTATAACTTGCAGTCGATCGTTTACGATTTGAACATCGAGGCGGCGCGGCTTGCGCGCAGAGCCGCTGATCGATGGAGCGATAAGACGCCCGATAGACCGCGTTTTGTGGCGGGTGCGATCGGCCCGATGAATCGTACGCTTAGTTTGTCGCCCGATGTCGCGGATCCGGGTTTTCGTGCGGTGACGTTTGATCAGGTTAAGAATGCATACGCCGAACAAGCGCGGGCTTTGATCGAGGGTGGCGTGGATATTTTGTTGGTAGAAACCATCTTTGACACGCTCAATGCCAAGGCGGCGCTTTTTGCGATCAGTGAAACCTTCGAAGCGCAAGGAAAAACGCTGCCGATCATGATCTCGGTGACGATCACTGACAAGAGCGGGCGTACGCTTTCAGGACAAACGGTCGATGCGTTCTGGACATCGGTTGCGCATGCGCGGCCTTTGTCGGTAGGCGTGAACTGTGCGCTGGGCGCAAAAGACATGCGTCCGTACATTGAACAGCTAAGTAATCTTGCCGATTGTTATATTAGCTGTTACCCCAATGCTGGGCTACCGAATGCATTTGGTGAGTATGACGAACAGCCCCAAACCACTGGCGCGCTTTTGGCCGAGTTCGCGCAAGCAGGGTTTGTCAATGTTGTGGGTGGTTGTTGCGGCACCACGCCCGAACACATCAAAGCGATCGGTGAGCAAACGCAGGCGCTTGCGCCACGCGAACCTAAAATGCCAAGTGTTGTGGCGACGTTCAGTGGTTTGGAAACGCTGACAGTTTTGCCTGAAAGCAATTTTTTGATGATCGGCGAGCGCACGAACGTTACCGGATCGAAAAAATTCGAAGAGTTGATCAAAAAAGATGACTTGAGTGCAGCGCTCGCGGTCGCGCTCAATCAGGTGCAGGGTGGGGCGAATATTTTAGACGTCAACATGGATGAGGGCATGCTCGATTCCGCTGCCGTGATGACGCGATTTTTGAACCTGATCGCGAGCGAGCCTGATATTGCGCGCATTCCAGTGATGATCGATAGCTCTAAATGGAGTGTGATCGAGGCGGGTCTGAAATGCATGCAAGGTAAATGCATCGTGAACTCGATCTCGCTCAAGGAAGGCGAAGACGACTTCTTACGCAAGGCGCGTTTGATTCAGCATTATGGCGCCGGTGTGGTGGTGATGGCCTTTGACGAACAGGGCCAGGCCGAAACCGTCGAGCGTAAGGTCGAGATTTGTTCGCGCGCTTATAAGCTTTTGACTGAGAAGGCTGGTTTTAATCCGCAAGACATTATTTTTGATCCCAATATTTTGGCCATTGGCACGGGCATCGAAGAGCACAATAACTTTGCTGTGAATTTCATTGAGGCGACACGCATCATTAAGGAGCGTTGCCCTGGTGCCAAGATCAGCGGTGGTGTGAGCAACTTGAGTTTTTCATTTCGCGGCAACAACACCGTGCGTGAGGCGATTCACTCGGTGTTTTTGTATCACGCGATTCGCGCGGGCATGGACATGGGTATTGTCAATGCGGGCCAATTGGTGGTGTATGAAGATATTCCCGCGGACTTGCTAGCGCATGTGGAAGATTTGGTGCTTAATCGACGGCCCGATGCCACGGAACGATTGCTTGTTCTTGCCGAGCAGGTGAAAAGCACCGGCAAAAAGAAGGTTGCTGATTTAAGCTGGCGAACGTTGCCTGTGGAGGAGCGCCTGGCGCATGCGTTGGTGCACGGTATCGATGAGTACGTTGAAACCGACACCGAGGAAGCGCGTAAGACGGTTGCGCGTCCGTTGCATGTGATCGAGGGGCCACTGATGGACGGCATGAAACGCGTGGGCGATTTGTTTGGTGCCGGAAAGATGTTTTTGCCGCAGGTGGTCAAAAGCGCGCGTGTGATGAAACGCGCCGTGGCTTATTTGGAGCCATTCATGAAAGCCGACAAAACCAGTGTGGCGCGTGCGCAGGGTAAGGTGCTTCTGGCCACCGTTAAAGGTGATGTCCACGATATTGGTAAAAACATTGTGGGTGTGGTGCTTGGCTGCAACAACTATGAAGTGATCGATTTGGGCGTGATGGTGCCTTGCGAGAAGATTCTTGAAACAGCGCGCGAACACA
This sequence comes from Polyangiales bacterium, assembly GCA_044224525.1. Taxonomy (GTDB): domain Bacteria; phylum Myxococcota_A; class Polyangia; order Polyangiales; family CBDCBC01; genus JBGAKI01. The sequence goes on along the minus strand of JBGAKI010000022.1, from coordinate 16,148 downwards.
AGGTCGACGCCATCGGTTTGTCGGGATTGATAACGCCGTCGCTTGATGAGATGGTGCATGTGGCGCAAGAGATGCAACGTCTTAAGTATGACGTGCCATTGTTGATTGGCGGTGCGACAACCAGCCGCCAGCATACGGCCGTAAAGATCGCGCCGAAATATAATGAAGTGACCGTGCATGTGAAAGACGCCTCGCTTGTGACCGGCGTGATGTCGAGTCTGCTTGATCCTGACCGCAAGAAGACGTTTGATTTGCAGAATCGTGACGAACAAGCACGGTTGACGCGCTTATTTGCAACGAAACAAAAAAAACCGATGCTGCCTTATGAGGTGGCGTGTGACAATCGCGCACGCATCGAGTGGCGTGCGAGCGACATTTCGCAGCCAAGTTTTACGGGCCGTAAAGTGGTTGATGATGTGAGCCTTGAGACGCTCGTGCCTTATATCGACTGGACGTTCTTTTTTACCTCGTGGCAGCTCAAGGGGCGCTTCCCGCAAATTTTGCAACATGCCGAGTACGGAGCTGCGGCGCGCGAACTTTACGAGCATGCTCAGGGGTTGCTAGCTGAGATCATCAAGAACAAATCATTTACGTTGCGCGGTGTGTATGGTTTTTGGCCCGCGGCAGGCGATGGTGACGATATTGTGCTTTATGATGGATCGCGCACCAAGGAGCTGATGCGCTTTAATATGCTGCGTCAACAACAAGCCAAGACCGAGGATGAACCTTATTTTAGTCTTGCCGATTTTGTGGCGCCCAACGCGATGAATGATCACCTCGGTGCGTTTGCGGTCACGGCTGGCATTGGCGCGGATGAACTTGCTGAGCATTATAAAAAGAAGAACGATGATTATAACAGCATCATGGTGAAGGCGTTGGCCGATCGATTCGCCGAGGCGTTTGCCGAGATGTTGCATCAGCGTGTGCGTCGCGAGTGGGGTTATGGGCGCGATGAAAAGTTGAGCCAAGAGGAGCTGATTGCAGAGAAATATCGTGGTATTCGTCCAGCGTTTGGCTATCCAGCGTGCCCGGATCACACCGAGAAGGATAAGTTGTTTAAGTTGCTCGATGCGCCCGCAGTGGGCATTACGCTCACCGAAAGTTTTGCGATGATGCCTGCAGCAAGCGTCAGCGGTGTGTACTTGGCGCATCCCGAGGCGCGTTATTTTACGCTGGGACGTGTCGATCGCGATCAGGTCGACAGTTACGCAAAACGCAAAGGCATGACCGTCGCGCAAGTTGAGCGTTGGCTTGCGCCCAATCTTGGTTACGAACCGACCAACTGATCACCGCTTTGTCTATCGAGCGACGGGGACGAACGTTTGTTCAATGAGTTACTTTTTGAACACTGCTAGGGTTGCGTCAGGATATACGTCATCCTGTATTTGAGTTGTTGTTTTGTCGCGGCGGCGTCGTAGCCTAAGGCGAGCACTCGCTCGGTGATCGCGCACCAGCCACTTGTTTGCAGCGAACACGTGCCCGAGTTATCGATGTTGTGTGAGTATATGTCGTTTCGAATAGCGGTGACGATTGCAGTGGCCCAGTTTTGAATGATTGTCTGTTTTTGCAATTCAACGCTAACGGACTCGCCGGCTTGAGTCGTTAGATTATCGGCTACGAATGAGATGGTTTTATCGACCGTCAGGAACTCCTCATAAGCTTGTGTGCCACCTCCACCGGTGTCTTTGAGTTGGATGTCATATGTTGATGGCGTCTTGACAGTTCGTTCAAAATTATTCTCAAAGGCTGCGGTCACGCTTTCAAGAACAAGGTCGTCAAATGTTTTGGCTGGGTTGATGGTGATGATGTCGTTGTCACCGACAGCATATAAATCCGCGTTTTGATCGATCGTGTTGAAGAGTTGCGAAATGACAGGGGTGAGTATGTCATTGACAGGGTATTTGTTGGCGCGAGTGAGCTCCGATTCGCGGATGTCTTGGTCATATTGCGCGCGAAGGTATATGTCGATGTCGCAAACGTATGAGCTGTTTTTTGAGAGCCCGGTGGTTGTGCTAATTTCGCACGAGTTGGAAGGGTCGCTTCCGTTGTAGCCATAGTTACGGTCGACCGCGGAACTTCTTAGTCTTAATGGATGCGTCCATACGTCTGAGACTTGGGATGCGACCGCGTCGAGCGTTTTTTGATTGTCGTTGGCGATGTTCGTCAGAACAGCATTGTGGGCGACGCATAGTTGCGAAACAAATTGATGGCACACCAAGAGATCGCGCGGCAATGCGTCTAACTGTTCTTGGGGCGTTTGTTCTTGGGCCGCACTGTTGCTAACAGCGCTTGTGTTGGATGAACACCCGGTCCACGAGGTGATGTGTAATAGAGAGGTAAAAGCAAAGATTGCGAGCCTAAGCGGCTCTGCGTTTGTCGACACGTCGAGTTTAAACATAAGCTAAGTCTTTCAAGTTAAGCGAACATTGTATTTTAGCGCGATCGAGTGAAGCGGCCACTCTTAGGGAACGCTTAGTTGAGATGTTGCCGGAACGTCACAGGACTTTTAGCGATGCTGTAACGCATCCGACAGGAAGAAGGCCGGATGCGCTCGATACAGTAAGCGCACCCGGCCTGGGGGAGTTTGGTTTGTTTGCTTTAGAAGGAGTAATAGGCAAACAAGCCAACGGGGACGACGTAAAGTGAGTCTTTTTTGGTGCTGTCTTTTGCATCAAGGCTGGCAAAGGGCAGGTCAACGCGCACAAGTGCGCCGACCCTTGAATCGCTGAAGCGCATGAACTCAACGCCCGCTTCGAGTTGAACGCCAAGCGTTGATTTGCGATATTCGACGTCGTTGTTTTGAGCCGAGAGCGAGAGAAGATTCAAACCACCGCCCAGAAAGGGTGAAAAGTCGTCTTCAGTGAAGAAGTACCTTCCCGACACACCCAGTGCGAACATGCCCGCTTTGCTTGAGCCTAAGAAGCGCATGTTGCCACCAAAATCATAACGGGCTGATTGACGGTGTAAGCCTAACTCAACACCAATCGCACTAGGCAGTTCGTCGTTGCCGAGCATATATTGACCGCCAATGCCAACCGTGAAAAGTTCTTCGGTGCGGATCTTGAGCTGAGGGCGTGTTTCGGCGATGGAAAGATTCGATACGCCGCGTGTTTGAGCAAGCGAACGACCGCTCGCCATGGCTTGCGCTAGGCGCGGCGCTACAACACTGACTTCTTCTAAACGGTACACCTGCGCTTCGCGTGCGTTGACATCGCGACCCTGTGCGTCGTGCTCGATCACGCGTATGATGATCGATTGACCTAAGCGATGAAGTTCGGTTCGATAGGTTGCCGCATTTGCGTCGACCAGCGTGACCGGTTTTAATGCTACAGGTAGGCCTGCTTTGCGCAGCTCGCCGCACACCAGGGTGGCGACGGTGCTTGCGTCAAACTCTTCAATGCCATCGTGCACGCCTAAGACGCATGCAGCTTCTTGTGTTTGCGCATGCGCAAATGGTGTTACAGTTATGGCTGCCAAGGCGAGAATAAGTGCCGATAGTTGATGTTTTGTTTGGGCTAAAGACTTCATCATGTTCTCCTCTAAGTGTTGGACCCGCAGACTTTGGTTTTTGGCCATCGGGTAAGCGATTAGTTAATGGTCACGGTGATCGTCGCGTGTTGATAGATCACGTCCATGTCGGAACCCGCACCACTTTGGTGTTCAGCGGGGCTGCTTAGGGTGCGCTTTACTTTTAGCGTTGCAGCACCTTGGGGTAATTGCTCAAGTTGATATTTTTGTAACGTGATGGTGTTTTTGCCGACGTGGTATTCGCTGGCAAAAGCGCTTTTTCCTGGTTCAACTTGCGATTCGATCGAGACCTCAGCTTGTTCGCCCGCGATCAATGCATCAGGCCCGAATGAAAGGACGTGGTCTTGATTGCGAAGGATGGTGATGTTTGTCGGTAGCTCAATGCGTTTGGGCCAAATCACTGTGTTGTCGTAGTGATGGTTGGCATTGTCGATATAGTGAAAGGCGCCGTCGCTCGGCACCCCTTTGTAGTCGCGCTGGTATTCATCGAGGAACTCGTGGTAGGTCATCGAGTCGTCGTTGAAGTGAATGCTCGCCGGGGTGTCGAGTCGCAGCGGTGTGCCGAAGGTGTTGCCAAAACGAAAGCGCGCTGCCACAGTGGTTTGGTTGGTGTCGCCGTCATAACTGACGCGGTAACCCACATGGATTCGGTCCTGATCAACCTCGCTTGAGTCCTCGCTGGGTTGGCTAAAACAACCTGCGGCGGCGATTAGCGTAAGCAAAAGCCAGAGTTGTAAAAAAAAGCCTAATTTGGACATCTTAAACCCCATTGTTTAGGTATGGGGTTTAGACACACTGGATTGAAGGGTTGGCCACGGGATGCTTAAACCTTCGTTTGACCAAAAAGGCTGTGTTATGTGTCTAAAAGAGAACGCGGCCCGACGAATGAATACACTGTCTTATAAGGCGTTGGCTTGTCTGGTGTGGGTGGGGCTAAGCGGGATTTGCGTGTTAGGTAATGCGCCCGCTCGGGCTCAGGAAAAAAAATATTGCTGGGAGTGTGCGTTTTTTCCACGTGGTGATTTTTACCGGGAGCTTGGGCAGCGTAAGCCTTATCGACATGAGGACATCTTTTTACAAGTGTCTTATGGGGTGTCGGCGTTTCGTAGCCCACTTGGGCCCGGTTCGCGTGTGGAAGGGCTTGCGATGGAAGAACATTTTCAGTTGGGTGGTGCGGGTTATATCGAGAACCTCGTTTTTCACGCCGATTTTGGCATCGTTCATTCGATCACCACGGATTTTGATCCCGACAGCGCGCGTCCTGCGCGTGGCTACGATCCAGATGCCAATGTGTATCCGGTGCGCCGGCTTATGCTTAGTGAGTTTGGGGGCGGGCTGACTTATTATTTTATGCCGCACAATATTTATTTGGGATCGTCGCTACTCTTGGTAGGCTCGCAGGGCAACACGGCTTTTTTTCAGTCCGGTGGCTATGGATTGGGCGTTAAAGCGATGGTAGGCAAAGAATGGTGGGTAGGGGAGGAGTTCGCCATTGGGTGTGGCATCAACGCCATGAAGGTGCTTGATGTTGGGCAATCTTTTACCGATCGGTTTCGCGGCTTTAGGGTTGGACTGATGTTTACCGCAACGTTCAACTAATGGTATTGGTAGGTTGATTGTCCAAGGTAGCTTACACATGGGTCTAACATTAGAGCGACACGACGTTGAGGAACTTTACCGTAAGTACGGTTCGCTGGTTCTGCGCCGCGCTCTGCAAATTCTCAAGAATGAGGACGAGGCCAGGGATGTGATGCAAGAGGTATTTATCAAAGTGATCGGTCACTATGATTCGTTCAGACATGATGCTTCGCCATCAACGTGGTTATATCGCATCACAACAAACCTGTGTCTCAATAAGATCCGCGACCGAAAGCCTACCGCCGAGGCGAGCGAGCTTAACATTGGGTCGGCGCCCAACGCAGATCCGGGAGCGGCGCTTGAAGTCGCACGTTTGTTGTCGCGTCTACCCAAAGAGCTTTCCGACGTGGCTGTTTATCACTATCTTGACGGCATGAGTCCGGACGAGATTGCCAAGGTGATGGGGCTATCGCGACGTGCTATCAGTCATCGCCTCGCGCGATTTCGTGAAGAAGCTGCGAGGTTAAGCCAATGACTACGAATGTCGAAATACAACATTTGTCTGACTTGATGCTTGATCGACACCGCTTGGGTGAACTTGCAGGTGATGAGCTTGCACATGTGGCCACACATCTGCGCGCGTGCGAGCAGTGTGGCAAACGCCTTCAAGCGTTGATTGATGATGACCGCGTGTTTCAAGGGCGTTTTTCCTTGCCTGAGTTATCCAAAGAAGCGCTTGAGAAAGCGAAACAACGACCTGCTCAACGATGGGGGGTATTGCGTACATTGAGCACCATGACGGCGATAAGCCCTGCGCGCTTATCGCTGGTCGCTGCGGCGGCAGTGTGCGTGATTGGGCTTACCACGTTACCTAGGATTCTATTTCATTCGCGTACGGTTGAACCCACGGCGCCAACGATTCGTTATAAGGGCGGCTTTAGTGTGCGTGTTTACGTGCGTCGAAAGGGTGTCAGCAAACCTTGGGTGCTTAATAAAGACGAGGTTTTGAAACCGCATGATCAGCTGCGTTTTGTTTTTGACACGACGCAATCTGGATATATTTATTTATTGGGTGCTGACAGTCTTGGGTCGGTGATGGTTTACGACCCTGTGCGCGGTCAGCAGCCTGGTCTTGTTAAGCGCGGTGTGCGCCAGGTGATTAAGGGAGCCATTGAGCTTGATGACAAAGCCGCGCGTGAGGCGTTCTATGTTGCGCTTTGCAACAAGGCTGATCTTGCCGAGGATTTGTTGAAGAAGCTCAGGTCGTCCGAGGCCAAGGTTCAACCGGAGGAGGCTCTGACTCATGTAGGTTGCGAAGTCACTTATATCGCGCTGCGTAAGGATTTGTAAGTGCGCTGGTTTTTTTTGTGCGGTGCACTACATGTGTTGGCGCTGGTGTCACACGTACGGGCCGAAACACGTTACGCGCTTATTATCGGATCGAATCGCGCTCCGGTGGGCAAACAGTCGCTGCGTTATGCCAAACGTGATGCACGCAAAGTTTATGATGCGTTGATTGAACTTGGTCGTGTGCCCAAAGAAAACACGATACTTGTTTTTGATCCTTCCAAGCAAAAGTTGAGCGATTCCGTACTTCAACTTGCGCGCCGGGTTCAGTCTCACGCGGACAAGAAGACACTGATCTTTTATTACTCGGGGCATGCCGACAGCGATGCGCTTCTTTTGGGTTCGGAGCGTTACGACCTGAAAGATCTGCGTGAACAGTTGGGTAACGTAAACGTAGATCTTCGCATTGGCGTGATGGATGCGTGTCAGTCGGGCGCGCTCACCGCACAAAAGGGCGGCAAAACGGTAGCGTCATACGATATTACTTGGGATGCACCACAAGCGGTTAAGGGGGCTGTTTGGATAAGTTCAAGCACTGCTGAGGAGGCATCGATTGAAAGCGATGACATTGGTGGGTCGGTTTTTTCACACTATTTTGTAAGCGCAATTCGTGGCGCAGGTGATCTCAACCAAGACAATCGAGTCACGCTCGAAGAGGCGTTTCGTTACGCTTATTATTACACAGTGAGTCATAGCGCAGGTTCACGTAGCGGCACGCAACATCCGTCCTATCGCATGGATCTGAGTGGCGAGCATGAACTCGTACTGAGTTGGCTTGCAATCAAAGAGGCGGCGCTTGTTTTTGATCAACGAACGATCGGCACGTATTTGGTGTTTGACCGAAACAAAAATGAGGTGGTGGCGGAGGTTGTTAAAGCACCCGAGCGTACTGTTAAGCTCGTGTTAGCCCCTGGCGACTACTTTTTGAAAAAGCGTCTTACGAATACAATTCTTTTAACGCGCATTGCACTGCGACAAGGGGAACTTCGAACCGTGCGCGACGAGCAGATGCATACGGTGCCATTTGACGAAGATGTGACCAAAGGTCGATACTCGCCAGCATTTCGACCGACATGGAAATATGGCGCCCCGCCGATTCGTGCGACGGCTTATACCCTTCGCCGTGGTGAAATTACGTTGGGCGTGGGATATCCCACCGCGATTGGCGTCGGTGACAATGTGATGATCGAGACGTTGGCTGATCCTCTGTCATTTTTCGAGCGACCTACACTCGCGACCAAAGTTAGGCTTCTATCGGGGCCTTTGACCGTCGCAATGAAACTGACCGCGGCGGCGGAGTTCGCCCCAAGGTTGCGTGACCCCTCGACGCTGTCAAACCTTGGCGTGTCGCTTGAGACCCGTGCGTCGCTTGTGTTGTCATCAAGTTTCATTGTGACCGGCTCGCTCGGCTACAGCATCAATTCCGGACCTTCCAATACTGAGAACGCGTTTGTGGGTGTTGAGACCTATAACTTTTTAGTCGACTTCAAACCGACGTTGGTCGACAACACCGGTGCGATTGAACGCCATTGGTTGACGCCTAATGCGAACCTATTGATTTTGCTTGGGGAGCATGACTTATTGCAAACAGGTGTTGTGGTTAATGTGCCTACATATATTTCTGATGCGCTCTATTCTGAGATGACGCGCGAGCAGTTCTTCGTTTTTTATGCGCACGCCTGGCAGATGTTTCATTTAGGGGGTGGCGCGACGGTGCAACATGCCAGCCGTCGCTGGGAGGTATTTCCCAATCTGGCACTTTGGTGGCAGTTTTAAGGGTCGGTTCTTGCGTGGTTTTCTGTTATAATGTGAACTAGAAAACCGCGAATGACCCTAGAAACCTACCTCACATTTTGTGCTGTGTGTGCGATTTTTGTGATCAGCCCTGGACCCGATAACATCTTCACCTTGACCAACAGTGTCAGTTACGGAAAACGCGCAGGGTTCGCGTGTGCGACGGGAATTATTGTTGGGAACATTGTTCATATTACGTTTGTTGTCACTGGTTTGGTTACCATTTTACAACAGTCGGCGGCGCTCTTTAATGTTATCAAGTGGATGGGCGCGGCATATCTTCTTTATCTAGCGGCTCGCACATTTATGAATCGTAAGCGCTCGCTTATTACTACCGCCGTGCGTGCTAGCAGCCCAGGGGGCTTTATGATGCGTGGGCTGCTGACTTGCCTCATGAATCCGAAGGTAAGTTTGTTTTTTGTTGCTTTTTTCCCACAGTTTATTCCGCTCGGGGAAAGCACTCAGAGTATGGCGGTGGTTGTGCTTGGCGCAACGCATGTGTTCATCGCATCGGTTCTTTTTGCGTTGCTTGTGTGGGCGTCATCCTTTGTCGCAGATTGGTTACGCGCTAAGCCTCAATTTGAGTTGTGGATGCAAAATGTATCAGCCAGCATTTTTCTAGGTTTGGGTGTTCGTCTTTTGTTTCAGGAGCGACCACGGTAGAACAATGAGAGTATGTTGTGTCGTAGCTTTGTGGTTTTTGATGGTGCAAAACGTTGCGGCGCAAGACTTTGACTGTGAACACGACCCTTTGCTCGACCGATCGGCGCGAAGGTTGATCGACGACGCAGACTATCGCGGCGTTCAAATGCGAGCGGATTTGCAGGCGTGGGGTAGTGACGTGGTCTCATTTGTGGCTGACGTTGGCGTTCATGTTGACAGCAATGCAGTGGCTGATCTTGTAAACGAAGTGCACGTTCTTCATGGCAGTCAAGTGCGATGTGGCATCGCCGAATCGCGTGGTCGATATGCGGTGATCGCAACACCTAAGCTTGGGCGACTTGTGATCGACACAAGAGGCGCGTCGATGCATGTGACCGCAACGTGGGAAACTCGCTTTGACGCGCCGCGGCTGTACGCGCGCTATCGCGATGACAGTGTGCGTGTGATCGCTCTAAATGGCGAACACGATGCTCGTTTATTGCTGCCGCGCGCGGCAGACGTTAGTTCAGTACAGTTAATGGGAGATGGCGTCGAAGGGCCTCATGTGCTTGCGGCGCGTTATATGGATGTGCCTAATAATCGCCATTTTCATACTGAAAATGCCGCACTTTGGCTTCGGGGATTGCGATCCAAATCACACTCCGTTAAGCGATTGCGTTTGCTTGATAAAGTTGCTTCAGAACATGCTGATGCGATGTGTCGATATGGCAAAGCAACACATGACGTGGGCGAAGGTCGATTGGCTACGCGATTGCGTCGTAGAGGCTTCTTCGTCGAACATACCGGGGAAGTGGTTTCGCGCGCTGAGAGTTTTTCGGATGCACTTAATAGTCTAGCGCAAAGCCCAGCACACTATATGACGCTGATCGATAAGCGTTTTACCAAGTGGGGCGTCGGTATGTCGCGCGACGCTGATGGTGTCGAGTGTGTGGTGCTTGCATTGGCGCAACCTAAGCCCCATTTGAGGGATCGTATGGTACGTCGCTAAACTACTGAATGATTGCTTTGCAGCGATTGTTTCGTGGTGTGCCGGGCCTCGATTATACTGTATCATGATGCGGTTTGCCTTCTTTGTTTGGATGATGCTCGGGTTAAGTGGCGTTACAGTTGCTGCTGCGCAACCTGCACCGTGCGATGTGGATTCTACGTTGACGCGCGTTGCTCAGCGCTTTTTGAGTGGTCGGTACGCTTCGCTTGATGCGATTAAGGCCGATGCGCAGGCCCACGGTTCGGATGTGGCGGCGTTGACTGCGATTCGTAGTTCGACGCTAAACGCTGAGAAGGTGTCGAGTGAGCTTGAAAAAATGCGTAAGCAATACGGCGTGCCAGTGCGTTGTGGTGTCGCAAGCAATTCAAATATACGTGCGCTCGTTGCGACACCCGATCGAGGTAGACTGAGTGTCACACGTGTGGGCGATGTGTATTCGTTTGAGATGCGCTGGCGTAAGGGTTTCGTTCGTCCTGAACTTTGGATTGAAACGCGTACAGGCGCTGTGCTTAAGTATCCTATAAAGGCAAGCAATACCGAACATGCATCGCTCAAGTTGTCGCTTGAGATGGCGGCAAGTAAGGTACAACTCCTTGGTGAAAATAGCGCGGGGCCTCAGGTGCTTGCCGAACGCTGGTTAACCAAACAACCCATGTCTGTGGCTCAGTTAGAACATGATCCCAAGCGCTGGTTTGAGAGTTTGCGTAAGCGTGCAGGTGTGCCCGTATCGCTTCGCCGCAACACGCTTTTGGATGATATCTCTGAGAAACATTCGATGTTGATGTGTAAGATTGGACGCGCTGTGCATAATGCGGGTGACGATGATCCGAGTGATCGGCTTAGGCGACGTGGTCTGACCGCGCGCGTTGTGGGCGAGGTTGTGGCGCGTGCAAGCTCTTTGCCTGATGCATTGCATGGTCTTGAAGAAAGTCCTTCGCACCATGCCACACTGATTGACAAGCGATTGACCGATTGGGGGGTGGGAGTGGCATACGATGCGGATGACAACGCTTGTGTGACTGTGATGTTGGTAGCATGGCCGCAAACAACTCTGTAGTCAGCGTACAAGTGCGGTGAATATCACAAGCAGCGCGTCGTCTAAACAATGTGGTGGCACCTATGGCACAACCGACTACTATTGCAGCCATGAACCGACGCTCATGTTTACGCACCCTGCGCTGGGTCTTGATGATTGCCTTCACAATGGCGTTTACTTTCGATCACGTTGCATACGCGGCGGATCAAGCGACTAACCAAACGTTAGGCGTGGTGCAGCAAGTACAGAGTTTTTACGATCAGGTCAAGAACGTTGGTTCGGACTTTACGCAGACGTATTATTATCAGCTGTATAAGAAAACCCAGCGATCAACGGGTAAAGTGGTGTTTAGCAAACCCGGTAAAATGCGGTGGGATTATGCTGCGCCCAACAATAAGAAGATTGTCAGTGATGGCAAGACGCTAATTATTTATGAGCCGGGCGAAGGTAAACAACCTGGGCAAATGATCGAGCAAAGCCTAAAAAATGCCGAACTTCCTCAGGCGTTGACCTTTTTGGTGGGCACTGGAAAACTCGCGAACATATTTCGACCCAAGTTGCTTGATGCGAAAAAGTACGGCTTTACGGATGGGTACGTGCTTGAGCTCACACCGCTGAAAGCGCAAGCGCAGTACGCCAAGGTTCTTTTTTATGTTGATAGGTCGGCAGAGCGTCGCGGCGTTGTGCATCGCGTGATCATTATCGACGCCCAAGGTAATCGTAACCGATTTGATTTTAGTAACATGCAGTTCAACCGACCCGTGAGTGGTGCGCTGTTTTCATGGCGTCCGCCAGTGGGAACACAAAAAATTGGTGCACAACCCTAGTGAGTTAGATCGACTTGAGGTATTCTCAAACGCGTATGAGGTTGTTTGCGTTAAGCCAGTGCCTTAACTGCGTGTGTTTGCTGGTGTTCGCGACGGCCTGTGGTCGAGTAGGCTATGAGCCGTTGTCTAAGAATGGCGCCGATGCTGGTTTGCCAGCCCATTGTGCTAACGGCGTTCAGGATGATGATGAGCAGGACATCGATTGTGGCGGGAGTTGCTTGTCTTGTGGGGGGCCCTCGGTTCCTATGGTGAGTTGCGCTGCGATTCGCGATGGTTATCCACAAGCGCAAAGTGGCGTCTACATGCTTGACATCGATGACAGTGGTCCAACCCCAAGCTTTGCCGCGTACTGTGAGCTTCAGGCCGATGGCGGTGGGTGGACGCTTGCTGCCAAGTTAGACGGTTCGCAGTCGACGTTCGAATACGATCAGCCGATTTGGACGAACGCTCAAAGGCTCAACGAAACGTCAACCAATATGGATCCAGTTGAAGCCAAGCTTATGCCTTTCACAACCATACCGCTGACCCAGTTGCGGGTTGGCATGACATTCGGCGGTCAAACGAACTGGTTGGTATTGAGCGCGTCCGGTGCTTCGTTACGCGCATTGTTTATGACGGATAGCTATGTGGCAAGTTCTCTAGGTCGTGTCGCTTGGCTTGGATTGCTTGAAGGAAGTGAATTGCAGGGCGGCAATTGCGCGCTCGAGGGTATTAACGTGCATGACACCGGTGGTTCGATGGCCGCTGTTGTGAGGGTTGGGATTTTGGGTGACGAGAACAACCAGTGCGATAATCCAGATTCAGTGGTTGGTTTCGGTACGCGCGCTGCGTATGGTGCATGTTTAGCTACCTCCGGAACACGCGTTTACACAGGTAATTGCATCACTCAAATACCAAGCCCTGCTTGGCGTTCGGCGTTTGGCTATTTGATGATCCGCTGAGTTATTCGACGGTGACGGTTTTAGCGAGGTTACGTGGCTGATCGACATCGTGACCCTTAAGCTCAGCCATATAATAAGAGAAAAGCTGCAGCGGTAGCACGCTAAGGAAGGCGAATAGCTCAGGGTGAGTCGAGGGCAAACGAATCACGTGCTGGTTTTGCAATCCTTCAATCGCATCTTGTTTGTCGGTGAGTGTGACTGCGATCCCGTCACGAGCGCGCACCTCGGCGAGGTTATTGGATGTTTTTTCAAACGTTTCGTCCTGCGGCATGAGGATAAATACTGGCAGGTGTTTATCGATCAGCGCAATCGGGCCATGCTTCATTTCGCCCGCGGCATACCCTTCGGCGTGAATATAGGAAATTTCTTTTAGTTTGAGTGCACCTTCAAGTGCGATGGGAAAGCTGGTGCCACGCCCAAGAAAAAGCACGTCACGTGCTTCGACAAACTCGCGTGCCAACTTTTGCACGGTGTCTTCGCATTGCTCGAGCGTTTCGCGGATTTGGCTGGGCAGGTGTTCAACGGCTGCCAAAATTTCACTCAGTTTGCTTGCCTGGAGTCGGTCGCGCACTCGGCCAAGGTGTAATGCAAAGAGCAAAAGCGCAGCCATTTGTGTGGAAAAGCATTTGGTTGAGGCGACGCCGATTTCGGGGCCCGCATGGGTGTAAAATGCAGCGTTGCTCAGGCGGGGGATGGCGCTGCCTATCACATTGGCAATCGCAAGGACTGATGCACCCCGTTCTTTGGCGTGTTTGACGGCCGCCAAGGTGTCGAGTGTTTCTCCGGATTGGCTCACGGCGATGATCAGGTCTTTGGGGCCCACCACGGGTTGGCGGGCGCGAAATTCGCTGGCGAGTTCGGTTTGCGCGGGAATGCTTGCAAAATGTTCGATCCAGCGCTGCCCGAGCATGGATGCGTGATAGCTTGTGCCGCATGCCAAAAGAATTACTCGCTCGATGCCCTTGAGCTCGACGTCGCTGAGACCGATTTCTTCACCGACCACACATTCGCGCTCGCGATCGATGCGCCCACGTAGGGTGTCTTCGAGGGCGCGCGGCTGTTCGTAAATCTCTTTAAGCATGAAATGCTTAAAGCCATCTTTTTCAGCCATCGCGGGCGTCCAATCGATATGTGTCGGTTCGCGTTTCACGGCTTTGAGATTGTGATCAAGCAGCGTGTAACCGTCTTTACGGATTTCTGCCATTTCGCCGTCTTCTAAGAAGAGCATCTTGCGCGTGAGTTGAAGTAGCGCGGGCACGTCGCTTGCACAATAGTTTTCGCCATCACCCAAGCCAATGACGAGCGGCGCGTTTTGTTTGGCGACGATGATTGTGCCCGGTTCTTTGTCGGACACGACCGCGATGGCAAAAGCGCCATGTAGTTCTTTGAGTGACTCTTGAACGGCAACAAATAAGCCGAGCCCTTTGGCACATTTTTGTGCGATCAGATGGGCCATGAGCTCAGTGTCGGTGTCGCTGGTCATCTTGCGACCTGCAGCGATAAGTGCTTTACGCAGGGTGGCGTGGTTTTCGATGATGCCGTTATGTACCACGGCAATGCCATCGACATAATGTGGATGGGCGTTGACTTCGTTGGGTTTGCCGTGAGTGGCCCAACGGGTGTGTCCGATGCCAAGGCTGCCTTGAGGTGTTTTGCCTTCGAGTGCTCGGTCGAGTTCTGAGAGCTTTCCTACGCTGCGAATGATGTTGAGGCGTGTGCCATCATGAATGGCTACGCCTGCCGAGTCATAGCCGCGGTATTCAAGTCTGCGCAGTCCATCGAGCAAGATGGGTGTGCAGTTTTTCGTGCCTACGTATCCAACAATTCCACACATAATCTGTTTATGGCTTGATCACTTGTACCGAGCCAAATTTCTTGAGAGGTTCGGCGATCGCTTGGGCATTTCCGACGATCACGACAAGGCCTTTATCTGCCTTAATATAGCGCTTTGCGGCGTTCAGCGCCTCCTCTTTTTGTACGTTGCGGATATCACTACGGTAAGTCTCGTAGTAGCTGTCGGGTAGGTGGTAGATACGCAAGTCGGCCAAAAGGCGAGCGATCTTGTCGGGGGTGTCGATTTTGAGAGGGAAAGAATCGCTCAAAAAGCGTTTGGCGTTGACCAGCTCGTCATCAGTAGCGGTGGCGGTGGTGATGCGCTCAAGGTGCTCGACGAAAGCGCCGACCGCTTCTTCGGTAACTTCTGCGCGTACGGCGGCATGTGCCAAAAACGGCGCGCTTTGTTGGCGACTGCCGACCGCGCTATACGCGCCATACGTCAAACTGCGCTTTTCACGCAAGTCCATGAACAGGCGTGAGGACGCCGAGCCCCCGAGCACCTGGTTGGCCACGCGTAGCGTGATGTAGTCTGGGTTGTTTCGCGCGAGCGCAATGTTGCCCATCGTGATCACCGATTGCACCGACTCGGGTCGATCGATGATGATGATTTCACGCGCGGGGTATGTTTGTGCGAGAGGCTCTTTGTTTTCTTTAGCAGTGCTGGTACCTGCTTTCCATGAGCTCAACGTTTTACTCGCAAGTTCATGCACACGCGTGGGCGGAAGGTCGCCCACCGCAACCAAAAACGCGTTGTCAGGGTGTACGTGTTTTTTATACCAATCGACGATGTCTTTGCGTTTCATCGCCTTGATAGAGTCAACCGTTGCATCGATGTGTGCGTAAGGGTGCTTACCATAGAGGCGTGCATAAAACTCGCGCGCTGCCAAAAACTCTGGATCGCGGTTTTGCAAAGCCAGTCGGTCAAGTTCTCGCTTGCGCAATTTTTCAAACTCGGCTTCGCTGAATGCGGGTTGGGTGATGACCTCCGCGACGATTTCAAGCGCTTCTTCGGCGTGTTCTCGAAGTGTGTGCATCGAAATGATCATCGAATCGGCGTCGGTGCTTACATTAAAACTTGCGCCAAGGTATTCGATGGCTTCCGCGAGTTGGGCACTGTTGCGTTTTTTGCTGCCCTCTTTGAGCAAGGCTGCGGTCATTTGCGCCAACCCGGGCAGGCGCTCGGGGTCGCTTGCATTGCCATCGCGGATCACGATTAAGAAATCGACCAAGGGTAGCTGCTGCCACATCACCGCATTAACTTCGAGATGGTTCGCAAGGTGGTCGCGCACCACCGGGGGAAACACAACATCGCGTGCGGGGCCCGAGGCAGGTGGTGCTTGTCTATTGTCGGCTGCGTCGGTGGGTGCGGTTTTGCCTGCGCTAGTTTCGGTGGGTTGCAAATGGGTTCTGTTGGCTTGTGAGCCTGCGCAGCCACACAGTGTTGTTGCAAATAGCGCGATGAGCGCGACCTTATTGCTAAGATGGCGCATTGGTAGGCTAGAACGAATAGACGTAAGGGTTAACATTATTTGGCCTCGGTCTTCTGGGTGTCAGGTTTGGAAGGTGGGACAACGTCGAGCACAGTACGCGCGTTCTCAGCAAAGTAGGTT
>JBGAKI010000021.1:28682-42798 GCA_044224525.1 Polyangiales bacterium | reverse complement strand
TGTGATGCAAGTCGATGATGTGCTGTCGCCCACAAAGCGACAGAATTTGGCACTTGCCATCAACAACGTGCTGGCCTCGCCCGCACTTGCAGGATTTAACGAAGGTGAAGCGCTTGATATTCAGCGTTTGCTTTGGACTGGTGCAGGAAAACCACGGCTTGCGATCGTGTCGATTGCACATCTGGGCGAGAGTGAACGCATGTTTTTTGTGACGCTTCTGCTCAATGAACTGATCACGTGGATGCGTTCGCAATCGGGCACGACCTCGCTGCGTGCGCTCTTGTATATGGATGAGGTATTTGGTTTTTTTCCGCCAGTCGCCAATCCGCCCAGTAAAGAGCCGATGCTGACCCTGCTCAAACAAGCGCGTGCTTACGGCCTTGGTGTGGTGCTTGCCACGCAAAACCCAGTGGATCTTGATTACAAGGGTTTGGCCAACACAGGTACATGGTTTTTGGGACGTTTACAGACCGAGCAAGATAAAGCGCGTGTGATTGATGGACTGACAAGTGCGGCCACCGACGTGAAACTTGATCGCGCTGCCGTCGACGCGTTGTTGAGTTCGCTCAAACCACGGCAGTTTGTGCTTGGCAGCGCCTATGCCAAAGAGCCCGTGTTGATGCAGACGCGTTTTGCTTTGAGTTTTTTGCGCGGGCCGCTGACGCGTGAGCAAATCAAAGTTTTGATGAAAGATGCCAAAGGCAGCGCACCTGTGACGACAGCATCGCCAGCGCCTCATGTGCAGGTGAGCACCCCGGTGGCAAGCGCTGCGCAGCTTGGCAAAGTTGAAAAATTGAAAGAGGCTTATCGCGCTAAGATTGAACGTGCCCATAAAGCCGTGCGCATGTGCGAAGAGAAGCTTGAAAAAGTGGAAGGTAAACGCAACGAAAAAGCGCTGCAAACGGGCCTTGAGATGGGCGCCACTATTTTGGGTGCTTTGCTTGGTGGTAAGCGAGGTTGGGTGGGGGGCGCTAAGCGCAGCGCGACCAAAGCGGCACAAACCGTGTCGACCAATGGCGCAATCTCAGAGGCGCGCGAGAATCTTGAACAGGCCCAAGCCGAGCTTGCGCGTCTTGAAGCTGAGCTAAAGAGTGCGCTAGAGCAGACTACCTAGTGCGTGTCCTAGGGGGTGTCCTAGTGCGTGTCCTTAGTTAGCTCCCTCGGTCCACTAACTGAGGACCCCCCTAAAACAATCGGCGAGGTAGTTGAGTTGCGCGCCGCATAGAACGAGTGCCTTCATCGGCACGTCGACAGTAGGTCCTTTCTTGATATCAAATTAGACTGTGGTATGAATTCCTGCTGTGTTACGTGTGTGGCTAGCTGTAGTTCTTCTGGGGTTGATGGGGGTTCTGATCGTATCGGCCGACGATGTGCACGATCAACATCATGACGACGAGTCTGATGAATATTGGGCATCGTGCCCGCTCAAGCCTGAGTGGGATGGTGCGCGCTGCACGGCACATACTGCTATCAAACCGAGTGCAACATATTGTCAACCGCTCGTGCGCGCCTTTGTGCAGTGGACGCGTGGCGAAACGCTTGAGGTGATTAACCAGGCCGAGTATTTGTTTGAGCAGTCAACATTTACACGCGATTTACGCAGACCGATCGATGTGCATGTTGCGGCGCTCGAAGCACGTCAGGCGCTTGGTGTTGTCCAGGATGCGTTTAGGCCAAAGTTGTTTCGCGTCATCATGATGGAAGCACTGTTTGATGTGGCCGACGAGATTAGTCAGGCCGCCACGTTTGCTGTGATATTTAAAGGCGCCGATGTGGGTTCGTCTGAGATCAAAACATCTGCGATACGTGGCCTGCCAGGGGCCATGATCGATCATGAAATACGTTTTGATATGTCGGGCGAGATTGTTTTCAAATCTTTTCCACGCACGAGTTTGCGTGATTGTATTGGTCAGCGAGGCGTGCTTCAGGTGCACCAATCCCATGTGTTTTTTGAAGCGATGCAGTGGCTCGAAGACCACAAACATTTGTGTCCGGCACCTGTTTTGTCGGGGGATGATTCGTAGCTCTTTTGTTGGTCTTGGCGGGTTTTTGCGAATAATAAGGGTTGGCGTGCGTCCAACTCTGTGATACTCGACACCTATGACAACTTCTCGCTCGTTTTTTGTGTTTACCTTGGCATTTGCGCTGGCTGTTGGTTTTGTGAGCGGTCGCGATGTGAGTGCGCAGGGCTTTCAGCCCAGCGAAAAGCAAAAAGCACGACTGAAACAAGCCAAAAAAGAAGGCAAACTTACCATGGTGGTGCCCGTAGAATGCACGCGTACGGGCTGTTACGGCGAGGTGTGCACCGACAAACGCAAAGGGGCACAAGTCACGCAATGCACCAAGAAGCCCGAATTCGCGTGTTATAGCGAAGCGCAGTGCTTGCCTAAGAATGGCAAGTGTGGCTGGGTGATGACCCCTGATGCGAATGCGTGCTTCGCTAAACTTGGCATTCATCCAAGTGAGCATCAAGCACCGAGCCAGGTCGAAAAACCACCGGTGAGTAACAAACCTGAAAATAACAAAACAGCGCCATGGCCCTCGGATACCAAACCCGTGCCTCAGCCTGCGCAACCTGCGCAAGCACCCAAAAAAGTGACCAAAGCCATTCTGAAAGATGGTTGTGTGCTCGCTGGGTGCTCAAATCAGCTGTGTGTTGACGCGTCGCTTGCTAAATCGATGACCACCACGTGTGAGTATCGCCCGCAGTATGCGTGTTATGAACAAGCGACGTGTGCACGCAACAAGAAAACACAGCAATGCAGCTGGCAAATGGACGCGAAACTTGAAGCGTGCATTCAACGTGCAACGACGAAGGCGAAGTGCGCTCCTAAAGGTGTTAAGTTACCCGATGTCAAAACACCTGAAGGAAAAGAGCCTGTTCGTTGCATTGAGGGCTAGCGTTTGGGTTTGTGGTGAGCGAAGACTGAGGGGTTTTGTACCCGGGTTGTACAGTGCGAGTGGAAATTCACTTTTTTATGTGATGATCCATTCTAGTTGTTATTTAAAAGCGACCTATTTTTAGGGCCATTGGCATCTGGTGACCAAAGTTGGTTAGTGTTGTGTCTGGTATGAAGCTTGCATTCTCAATGCATGTTCTTCGTTTACAGAGGTTTGCCTATGCACCTTTTCTCTTCTCGTATTTCTTTGCTTTCCATTATTTTTATAGCCGCGTGTACAGGCGTCATCGAAGGCGACCCCTTTGATGCGCAGAAACATCCACCGGCGCAGCAATCATGTAGTGCAACGTCGTGTGGGTTCGATTCGTTTTGCGACATAACAAGCAAAACCTGCGTGCCTGTCGTAAGCGCTGCGCTCGACGCGCGTTCCGAGGCAGAAGTTTGTGGCCATTGGTTGGGACGCGTGCCCCAGCAAGATTTGTCACAACCCGTTTGGATGGGAGACGCGAAGGAATGCAAACTGGGTGAATTCCGCGATGAGGCGATGACAATGAGCGATACGCTGCGCGCGCTCAACACCTACCGATGGCTCAGCGGTGCCGCGCCCAATGTTGTTGAGGATTCGGTGCATCATCAAGATGCGCAAGCATGTGCTGTCGTCATGGCAGCCAATCAAGATTTATCCCATTTTCCGCCTGCTACATTCAAGTGCATGAAGCAGCTGGGCCCGGAAGCTCAGCGTGCGGCGCGCACGAGTAACCTTGCGCTTGATGGTTGGATGAGCATTCAAACCACATTGTCGCCCGTGAAATTGATCGACAACTTATTTGCCGATGGCGGCGATAACAACGCCATTGTTGGGCATCGACGTTGGTTTTTGGATTCGCAGCTCACCAAGACATCGATTGGTTTTGCTGCGAATAAAACGCACCTACCACAATACAATATTGACTCGTACGTGGCGACCGGATGCTTTAGCGTTTTTGAAGTTGATGAAAATGGTTATTCGACCCAACCTTTCGTTATTCCTTCGAACGCTCGAGCATGGATGGCATATCCAAACCCCGGTTTTGCTCCACTTGAGCTTGCAATGAATCACTATCCAGAGCGTATGCGTCGATGGTCATTTCATTCTGACACGCTTAACCTAGATGGCGCTCATGTTCGTGTCGAACGCGCAGGCGATGGCGTTGAGTTGGCCCTTGAACAGTATAAGGCAGAGGATGGTTATGGGCCTTCCACACTGGTATTCATTCCCAAAGGATGGGAAGCGAAAGCTGCCGAACCCTATAAAGTGTTGGTGACGCTGCATGACGGAACCGTCATCAACTATCAAGTAGAGTTTACCACTTGTGGCGTCACGCCTGCTGACCCGTCCATGCCGGTGTCCCCAACATGATGGGTTCTACCTCATATCGCGTCGTAGTTTATATTGCCCTGACATGGTTGCAACTTCACGCGTGCACGTCAGAGGAAGATTTGCATGACTCTCGAAGCGCGCAGGCAGAGCGGGAGCAATATCTGCGTGTCTCATCGGAAGGCGTGTTGGTTGATGGCGCCACTCAGTTTCGCATGAAAGGGTTTAATATTTTTGGGCTGGCGCATCTTAGTGATGCGCAGCTTGAGGCGACGTTGACGACGCTCTCGCAGACGTGCGGCGCGAACATCGTGCGGTTTTTCGGTACCAAATACTTGGTGGGTTATTGGGGCGACGTGCACGAAGTGTCGAACCAGCAGGCCATCGATGATATCAGGCGGGTAATCGATGCATCCAAGCGCGTTGCGGCCGCGCTGAAGTCCAAAGGTGTTGCCTATACACCAAGGTTTATTATTACGCTGCATGATTTTCCAACCAACATGTGTTTTGATCCTGACAACGGTGCGTATCGCTGCAGCGAAGGTGCTGACGACGAGGCTAAGAACGCATTCGCACAGCACCGTGAAGACGTCAGAAAGTGGTTTGAGGGTGATTATCGATCGCGTTGGGGCTTTGACTTTGAGCGTTATGTTTACGACATCACCGGTGCTTTTAAAGACGAGCCCTCGATCGCGGTTTGGGAAGTTATGAACGAGCCGCACCTTTGGCGTAGGCATTGCGCGGACGACCCAAAGGAGTTGTGTGATGACGCACAGCCATGGGCCGATGCATTGATTGGATTCATGGCGCAAATCACGGGTGTTATTCGTCGAGCCGATCCTAACCATCTCATTGCAACGGGGATGATGAACACACGATACCCTCTTGCCGGCGAGCGTTTTTCTGTTTCGCCTTTTGTGTCCAGTAACGATTTTTATCGAATTAATGCGCTCGATACTGTCGATTTGGTGTCGATGCATTATTATGAGTATGATGATGCACCTGACCCGCTCACCATTACGATCACCCAAGAGAAAGTCTTTTTCGCGACGCGATACCTGACGGAGTCACAGCGTCGCAAACCGGTTTATTTTGGCGAAATAGGTTTTCCGATGGTGGTGTGTGATCGACAAGGTGGTGTCGATGATGCAAATAAACCTGGATGCACCTTCGAAAATGATCGTGCTTTGCAACAAAAATTCGCCGTTTTTGCCGACACTTTACTGAGTGTACAAAGCGAAAACCGTGCCGAAGCGGGGGGCATTGTGTGGAGCATGACGGCTGGCAACAATGGTACGCCTACGCGCGACAGTGCGGGCTTAGAAAACGATGCACTGTGTGCTGCACTCAACACGCTGCACTAAGGGGGTGTCCTCAGTTAGCTCCCGTCGGTAGCGGGTTTTATTTGAGCTTTATAGCCACTTTCTTCTCCTCCAAATGCCTTTTGGCATTCGTCGTCGAACAAAGTGTCTCTAAAACTCAAATAAAACCCACTACCTCGGTCCGCTAACTGAGGACACCTCCTAGTTTGAGTTCGCGATCGCGCGACGTGTCTCGCAGAACGTGGCTTGCGTAGGGTTTAAGTGGTTGTCTTAGGTTTGATGATAACAACCGTCGCGGGCTTGAAGGCGAAGTTGGTCTGGTCTAGATAGATGCCTGATTTGTCTAAACAAAGATGGTAGCCCTCAGGTACGGGGTAGATGCCTTGATGTTCAACGGTGGCATCGCCTATCGTGTCGCGACCAAGAAGCACGGGTAGAAGCGAATACACGACTCCCTCGTTAAAAGACGTGGCGTCTGAGGGATCGAGTGTGCATGGCGTTTTATTCCCCAACGTTTTTTCAACAAACAGAACCAACGCGTCGTTATCATTTGTTGAATAGTTCAACTGATAGCTAATGACAGTAAAGGGGCCATCAGCGATCTTGTAATGGGTTGCGTTGCTCTGACTGTTGCCAATCGAAAAGCTGACAATGCGCTCGGGGTTATCGAGGGTTGAACATTCGACGCTGACTTGGTTTGCCGCGACGGAATGGGTCTCACCCGGTTCATTCGAGCAACCATGCATCGAAAAAAGCAAGGTAAGCCAAGGGATATTGGCCATAACATGATATTTCCTCATAAGACCTCCTGGGAAAGTGTATCCAGCAGGACACGGTAACATGAAGTCCTTGGTGAGCAAATACGTCTTTTAGGGTGTTATGCGCTAAGGACGCGCAGCACGTTTTTGCGCAGCAATTTCGCGATGCGCGCGTGTGAGTGACCGCGCTCAAGCATCAGCTGAGTCACCCAGGGCAACTTTGCGGGCTCGTCAAGATCGCTGACGGGTTGCACAAAACCGTCCCAGTCGCTACCAAGGGCAACACTGTCTTCACCGGCAACCTTGATGGTATGTTCGATATGCGCGACATAGGCATCGAGTGTGTTGTGACCCAAAAACGCGGGGCACGAGATAATGCCGATCACACCGCCCGTTTTAGCGACGGCGCGCAGTTGTTCATCGTCGATGTTGCGTTTGAGGTTGTGTACCCCCGACACACCAGTGTGTGACACGATCATCGGTTTTTGTGCCATGGTGCAAGCGTCCATGTATCCGCGACGGTTAATGTGCGTGAGGTCGACGATGACACCGAGCGCTTCGCATGCGCGTACGATGTCGCGACCAAATTCGGTGAGCCCCTGCAAATGATCCGTGCCCCAGCCCAGTGCAGGGGCACCGCAGGCGTTGGCGCTAAAATGTAAAAGACCAATATATTTTACGCCGGCTTTGGCGAACATTTCCATGTTGTACGCATTGCCTTCCAGTGCATGGGCACCTTCGATGCCTAGAAATGCTGCAATGCCGCTTGTGGTCGTGTCGCTTAGGGTTTTAGCAAAATGCATGCGACCATTACTGCGTTTGATCGCGTCGTGCAGCATGTTGATTTGCCTGAGACACGTGTCGCGTGGAGAAGGATCCAAAAACGGCAACGACACTAATCCAAAGAACTGTGCGCCGTAGCCACCTTCTTCAAGGCGCGGAACGTCCACATGTCCGCCGAGCAAGCTCTTTGGTAGAGGTGGGGCGTGCCGCTTGAGCATGTCATAGCCGACAAAACGCGTCCACAACAAGGTGTCGGCGTGCAAATCGATCGGCGGCGCTTCGCGGTGCAGCGCCCAGACCTCGTCGCTGATCGATTGGATGTCCTCACGATTTTTGGCCATCACATCATCCTATAACGTTTTCTTGGTTGAAGGCCAATTGCGGTGCGCGTACCGGTGTCGCGATTTCGCCGCGAGCGTTCGTCGATTAGCAGGCGTTTCATATGTTTGATGATTTGGTTTGATAGTGCTGGCAAGCGTGGGCAATGTGTGGTTGACGTGTTAACGTCCTTGAAACACCCTGCAATTTGGTTATATAACGGGCAACGCTTATTGACAGTTGTTGGATCATTGGGTGAACGTATGGGTACTTTTGATTTGGATTTGATAGGAGGGCGCAAGACACTTGCGTTGTTGATCGATGCCGTGTGTGCTGCAGGTGAGCACGCGCTCTGGCTTGCGTCGCAGGGTGCCGCTGCTCGTGCACAGATTAAAGCCGATCAATCACCGGTGACCGAAGCCGATAAAGCAGTTGAAGCGGCGTTGCGAGCGTTCGCGACCAAACACATGCCCAAGGTGGGATTCTTGGGCGAAGAAGAAGGCGAAACCAAGGGTGAGAACGAGATCCGGTTTGTGGTCGACCCGATCGATGGTACGCGCACATTTATGCGTGGGCTTGATGGTTGGTCGACGTTGGTGGGACTTGAATACAAAGGCGAACCTGTGATCGGGATTGCGAACTTGCCCGCGCGCAATGAGATTTTTGTGGCGGTTCAAGGTGAGGGCGCCACGTGCAATGGTCGACCCATTCACGTGTCGATGGTTGGTAAACTAAAAGACTCGCTGGTGGCGCACGGTGGGCTGCAGTTTGCTGAAGCGAAATGCATGCACGTTTTAGATAAGCTTGCCACGCAGACTTATACGCAACGCGGATTGGGTGATTTTTTGAGCTATCGCGCGGTGGCCATGGGATTGGCCGATGGGGCGATTGATCCTGCGCTTAAGCCCTGGGATATGTGCGCGCCGGCGGTCATTGTGCGCGAAGCGGGTGGGCGTTTTACTTCGCTCAGTGGCGAAGAGACGATTTATGGCGGCGGCGCGCTTGCGTCGAATGGGTTGGTACACGATGAGCTTGTGGGTTTTTTTTGATTGCGACACGCACTAAAGTGCATGTCACCGACGGTTGTGTTTGGTGACATGCACTTTAGTGCGTGTCACCGACGGTTGTGTTTGGTGACATGCACTTTAGTGCGTGTCACCAGTTTATGTGTCGAGGCCCGCGACGGTTTTGCTGGTGCCGGCGAATGAGGTTTCGTTGAAGCCAGCGTATTTGAGCAACGTGAAGAGCAGGTCGCGTGTTGGGGTGTTGTTGTATTCGATAAAGTTACCCGGCTTCATGCCGCCGGCGCGCCCAGCGATGAGATAAACATAGTCATCGAGGCTATGGCCTGGGCCGTAAGCAAGCTCTGGGCCGCAGTAGATCACGCTGTTGTCGATAATGCTTTTGTCGCCCGTGCCACCTTCCATGGCCATGAGGAATTTGCGAAACATGTACATGTTTGACTGCGTGAACGCGATCCATTGTTGATGAAGCGCTTCGAGTTTGGTGGAGTCGGTTTCGGTGAGCACAGCGTGTAATGCCGAGTGAATGCGCTCGCCTTGCAGCAGCTTGGGGCTCTTGGTGGGATCGTGGCCCGGCCAAAGTGATTTGTTGCCAGGAAAAGCCGTGTTGGGGGTGATGTCCCATGCATCTTCGGTGCCGCTATTGGCGCACATGAAGGCACCAAAACGATAGGCGTCGCAACGAAACGCAAGACCAAAGATTTCCGCTTGGACGGCGCCCACCGAGATGAAACCGTTGGCTCCAAGAATGGCGTCGGTCAGGCGCTGCTGGTACGAGGCTTTTTCTGCATCGCTGCTGCCGGGATTAACATTGGGAACGGTGAGCGCCTTGGTTGGGTCCGTGGGCGCGTCGCAAGCGATCGCTACTTGGTCGAGCGTTGATTGTAACTTTGCGATCGACGTTAGATGTGCGTCAAGGCGCGCTCTATCTTCGGTGCCAAGCTTGGGCCGCAGACGATCGATGTCGCTCTTAACGAAGTCGAGAATATTGCGGCGGTAAACTTTCTTGAGCGGATCTTCTGGCGGTGGTTGGTTGCCACCGGTGACGGCGCCATTGCCAAAGATTTTGTTGAAGAGCGCGACGGGGTTGCGAATCGAGGGTGCAGGTTGTTCTTTGGCAATCCAAGAGATGTTTGTGAAACACGCGCTTGAGTGGCCGTTGCTGTCGCCACTCGGGTTACCCACCGCGGTCACGAGTGATCCGTTTCCACCTGCACGTTGTGCCGCAATTTGATCGATCGATGGGCCCAGTGCACCGACCAGTGATGAGGTGGTGCCGGTTGCAAAGGCGCAAGTGCCCGAAGCGTGGCTGTCACTGTTGTCGCTTTGTGAGTTGAAACCCAGTGCGATGGTGAAGTCACTTTTTAGATCGGCGATTGGTTCCAAACAGGGTGTGATGGCATAGTTGCGGCCGCGCACCTGAGGGACAAAGTCGTAGATGGGTAACCCGCGATCACGACGTGGAAAGCCATTGAACAAAAAGAAGGTGATGAGTTTCGTGCTGGGCGCCGCGTACGCTTCGCCGGTCCAGAGTCTGCCGTGATCATCGCGCATGGCGTCAAGACGCGGGAGACCGATGGCCACACCGGTTGCTGTGGCGCCGCGTAGCAGCGTTCGTCGCGATAGTCTGAACCTTTTCATATTGTCTCCACGCTCTTCATTATGGGTTCACCACACGGTAACGAAAACGGTCGCTGAGCACATAGGCGAGATACAGCTTGCGTAGGTCGTGGTTGGCGCTGTCGAACGCCGCGCTTAAACCTGCGACCTCAGGTGCATCGGTTTTGAGTTGTTTGCCTTCACCGAAGGTTAAAAGTTTGGTGACGATGCATTGCGTAACGGTGGATTCGTTCGATAAGATTTGTCCGAGTTCACCGATACCATTAAAAGGTTTGGCGTTGAGTTTTTGAATGGTGCCACTTGTGTTGACGCTTCCCGCGTTTGACACAGGTAAACCAATGGCGTTGAATTTTGCAAAACCGCTGCCGATTTTATCCATCATAATGTGGCAACCGGCGCATTTGGGCGTGGTGAGACGATCCACGCCAACCGACATGGCATCTTTGGGATCGGGTGCAGGCACCTCTTGGCAAAGCATCGAGTTGCCGATAAATTTTCCGCGGAAAATAACAGCCGTTTCGTCGCTTTTGGTGTTCGCTGAAATTACGCCTGCGCGACCCAATAGTCCGGGTCGGTCGCTTGTGGCTTCGAGATTTACTTTTTGGAAGCCGTTGCCGCTGACGCCGCTGGCCCCGTAGTAGGTTGCGAGTGCGCTATTCATGTATGTGTAAGAGGCGGTGAGCACGTTTGGAAAACTTTGCCCGTCATTCCATACAAAGTCGTCGGTGAGTGTGGTGACTTCGGTGCGTAGGTCACCTACCAAGGTGGGGGTCCATTGTGAATAGCCGGTGCGCTGAACGGTGTAAAGCTTGGGCAAGTTGAGCCACTGCGTATAGAAGTTTTGAATGCCTTGTTGCACAGGTGTACGTGCATCGTTGGTTGCGTAGAGCAAGCGTTTGGCTTGGGTTTCGATGCCGGTGGTGGTTTCAAGATCGCCGCGTTCGGCCGCCGCGAGCAGCTCGTCGTCGGGGCCCCGTGTGGTGAGCAAGTACGCAAGCCTTGTGGCGATTTCGTACCCCGTCAGTTTGTAGGTGCCACTCTTTTGTGTTTCGACGCCGACCTCGACGCGGAAAATGAAGTTGGGTGATTGTAAGAGTGCGCGCGCTATGATTTTTGCAGACGCATAGGCGTCGGTGTCGTTGTTGGCCGCTGGTAGTTTGCTTAGCGCGATAAGTCCTGCGGTTTCTTCGTCGCTCAAGGCACGTCGGTAGGCCATTCGACCGACGCGTTTGACAAACGCAAGCAAACACGCATCTCGACTTGCGGCCGCCAGAGAAGTGCTTGCAAGATCACAACCGACGACACTTGCACGCTGCGCTGTGTTGTTGAAAACTTCCGTCGCAACGTTTTCGGCGGCGTTTTGGTATTGCTCGATGAGGTAGTCAGAAATGTTGATGCCTTCGGCATTGTTGTCGAAACTTGATGAGATGGCGTCGGGCGGTAGATCGAAGTTGGTTGAGCTCACGGTGGCCGGGAAGAAGAGTGCTGAGATACTTGATTGATATTCAAGATGTGTAAGGCGACGCATTGGCGCTGACGTTGAAAGTTCACTTGCGGGCGCAGGCACACTTGACCCGTTGCCAATCTGCCCGCCGCATGACGCAAGAAGGCCGGCTGCACAGAATGCCGTGAGCATTCGCGCTGCTTGGGCGATCGTGGTTGTAGGCTGCATGCCTTACATTATAAGCAATATTTGCGCCAAAGTGAAAAATTACGTTACTACTGAAACAATTAAATTGTCTGCCGGTTGATGACGGCTAAGGGTGCGACAATACAACGCTATCTTAAGGGGGGCGTGTTTGACGTCCGGCGTGTATTTTGAGGTGGTTGAGGGCGCAGTGGCGCGGCCGCAGTTCCTGCGCATTGCAAAGGGCGCGCGTGCGGTTCTCGGTGTGAACTTGAAAGCCGGTTGACGGCAGACAAAGTTGGCATAGTCTACACGCATGAATCACGACCACGTTCCTGGTGAAGTTTGCGATGTGCACGACGAAGCACCTGACACACCAGTGTGGGTATCGGTGCTTGGCTTCTTTTTGTTAATCGGTGGCGTCGCTTTTTACGCATTTATCAATCGGTAGTGATTTATTCACAGGGGTGCTGATCGCATGAAGCTGGCTACACTGAGTGAAAGGGGCGAGGGCGGCAAAGACGGCACGCTGATTGTTGTGAGTCGCGATGCAAAACGTTTTGTGCGCGCTTCGGAAGTTGCGAGCACATTACAGGTGGCGCTGGACGCTTGGGAGAAGGCATCCCCTAAACTTTTGGCGCTGGCTGAATCACTTGAAACCTCGCCGAGCAGTGGTGAGGCGCTCGATTCGAAAAAGCTGCGCGCGCCGCTGCCGCGCGCTTATGAGTGGGTCGACGGTTCAGCGTTCATCAACCACATCGTGCTTGTGCGCAAAGCTCGGGGCGCGGAGCCTCCTGAAGACGTTAAGACCAATCCGCTGGTCTATCAAGGTGGTTCGGGTGTGTTGCTTGGGCCTCACGATACCATCGCCTTGCGCGATGAAAGCTGGGGTTTGGACTTCGAATCTGAGGTGTGTGTGGTGCTGGGCGATACACCGATGGGCACGTCACGCAAGGAAGCCCTTAAGTATGTTCGGTTGATTTTAATTTGTAACGATATCACCTTGCGAAACCTTGTGCCGGGTGAGCTTGCCAAGGGTTTTGGCTTCTTTCAGTCAAAACCTGCCACAGCGTTTGCGCCTTTTGCATTGACGCCTGACGAGCTGGGTGCCGCGTGGAGTGAGGGGCGCGTCAGTTTAAAGCTACGTACTTATTTGAATGGTGAGCTGGTGGGTGATCCCAACGCAGGCCCCGAAATGCATTTCTCGTTTGCGGATTTGATCGAACACATCACTAAGACGCGCGCTTACACAGCCGGTACGATTTTAGGGAGCGGCACGGTGTCGAATGCCGATCCGAAGCGCGGTGTGTCGTGTTTGGCTGAAAAACGCGCGCGCGAAATGATCGAGTTTGGCGAAGCGAAAACGCCTTTTTTGAAGGTGGGCGATGAAGTGCGAATCGAGATGCTTGACGCGACCGAGCGCAACTTGTTTGGCAGCATTCAACAAAAAGTGGTGAAGGCATGAAGCTCTATTCGTTGTGGCGTAGCTCGAGTGCGTGGCGTGTGCGTATTGCGCTCAACCTCAAGGGTTTGGCATACGACTACGTGTCGGTTGATTTGGTCGGTAAAGCGCAGTTCACTGACGACTTCAAGAAACGCAATGCCATGTCGCAGGTGCCCGTGCTCGAGTGGGAAGAAGGTGGTCAGGTTAAGCGGTTATCGCAGTCGCTTGCGATCATTGATTACCTTGAGCATGTTTATCCGGAACCAGCGCTTTACCCAAAAGAACCGTACGCTCGCGCAAAGGTGTTGCAATTGGCAGAGCTGGTGAACTCAGGTATCCAACCCTTTCAAAATCGTGAGACCATTCTCGACATTGAACGTCATGGCATTAAACAAGACGAATGGCTGCACCACTGGATTACGCGAGGCATGCACGCGCTTGATCGTGAGGCGGCGCAAACGGCCGGCACGTATATGTTTGGGGATACGGTGACCGTGGCCGATTGTTTGCTGATGCCGCAGATGTATGCGGCACGTCGTTTTAAGGCGGACATCGACAGCTGTGCGACGTTACTGCGTGTTGAGAAAGCATGTGATGCGCTTGAAGCGTTCAAAAAAGCGCATGCCGATCATCAACCCGATACACCCAAAAAGTAGGAGACGAACATGGCGAGTGTGGAACATCTTGGCATCAAACGGTTGCTTGCGGTTCACTACTATGTGCATGACTTAGAGCGTAGTCGGCGCTTTTATACCGAGAAGCTTGATTTTGCTGAAACGGCGGCCAGTTCGCGTGAGCTCGAGGAAAAAGGCCGCCAGCGTTCGATTTATTTTCAAGCGGGCAATTGTAGGTTGCTTGTGTCGCAACCGATGGGCGAAGGTGGACGCGCGTGGCGCTTTTTACAGAAACACCCCGATGGCATTGGCACGATGGTGTTTGAAGTCGAGAACATTGAACATACTTTT
>JBGAKI010000021.1:0-28635 GCA_044224525.1 Polyangiales bacterium | reverse complement strand
CCGATCGATGAGATTCAAAACTATGAAGAAGCGGGCGGATATCACCGCACGTTTTCGATCACCACGCCGTATGGTGGCTCAACATTTAGGTTCGTGGAGACCAAAGGTTTTCCAAGGCCTTTCCCTGGCATGGACGTATACGCCGAACCGAAGGGTGGCACGAACAAGCATGGTTTTTTGGGGTTCGACCACATGACCGCGAACTTTGAGACGATGGCGCCGACCTTGCTTTGGCTCGAGCATGTGCTGGGTTTTGAGCACTATTGGGATATTCAGTTTCATACCAAAGAGCATTCGCTCTCACAAAGCGAGGGTTCGGGTTTGCGATCGAAAGTGATGTGGGATCGCCACTCGGGTGTGAAGTTTGCACATAACGAGCCGCTGCGGCCCTTCTTTAAGAAGTCACAGATCAATTTGTTTTCTGAAGACAACCGCGGTGATGGTATTCAACATTTGGCTTTTGGTGTGAAGGACATCATTCCAACTGTTGAAGAGATGCGCCGCCGCGACATTCGTTTTATGCCCACGCCGGCAAGTTACTACGACATGATGCCCGAGCGACTCAAGAAGATCGGCGTTAACCGCATCGATGAAGACATTGAGGTTTTGCGCAAGCTTGAAATTCTGATCGACGGCAAAGCTGATCACTCGTATTTGCTTCAGATCTTTATGCAAGATTCGGCGGCAACGCATCACGATCGCGAAGCTGGACCTTTCTTTTTGGAAATCATTCAACGCAAGGGCGACAACGGTTTTGGTGGTGGTAATTTCCTTGCGCTTTTTGAGAGCATCGAGCGGCAACAACGCGCGCAAGGGCGCGTTTAGTGCTCGAGCGCGTTGCAGCGGGTGAACTGCCCGCAAAGCATCATATCGTGTTTCGCGATGCGAACGGCGCCTTGCTCCATGAAGAGTGCCTGACGCGTCAAGGTTTCGACGGCCCTTATAGTTTGCTTTATCATATCAACCGACCGCATACGCATGTGCCACGCAGCGCCGGGTTGGGTTGGACATTGCCCGACGCCAGCGCCATGGCGCTGCGCAAACGCCTTTATTTGAGCGATAATGTGATGCGTCTAGCGGGACCACCCGCAAAGGCACGCGTGCCATTGTTGTTTAATGCCGATGTGGTGCTGAGTCTTGTTCGACCCAACGCGTCGGACACAGAATACTTTTCCAATGGCGATGGCGACGAGATCCTTTTTGTGCACAAGGGGGCAGGGGTGCTCCGCTCTGCCTTTGGGGATCTGCGTTTTGGCGAGAACGATTATTTGTGCATTCCAAAAGGTGTGGTGCATCGTTTTGAGCTTGACGAAGACGTCGAACAGCAGTGGCTACACATTGAATGTTTAGGTGGCGTGGGGTTACCCAAACAGTGGCGCACAGATACAGGGCAGCTGCGCATGGATGCACCCTTTTGTCATCGTGATTTTCGTAAACCTGAGTTTAAGGGCCCACAAGACGAGGGTATTCGCGAGCTGACGGTAAAGCGCGGCAATGCATTTCATGGGTTTGCTTATGAACATTCACCCTTAGATGTGGTCGGATGGGATGGCAGTGTATATCCGTGGGCGTTTAATATTTTGAATTTTCAGCCGCGTGCGGGGTTGGTTCATTTACCACCCGATTGGCATGGCACGTTCGCGGCGCGTGGCGCGCTGATATGTAGTTTCGTTCCGCGTACGGTCGATTTTCATCCAAACGCGATCCCATGTCCCTATCCACACTCGTCGGTTGATTGTGATGAAATCCTTTATTATGTACGCGGTAGTTTTACGTCGCGGCGTGGTGTTGGGCCGGGGGCAATTAGTTTACATCCGGCGGGCTTGGCGCACGGGCCCCATCCGGGCGCCTACGAAGCGAGCATTGGCAGCAAAACCACCGATGAACTTGCTGTGATGATGGACACGTTCTTGCCGCTACGTGCGACTACGGCCGCGACGCAAGCTGAGCTTGCTGGTTATCACGACAGCTTTCGTTAAGCTTATTGTGTAGGTTGTGTGGTCGCGGGAGCCGTAGGTTGTGCGGGCATGGGTTGGGGCGCGCCGGGCTGGGGTGCGACCGCGGGTGCACCTTGTGGGGGAGCGCTGCCGCAACGATAAGTGATGCGATATTCGCGTACCTCGGTCGTTGTGGTTTGTGAATCGTGGCGCGTACCCGGACCATAATAAGTGGGTCGGCTTTCAGCTTCTTGACCCGTCGTTTGGCCGACGGCGACGGCATCTTCAGAGACGATTTGGTACGGACCGCCACAATGCGCCATCATTTGCTGCTGCGCGTCTTTCATGGCTTCACCTTGTTGGCCTTCAAGCGCAAGCACGCCGCCGTACATGTCACGGTGAATAAGGTTGGCCCGACCGTAGGCACATCCGCTAACTGCGAGGCTCGTGGCCATGAAGATAAAAAAACGCGTTGTTTGCATCTGGGCCTCCTAATGACGTTTGACGCCTAATAACCGTTTACTCAGCATGCCAGACTTGCGCTTTTTTGGTCAAGTCTTGGCCTTTTTGGGCATGTCTTATTGACGAACCAGTGAGGTGTTTTATTCTAACCAAATGTCGCGATGGTTGTTTCAAGTAGGTGCGCTTCTTTTGGTTGCCGGCGCGGTGGCTTGGCTCATCGAACGCGGCGGGTTGACGCGACTACCAGGGGATTTCGTGATTCGGCGCAAGGGTTGGGCGCTTTATGCGCCGCTCGGCACAAGTTTGCTGATTAGCGTGGTGCTTACAGTGCTGCTGAATCTGTTCTTTCGTCGCCGATAAGTGCCCAAAAACGCCTTTTGCCGGGATATCTGGCAAACTTTGTATTTCAAGGGTTTTCGCTTAGAATCGCAGCGATACCATGCACGTCAAATGTCAGCGTTGCGGCACCGATTTTCAACTCGATGACAGCTTCATCGGCTCGGACAAGACCCGCGTGCGTTGCACGGTGTGTGGCAAACGCTTTGATGTACGCGTGGAAAGTGTTGCCGTGGAGTCAATGTTGCCTCCGCGCAAACCCGCGCCGGTTGAGTCGAGATATCAGAACTCTGGCAAGCCACCCAGATCAAAGAATGATCATGATCGGTTTGACGCCGAGGTTGACGCCGCGCTTGGTACACTTGACGTTGATCCGTTTAGCCCGAACACCAAAAAGGTGATGCCGATCCAAGTGGTGAACTCAAACGCGCCAGGGGATTCGGACCCGGCGCCCAAGGTGCGGCGCACGCGCTCGAAACCGTTGTTTCCTGTCGAATATGTTGTGGCTGTGGGGATCTTGGGACTTGTCGCTGTGGGTGTATGGTTTGCTTGGGATGATCGCCCTGTGCCCATTAAGACCACGACACCGGATGCGGTGGTGACGCCCGAGGCGCCCAAGCCACCTGCACCGCCGCCGCCCATTTCTTCGCTTTTGCCGGGCATTTCGCTAGAGCAAGCGGATCGGTTGTTACGGCAAGATCAACTGGGCACGTATGCGGATGCAGCGAAAGTGTTTGAGCATGCGTATGTGATGCGTGCCGATATGTCAATCTATTTGCGCCTTTCGCGCACCTATGCGCGCTGGGCGCAAGCGTTGCGCTTTCATGTTACCGATCGCGAGATGACCAAGACAGGTGAGGCGTCTGGTGCATCAGCAAAATCGGTGGGCGACCTATCGGCAAGTGAGATTGAAGACATTGAGCGGCAGCATAAAGACTTGATGTATAAAGCGTATGAAAATGCGAAACGTGCGCTTGGTGAGGTGCGCGCGGGGTTTAATCCAAAGGTTGAGTTTGCGCTTGCGGATGCCGAACGTTTGTTAAAAAACTATGACGCAGCCAAGTCTCATTTGCATCGCGCTCAAGCGCTTGTTGACCATCTGGATAGTGACGATTGGTATATTGCAACATTGGTGGAAGCAAAAGGCAGTCCGGCTGGTTTGTGTTACTACGAAAACCAGTTGCGTGAAGCCAGCGAAGATCCTTCCAGTGCGATAGGTGTGTCGCTCTTGCTTGCGCGCTGTTACCAGCAGAGTGGTCGTAAGGGACTTGCGCGTGCTGAGGTAGAGGGTGTGCGCGCGCGCTACCCAGGGCATACCGAAGCGCTTGCGCTCTTGCGCGCGTGGACCGTGACGGGGCAATCCGTTGAACCGACCAACGATGAAAACGCAACCGAAGATCCGTTTGACGATGCATTAAAGAATGCGGATGCGCTCAAGGTTAAGGTTGAACCTGCGCCGCGTGATGAAATCGAAATCACGCAAATTCCAACGCCCGCTGACGACGTGATGGCGGCCTATGCAGTCCAGGTGAAAAAAGGTTTTGCCAAGCTTTATCATCGAAAAACTTTTGATGAGGCCAAATCGCATTTTAATAAGGCGATTGAAGTGTGGGCGCAGGGCGGTGCTGCCTATGCAGGCTTAGGTTATGTTGCCCGCGCCGACGACCAGCTGCCGACTGCGGCTGAGTATTTTAAGACTGCAGGTAAACTCAACTACACCCTTGCATGGTTTGAGCTTGGTAACACCTTGGTTGAGCTTGCGCGTTATCCTGATGCGCGCAAAGCGTACGAGCGTTATCTGAGGCTTGATGCACAGGGGCGTTTCGTGAACAAAGCCAAAAACATGTTGGTTAAGATTAAACATCTTAAAGCGGGCGATCCGCCGCCGACGATTGTGCGTTTTCGTAAAGCGGACGATAAAACGGCTGAGCCGGCCGCTGACAAAGCGGCGTCGACGAAAACGAAGACCACAGAAAAAGCAGCCAAACCTACGGCGGGCGCTGCGCCTGCTGCCGCGAAGGTTGACGACAAAACAAGTAAGGCGCCCGCTTCTGCGCCTGCTGCCGCGAAGGTTGACGACAAAACAAGTAAGGCGCCCGCTTCTGCGCCTGCCGCCGCTTCCAGTGAAGCTACCCCGCCCACCGCGGTCAAATCTGCTGCACCGGCTGCAGCACCCGTTTCGACGGCGCCGCCCGCGCCGACGGCGCCTTCGTCGAAGCCTGCACCTTGAATTAGATGTTAAATTGATTTAGGAGGGAATGCTTCTAATGCAGAGCGTGGGTGTGGCTTTCTCGCAATGAAAGACGTCGTCCGGCGATAAGGTGCCATACACTAATTATTGCGACACCTATGGTGAAGACCATGACGAGGAAGGTGCCTTGTTGGGGCATGCTGTGCGTCGTAAAGTTGGCGATTTGCTTGCTGCCAATAAGGGCAGGTGTAAAGGGCTCGACCGTGATCGGTGCGTGCGGGTCAAGATCGTGACCAAAGACATATAGGCGATAAACGAAGCGTGCAAATGAAAAGGCTGCAGCGTAGCTGCTCAGGACAAATAAATCGAGCAACGCGCGTACGTTGCCAATGGCGGCAACGCGCAACGCTAGAATTGCTAGCACACCAAGCGCAAAGGGGATCCAGTCGAGGTCCGCAAGCGCCGCTTTATCGATGCGCTGCATGCCGATGTAGTGGTTGAGCGTATTGATCTCTTGGATATGTTGGCCATGGTTGCCGCCGTCGATTTTGTACGAGTAGATTTCCATGTACAATCCCTTTGGATATTGAGGCGCTTCCATCGAGATACGCCAGAGCGGAAACATAAAACTCATTACCAACGGAAAAACCAAAATAACGAGCGCAACGCGTGCCGAGAGATAGAGCGGTTGCTCAAGAAACGCATAAAACTTTTCGATGGCAACAGCTAGGCTTGAGGTGGATTTTGTTTTCATACGAGATCACTCCTTTTGAAATGTGTGAGTGCGGCAAACCATGTGCCTATTCCGAGTACTGTCGGCCACACAAGACCAATGTAAAACACCGTGTTTGACCCAAGTTGATTGCTAAGGTAAAAACCAACGGGACCCAAGGTGGCGAGTTCGGGTTCAATATCGCTCAAGAGCGCAATTCGTGCGGCCTCGACTGGGTTAAGCGCCGCCAAGGCAAAGACGAGTTGAGGCTGAAATTGCCACTTGAGCATGAGGCCGATTAATACAAAATCAACAAAAGCGATGCTGAGGCCCCAGGTCAAGAGCACGTACATCATGGCGCGCGCGGGGTGTGATACGAAGGTTGATATGGCAAGACCGATGCCAACAAATGCGGCGAGTAATCCAGCGCATAGGGCGAGCATGCGTGATAAAAATACTGCTTCAACGGCTTGGCCGCGTAGTGCAATCTGTAGCAACGAAAAGCCGAGTGTGACGACGACCAAAGGGACAAAGAGCGTGAGATAGCGGGTGAGGGTCATGCCCAAAAACCACATGTCTCTGCGCAAAGGATGTGCAAAGAGCAATTCGAAGGTGCCGTCTTCGCGCGAGCGGTTGATCACCAGACCGGTGGCCATTAAACCAAGCAGCGGTAAAAGCACGACTAGAGCATGGCAAAGTGCACGCAGCACGCGACTCATTTGTGTCAGCCCAAACAAGCCTGATTCGCGCATACCGGTCCACACGAAGATTAGCGCGAGCGCCAAATAAATCGCTGCGCAAAAAATCAACCACCGTGATCGGCGAATCTCGGCGAAGTCGAAACGTATCGCGCACGCGAGTTGGGCTGGTTTTGAGGATAACATGGAAGGTGAACGTACAGGCATAGCTGAACTGCTAGTGATGTTTAGCGGCATGGGTTTGGGCGATGCGATAAGCGTCTTGAGCACTGATCGATCCTTTCTCGGAACTATCGACGGCGAGCATACCGTATCCCATTGGGCTCTGATCAACGACGATAAACCTAACTTGCGTTGTGTTGATCCACGTATTGCGTCGGCCGTGATGAAACCATGTCTGGTGTATGGGTGGTTTTCGTTCTTTGCGGTAGGTAAGCAAACACCCAGGATCGTCAAAGTTCAAGACGACACCTTCTTTGGTGATGAGCTGTGCGCTAAAATGGGCGTCACCGATCAGCATATGACAATGCGCGCATGCATCGCGGTCATAGGCGATCGGTATCGGTCCGTTGGGCAAGCGCTGCAATCTGATTGTGCCGATGACAATCAACGCCAAAATTACGAAGGTAGCACTGTATTTGAGAACTTTTGATGCCATGCTAATTTTTCTTTGATCGTTTATCCATCGGATGTTGCTTAAGGTTACTAGAAACTTCAAGGTGAGGCAGATCTCGAACGGACAGGTTGCGTATGTGGGCGCCCAGTCGCTCATGTAGATCACGCAATGCCTGCATTTTGTGTTCGAGGGTGACTTGCGTCGACCACCATCCGTTGGGGTTTGGGCTAAAGCCCATGGTGTATAGGTGGTCTTCGTGGCTTGATTCTGTGAGCACGTCGATGATTGAGATGGCGTGTGCGCCGATGAGTTCATCGACGGGCCCTTGAAAAACGACCTGTCCATCGCTCAGCGCAACCACGTGGTCGACCAGCGCTTGAAGCTCTTCGAGGCGATGCGAGCTTAGAATACATGTAGTTTGGCGTGCCATTTTCTGGTAAAGGCTAAAAAATCGAGCACGCGCATCGGCATCAAGGCTTGCCGTAGGTTCATCCATTACTATCAGCGCTGCGTTCGCGGCAAATGCGGTTGCGATGAGGAATTTCTGCCGCATGCCTCCAGATAGACTGCGAAATGCTTTGCGCCAAATCGCGTCGAGATCTAAATTCATTGTTTGGCAAAATGTGTGAAGCGCGGTTGCGTCGAGACCGCGTGTTCGAGAAATAAGCGCACAAAGTTCGGCGACGCTGGCGTTAATTTGCGGTGCCACTTGGGGTACATAGGCAACGTCGTGACGCAGGTTAACCAAACCTGCACCGATGGGTTGGTTGTCGGCTTTGATTGTGCCGTCGGCTGCAACCAACCCAAGCAGTGCCCGAATAAGTGTTGTTTTGCCCGAGCCATTGGGGCCAATCAACGCCACCTTTCGGCCCGATTCGATGTTTAGGTTAACGTCGTTGAGCACTGATATGCGATCAAAACGTTTGCTCAGATGGGTTAGTTCAATGTGCATAATTATGTGCGTTGGGCATGCGTGGTGTTTTGTCGAAAACGACGGTTTGTGGTTGAAAAAGTGGCACCAGATGGTTGACCATATCGATCATATAAAGGGCTGGAGACCCTTGGAAAAAGCGCAAAGCGGCGAAACGGGTGGTTAATTCATCGGAGAAGCTGCGCAGTTCGTAGGGCACGTCGCCGTAGCCGTCGTTGTCAAGGTCGTAACCTTGATAGTCATCAAAGGTATTTTTTGACCATCTAACACTCGCACTGTTGCCACCGTCGATCAGGACCTGGTGAGTGTTGTCAAAGAAGCCGTTACCTGTAAACGCGTTGCCATCACCTTGCCCGTGGATGGTGACTGCTGTTTCGCAGTTAACCAACGTGTTGTTGTGAAAGAGGTTGTGGTCGCTTAGACGAGAGGGTGAGTTGTCGATATAAATACCTGTGGTGGCTTTAGTGAAGATGTTGCGATCCGCGCGAATGTTCCCGGAATCTTTGAGTCCGAGGCCCATGCCTGCGGCACCAGACACTTCGCTGACGCGATTGTCGTCTAAATGAATGTTGCGGCTGTACATGATAAAAATGCCGACGACTGTTCTTTCGTAGCTGTTGTGCTCGACGACGTTGTTGTGGCTATACATAAAGTGCGTACCATATCGGCCGCCGATAATGTGGTTTTGACGAATGCGGTTACGCGATGAATACCAAATAACGACATCGCGGCCGTTGTGAACGGTATTGTGTTCGATGAGTGCGTCATAGGTTTCCCAAAGACGTAGCGCGTCTCCACGCAGCCCCAAGAGCTCTTTGCTGTCACCGTAAATCGTATTGTTTTGAATAAGGGCGCGTTCGGTGCGTTCGAGTAAAATGCCATAGACCGCATTTTTGACGTGAATGCCCTGAACACGATGGTCGCTTCCAGTAAGCGACACAGCACCATCAAGGCGGTCGTAGCGGTGTCCGCTACCGTCGATGGTCATACCGATAAGTTCGACACGATGACCTTCAATGCGAATGGTTGTACCCGCCTGTTGCGCGCGAATGACCGCGTTCTTGGGGCCCCAAAGAGTAAGTGGACGTGTTATGTGAAGGGGGCCTTGATAGGTTTTTTCATGCAAGCATAATGTGTCTCCTGACGCGGCGTGGTCGATTGCTTCTTGCAGACGGCTAGAATCAACTACCCAATGGCATGTGTTAGGGGTTGAGCTTGCTACGGCGTGCGCACATGTAAACGAGACAGTCGTAATGCCGAGCACGCATATGCCGGAAAAAAGAGAATGACCCATTTCAAACGCGAGTGCTATGATAGTCGCCGTGATCGTTTTCGCGTTGAAATGGGTCATATTGCTGGATTCGATTTATGGGCCGCCTTTGGGCTCAACCAGGAAGTAACCAGCCATCTCTAAGTGCAGTGCTGAGCAGAACTCGGTACAATACATGGGGAACACGCCAGGTTTGTCTGCGACAAAGTCGACGTTGGCATGCTCGCCGGGTTCAAGGCTAAGATTGATATTGTACGAGTTGAGTGCAAACCCGTGTGTTGCATCTTGTGCTTGTTCGACGTTGGTGATGTGCAAGTGAACATGTTCGCCTTCTTTCACACGCACAATATCGGGCTTAAAATGACTGCGGATGGCAGTCATGTAGACGTGGACGCCGTCGGCTTTACGCACCACTTGCTCTTTGCCACCTTCAACCGCAAATGCGTCTTTTTTGTCGGTGATGGGATCGATGCCGGCCGGACTATAAACATCGATGGGCTTGATCTTGTCGGCCTTGATCATCTGTGCATAGTGTGGCTCGCCGATGGGAATTGGCAGATCGGCGATGACCGTCATTTTTGACGTATTGAGATCAACAAGTTGGAAGTTCTGCGGAAGCAGCGGTCCCACTGGATTAAAACGATCGAGCGCCCACTTATTCATTGCGATCAGATATTTGCCGTCGGGGTTGACGGTGTCGCCTTCTGCTGCCACTAAGTGGCCGATGTTATAATGTGTTGACACTTTATCGACCACCTTAAGGTCTTTGAGCGACCATTTGGCGACTTTGGTCTCAAGGAACAATGATGTGTATGCGTAGCCTTGATTGTCGAACTGCGTGTGCAAAGGCCCTAGCCCGAGTTCACATTGACCACGAATCGATTCTTTAAACGGTAGAATCGGCACGCCGTAGGGATCGGTGCCTTCAAACTTCTTGGCATCGATGAGCTGTTTGACTTTGGCAAAGCTATAAACCGTGGCGTGTGTGTCGAGTTTTCCTCCAACGACGATGTCTTTGCCATCAGGGGTGACATCGACGCCGTGCGGGCTTTTGGGCTCTGGGATAAAGTGCAAAACACCCTCAGCGATTGACGTGGCCAAGCGAATCGTTTTCATACCGGCAATGGTTTCTGTTTTGCCAGCCTTGACCAGTGCTTCGGCTTTTCGCCAGTTAACAACGTGCATGTAGTCCATGTCGTTTTGTGTGGAACCCGACTCCATCGAAGGTTTGCCTTCCATGTTGCCGCCATAGGAACGTTCGGTATTGATCGAGTTAAAAAATGCGAATCCGTCGCTATCTAGCTTGCCGGCATCGGCTAAGTCTTGCACATAAGGAGGAAACTCGATAGCAAATGAAGCATCGCGGTCAATGCGGCCTTTGGTTTTGTCAAACTTCCAAAAGATCGCGGCGCCACGGTATTTGTCATTATACTGAGCGACATCCGCATACTCATTGCCAAGGGGCGCTGGGTATTGCGTCGTTTCGATTACATAGTCCGTGTTGGGTGTGACAAATGCTGCGCCGTGATCAGATTCGATGAGTTGGCTGGTGACGATTTGTTTGGTAACAAAGTCTTTCAGATCGATGACTGCCATGCGCGGATTTGCCTTGTCGCCGATGAACAAGAAACGACCGTCATACGAGCCACCCGTTTCGCTGAGTGCTGGGTGGTGGGTATCAGCCCAGCGGATGTCGTGCCCATGTCGGCGACCCGATTCGAGCACCTTATTGGTTTGATCTCCGTAACCGTAACCTTGCCATGGTTCGGGTGTGAACACCGCGATCACCTTGATGATGCGCATGCTTGGCACCCCGATCACGAGCACTTGCCCGCTATGTCCTCCCGATGCGAATGTGTAGTATTCGTCGTGACGACCTGACGGTGTGTAGGTCTTTAATGCCGCAACGACGTCGTCTTGAGTTAACTTGCGTGCTTTCATCAGCTCTTCAAGCGATGCGTTGCTGTTGGACTCGGACTTTTGATTGCCCGCGCAGGCGCATGCCGACAAACCGTTGGCAAACAAACTTAGCGCGCCGAACGCAACCAATAGGCTAAACCAGCGTGGGTGATATTGTTTTGATAACATAGTGTTTCCCTTTCTTTGGAGTAACAAAAACGCGAATGTGTGAGCATGAAGCTACTTAGCAAGCGCGCGGATCTTGTCTTTGAGCGCCGTGACAATCTCGGGCTTGCTGGTTAGATCCGGATTAGGGGGCATGGCGGCACTTTTACCGACCGCTGCACCGCCGAGCTGAATAATTTTGATCAGGTGATCGTCAGTGACTGCTTTTTGCCATGCAGCGTCTTGAAAGTTACGTGGTTTGGGTTCCAGACTCGCCGACGCTGGCCCGTCGCCTGCGCCTCGCTCGCCGTGGCAGGGCGTGCAGCGTGTGGCGAAGATTTTTTCTGCTTCTGCCTTTGCAAGCACGGGCGACAGGCTTGTGCCTGATGGTGCAACGTTGGTGCTCGTGGGGGAGGCGGAATTAGACGATTTTTTGGCGCATGCTCCGATTGATAGAGACATCGCGGTTAGTATTATTAAGGTTGGTTTCATGAACCTAGCTGCGCTCCTTGCTTGCAGGTAGGCTAACCATCTTAACGAGTGCTGCGTATGATCTATGTCATACCGCTATAATTAGTGAGGGAAGTTAGATGGCTATTCGCCTTCTGGCATCGCAAATGCGTTGCGCAGCATGCGCTCATCGTGAACGATAAATCCTTCAGGTGAGCTCGTAAGTACCCCCTTTTTTTGCCAGTCGCTCATGATACGAATCACCGTTTCAATTCGAGCCGCGACAAGTTGTGAGAGCGCAGTGCGCGAGAGTCGAATCGGAATATGAACCTCGCCTTCGTCTGTTTCATCGCCAAAGCGTTCTTTTAAGTGTAAAAGCAACTG
This sequence comes from Polyangiales bacterium, assembly GCA_044224525.1. Lineage (GTDB taxonomy): Bacteria > Myxococcota_A > Polyangia > Polyangiales > CBDCBC01 > JBGAKI01. Next base: position 16,584 of record JBGAKI010000021.1, on the reverse strand, counting down.
AGCGAGACGTGCAGGTACGCTGCCTGCACTCATGATATCGATTTTGGCGCGTAAGATTTCAGAGTGTTGCACCATTGATTGTTGAACTGCGTGGGCCATGCTCAGGTTTGTTTGCATCGCGTTCATCACCAAATCGGCTGGCACCGAGAGTGCCTTAAGTTTTTCTGAAATTACGATTGCGTCGGCAGGATAGGGTGATTTACGCATCACTGCGAAATCACCGACACTTTGACGAGGGCCAAAAATACCCAAGATACTTCGATCGCCTGAGGCGGCGTTGCGGGCGATTTGTACGAGCCCTCGTTGAATGACGATGAAAGAATAGGCTTGATCGCCAGCACGCCAGAGAAAGTCGCCTTCTACCAGTTCGATGCGTTTGGTTGAGAGTGCGATACTTTCAAGCACGGAATGATCCACGCCGCGAAAAAATAGCGCGGCATTGAGTTGCGCCAGTGTCGTAGGCGAATCTTTTGCGCTGGGAGCGTTTTTCGGGGACATGGCTACGTGAAGCATATGCGAAAAATCATCTTCTACAAGCTCGCTATTTCTAATGGGTTGTTTTGCGCCTATAGTTTGATTTGCAGCAAAAGGAGGCGACCATGCGTTGGCCAAAGATTATTCAAGGGGGCATGGGCATCGGTGTGTCAGGCCATCGGCTCGCACGTGCCGTTTCAATGTTAGGGCAACTTGGAGTGGTGTCAGGCACTGCGATCGATGTGATCATGGTGCGTAGGTTACAAGACGGTGATTTGGACGGTAGTATGCGTCGGGCACTCGCTCATTTCCCGGACACCGATTTCGCAGAGCGCGTTGTCGCTGACTATTTCATTGAAGGAGGTAAATCGCCGGAGGCACCCTATCGCTCGCTAACGATGTACACGGCGCATAGCAGTATTGAGCGACAAAAACTAATCGTCGCCGCCAATTTTGCCGAAGTCTTTTTGGCAAAAGAAGGGCATTCAAATCCAGTTGGTATTAACTTTCTTGAGAAGATTCAAATACCAATGCTGCCGTCGCTTTATGGGGCGATGCTTGCGGGTGTTGACTTCGTGTTGATAGGTGCGGGTATTCCGCGCGAGATCCCCAAGGCGCTTGATGCGCTGGCGTGTCACACTATGGCGACGCTTAAGTTGCACGTGGAAGGAGCACCGGCGGATAAAAGCTGGCGGCTTGAATTCGATCCGCGACAGATCGTTCACAATGAGCCGCAACGACTCAAGCGACCGTGCTTTCTTGCGATCGTGGCATCGGCAACGCTCGCGGCGGCACTTAGTAAGGAAGGTAGCGGTGTGGATGGTTTTGTCGTTGAGGGTCCTACAGCCGGTGGGCACAATGCTCCGCCACGCGGACCGATGAAGCTCAACGCGCTTGGGGAACCAGTTTATGGACCCAAAGATGATCTTGACTTCGCGAAAATGCGGGCGCTCAAGCGACCTTTTTGGCTAGCTGGTTCGTATGGGAGCGCTGAAAAGCTGGGCTTTGCACTTGCCCAAGGTGCCGCAGGCATTCAGGTTGGCACGCCTTTTGCGTTTTGTGAAGAATCGGGTATCGACCCGAGCATTAAACAAGAGGTACTGAGCATGGCGCTCGAAGAACAAGCGAAGGTGTTAACGGCGCCAAAAGCTTCGCCAGCGGGTTTTCCGTTCAAGATGGCTAATGTGCGCTCGAGCGTCTTTCAAGATGATGTTTATGCTGCACGGCCCCGTCTTTGTGATATTGGCCTTTTGCGACGTCCCTATATGAAAAGTGACGGTAGTCTGGGTTACCGCTGTCCTGCGGAACCCGAAGATGCGTTTATAAAAAAGGGCGGTGAGGTGTGCGATACATGTGAGCGACGCTGCTTGTGTAATGGTCTTTCGGCGACTGTTGGTTTTGCACAACGTCAACGCGATGGGTATGTAGAGGCGCCGTTGGTTACGGCGGGTGATGACCTTGTGAATGTAACACGTTATTTGAAACCTGATGCGTTGACGTATGGTGCACGTGACGTGATCGAAAAGATTTTACCAAACATATAGAAAGCGAGGAGGCATATGAAACGTGCTGCACCCAAACGATGCGTGATTATTGGCGCGGGCATTTCGGGTCTTGCGGCGGCACGTGCCATGTCTCGCTTTAGCCCCGGCACTGAGCTGATCGTGCTTGAGCGTTCGGCGCGTTTGGGTGGGTTGATTGAAACCGAGATGACTCCAGAGGGGTTTGTGCTTGAGCATGGTCCTGACTCGTTGGGGATTACGCAACCTTCGACGACGGCGTTGCTGCACGTGCTTCATCTTGATGACTTTGATGACGCGAACAAACAGGGGGTGTTTGTGCATGCTCACGAATCGATGCAGCTAGCGCGCGATCATGATTTTGTTCGGTTGTCAGGCGCTGCGCTCGATTTGTTGAACTTGTCGCCAGGGGCACTTTTGGCGTCGTCGCGGCTCTCATGGTTCGAGAAAATCCGATGGGTTTCCCGTGGACTATCGACTCGGCCACGTGATGCGATCTCGTTTGGTGAGTTTATCGAGCAGCGCTTTGGTAATAGCAACCTTAAGGAGCATGTGACTCATTTGTTGCGCGGGGTGTGTTGGGTGGACATTAATGCCTTTGACGTGTCGGCCGTGCTTGCGTCGATTGAGCGTCGTGTTGATCGAGCAGCACATGTTGTGTTTGCTAGCGGCATGCACATGTTGCCCTTGTCAATAGCGCGCGAGTTGCCAGCATCGATATATCTAAACACTGGGGTGACGAAAATAACGCAAACACTAGCTGATAAGTTTAATATCCATGTGGCCAACGGTGCACGTCTAAGTGCAGACGCATTGATCATTGCGACGCCAGCACTTGTTGCGGCCAGATTGACCGAGTCCCTCGACACTGCGCTTGCGTCAGCGCTTGGCACCATTCAAACAGTTGATTCGTGGGTGGTGAACTTGGCTTGGCGGCGCCAAGATGTCGGATCACGTTTAGATGGAACGGGTTTTTTTGTACCAAGCAGTCAAGGGTGTGCAACGCTCGCTTGTCGTTGGCTGCAACGTGACGATGCCATGAATGAACATGTGATGTTTCGTGTTTTTATGGGCGGCAAGATGATGGGCTCATGTGCTTCGCTCAAGGAAGCCATTGACGTTGCTAAGCGTGAGCTTCGCACGTGGATCGACTTTCGCGGTGAGCCGCAATTTGTACGGGGGCGCTTTCGACCAAGGGCGCTGCCTGTTTACGCGCAAGGGCACCTTGGGCGGCTGCAATTGTTGAATGCCTGCATGAAAGCACACGGGCGTGTGGCACTGGCGGGAAACGCATATCATGGCATGAGTGTCGAAGAGTGTATTCTTAGTGGTCAACGCGCCGCTCGCGCAGTGATGCAGGCCCCAGGCTGATCAGCCCCCACGCGTAAGCAGTACACCAAGCATTACCATCATCAATGCGAGTAAAACGTTCAGGCGCCCAATCGACCGTGCCCAAACGCGCAAACGTTGCGCTTCCTTTGAGCGAGGGTCTTGCTCAAGGGCGCGCGTCGCGCGTGGTCCGATAATAAAATCATGCACGATGCTGATTACGAGTATCAGCAGAAAAATACCAAGCTTTTCTATCACACGATGACCAAAAGGTGAACTCAGCCAGCTCGGATCGCGGAAACTCGACCATCGCACGCCGCGCACCCATAGGTTGAAGCTTCCGGTGAGCGCAAACAAACCAAAACAAGTCCAACCGATGCTGCGAAAACGCGCGCCCGTTTCACGTAAGAACGCGCCCGCTTGCGCTTGATGACCAGCGCGGAGCCAGGGCACCACCACAAACACCAAAAAGAGCATGCCGCCAAGCCATATGGTTGCTGCGGTAATGTGGAACCACACTGAGAGTAGATAGATTATACGCATCATGAGGTGGATATATGTCACTTTTGCAGCGCGTGTACAACAGCCTCGCATTCTCCTGCGGTGCCGCAGGTTGCCACAGGTTGGGTGCCTTTACTTGCGTCGCGATAAACAGTGATCGACTTGAGTCCCATGCTCCAGGCTGAATGAAAGACTTGCTCAATGGTTTCTACGCTTGCTTCGCTGGGTAAGTTGACGGTCTTTGAAATGGCACCTGAAATGAAGGGTTGACACGCGGCCATCATTTTAAGGTGGCCCATGTAGTGAATGCTTCGTGTGCTTGCTTTCGAGCGAAGCGCGCAATCAAACACCGACAGGTGCTCAGAGCGAAGGTCCCGCGCGCCTTCGATGCTTTCGTGTGCGAGCACATGTCCATGAATGTTTGCAATGGCTTTTGGGTCATAGCCAAGCTGTTGCAGACCACGCTCGAAGGCATGATTGACGATTTTAATGGTGCCACCGCCTGCAAGTTGTTTGTATTTAATCAGTGCGATGTCGGGTTCGATGCCGGTCGTGTCACAGTCCATCATCAGTGCGATGGTGCCGGTTGGGGCCAGTGCGGTGACTTGGGCATTGCGAAAACCGTGGGTTGTGCCATCGACAAGCGCTCGGTCCCAGGCGAGATGTGCTTCGCGAAGCAGCGGCAAGGGGACGACTGCAGGGTCAATCTCGCTGAGATTCTTGCGATGTGCACTCACCACGTTAAGGAGCGCGTCGCTGTTGTCATCGTAAGCCTCAAAGCTACCTTGTGAATGAGCCGCGATGCGCGCACTCATTGCATAGCTGCGTCCGCCGATCAATGCGCTGATCGCGCCCGCATAAGCGCGTGCTTCATCGCTGTCATAGGCCAACCCGCGTGACATGAGCAATGCACCAAGGTTGGCAAAGCCCAACCCAAGCGGGCGAAAAAGTTCACAATTGTCGCGAATGGCCTCGCGCGGATAGTGAGCGTTGCTCACCAGGATTTCTTGCGCGAGCAGCGTGATGTCAACGGCGTGACTGAGCGCATAGACGTCCAGTTCCGCGTCGGGTTTTAGGAACGCAAGCAAGTTAAGTGACGCCAAATTGCACGCGGTATCGTTAAGAAAGACGAACTCGGCGCAAGGATTAGAAGCCTCAATGCGGCCGGAGTTCGGGCAGGTGTTCCAACGGTTGATGGTGGTGTCGAACTGTAAGCCGGGGTCACCGCACGTATATGCCGCGTACGCTATTTTGCGCCATACGTCGCGCGCTTGATGTGTTTCGACAGGCTGACGACCTTTGACCGCGTTAGTGGTCCAAGTGCGGTTGTCCGACACTGCACGCATGAAGTTGTCGCAGACGCGCACGCTGTGATTCTGATTTTGAAAAGCGACAGAGTCATAGGCGCCCCCCGGTACACAAAAACCAGCGTCATACCCAGCGCTCATCAGCGCTCGTGCTTTCAGTTCCTCGAGGCGCTTGCTTTCGATGAAATCGATGATGTCGGGATGGTCGACATTGAGGATGACCATTTTGGCGGCGCGGCGCGTTTTTCCGCCCGCTTTGATGGCACCGGCAAAGGCGTCGTAGCCGCGCATGAATGAAAGCGGGCCTGAGGCCGTGCCTCCGCCTTGTAACGGTTCGCGCGATGAACGCAGCGCCGAGAGGTTGGTGCCGGTGCCGGATCCTTGCTTAAACAACATTCCTTCTGTTCTGACGAGCTCAAGGATTGACTCGAGTGAATCGTCAACGCTATTAATAAAACATGCACTGCATTGGGGTCGCTCGTGCACACCGACGTTGAACCAAACCGGCGAGTTGAATGCCATGCGTTGGTGTACGATCAAGTGGGCGAGTTCATCGCGAAATGCGAGCGCATCGCTTTCGCTCGCGAAATAGCCATCACTTAGGCCCCATTGCATGATCGTATTGACTACGCGCGAAATCATTTGTTTCGCTGAATGTTCGCGTGGCGTTCGATTGGATGCGTCGCGAAGATAGAGCTGGGCAACAATGTTGGTTGCGGTTTGACTCCATGATTGAGGCACTTCAATATTTTGCTGCTCGAAGACCACGCGGCCTTTGCTTGCAAAGATGCGTGCGTCTCGACGCACCCAGCCGACCGATGTCAAAGGGTCTTGGTGAGAGTTCGTAAACCGGCGCGCGATGTGAAGGCCATGGCGCTTCGCGCTCGTTGCGATCGCGGAGGTGCTAGCGCGGCTAGGTTTATGCTTTTTTTGAGTGGATACGTGTAGCTGCGCCGGCATGTCGACCTCCTGAATGACCCTATATGGTCATGACCATTGGAGCGTGCGGCGCGGCTATCGTCAATAATCGCTCGTGCTACGGCTGATTATTGTCATATAGGTTGTTGCGTGAGGTATTTATTAGTTGATCGATCAGCCCTGCAAGCGCAACTGGATCGACGACAGTGTGGTTTTCAACCTTCAGTTTGACTTGCTAAAGTAGTACAGCGCCCTCAGCGTTTCTCTTATTGACTGACGATCGTGAGGATTTTACCGGGTACCCAGCGTACTTGTTTGATTTTGCTTGGATCTAGATAAGTTGCGAGCTTGGTGTCGGCGCGTGCGGTGCTGAGTGCAAGTTCTTCGTTGGCGTCGGTAGGCAAAGTGATGCGACCGCGTACTTTGCCGTTAACCTGAACGGCGACTTCAACGGAGTCTTGTTTTAACAGTGCGGGGTCGGCTTTGGGCCAGGGTGCGTGTTGAACTGAAGAGGCGTGACCAAGTATTTGCCAGACTTCTTCGGCCAAGTGTGGTGCGAAAGGTGCAAGCAGTTGCGCCAAGATTTCCACGGCGGCGCGCGGCGGTTTGTCGGTGGTGTGCAGGGCGTTGGTGAGCACCATCATCGCGCTGATGGATGTATTGAAACGTAAGTGATCGATGTCGTCGGTGACCTTGACGATCGTTTGATGGGCCATGCGCATTAGCTCAACATGTTGATTGCTCGGGTCATGTTCTTTTTCGGCAACGCCATAGACTTTGTCTAAGAAGCGGCGCACGCCCTCGATGCTGCGGGTGTTCCAGGGTTTGGTGGCTTCAAGCGGGCCCAAGAACATTTCGTATAAGCGCATTGCGTCGGCACCGTATTGATCGATGATGAGATCAGGGTTCACAACGTTGCCGCGCGACTTGCTCATTTTGTGGGCTTTGGCTTCGACAACGATGTTTGGGTCGGTTTTGAGTACGAAGTTTCCGCCTTTTTTCTCGACGTCTTCTTCGCTGGCGTTGATGGTTTGATCACCCTTACGATAGGTGTATTCGAGTTCGCCGAGGATCAGACCTTGGTGCACGAGTTTGGCGAAGGGCTCGGGTGAGGGGACCAAGCCTTCGTCGAAGAGCACTTTGTGCCAGAAGCGCGCGTATAATAAGTGTAAGACGGAGTGTTCGGCGCCGCCGACGTATAAGTCGACTGGCAACCAACGTTGAGCGGCGTCTTTGCTCCAACCTTCTTTGTTGTTATTTGGATCGGTGAAACGCAGATAGTACCAACACGAACCCGCCCATTGGGGCATGGTGTTGGTTTCGCGCGCGAACCATTTTCCGCCTTTTTGAAAAAAGCGCCAGTCTTTGGCGCGCGCCAAGGGGCCCAGCGGGTCGTCGCTAGGTTTGAAGTCTTCAAGATCGGGCAGGTTGACGGGTAGCTCGCTTTCTTCAACCGCGATCGGTTGATCGTAACGAATGACAGGGTTGTCTTCGGTGCGTGGATCACCTTGGGTGTCGACGGGGAAATAAATCGGGAAGGGCTCGCCCCAATAACGTTGCCTAGAAAAAACCCAGTCGCGCAGCTTGTATTGCACTTCGCTTGCGCCGATGTTTTTGGCTTCAAGGTCAGCGATGACTTTTTGTTTAAACGCGGCGGTGCTTAAGCCGTCGTACGCTGCTGAGTTAATGGCGGTGCCGTCTTCTTCGTAGGGGGCTTTGCTAAAGTCGTGTTCAACGGGTGGTTTGACGACTTCGATGATCGGCAGCTTAAAGGTTTTGGCAAAATCATAGTCGCGTTGATCGTGCGCGGGCACACCCATCACGGCGCCGGTGCCATAGCCCCAAAGCACATAGTCGCCGATCCATACTGGCACTTTGTTGCCACTTAGCGGATGCACAACATGGGCGCCGGTGAAGACACCCGTTTTTTTGGTGTCGGCCTTGCGATCGAAATCGCTTTTTTTGGCGACCTCGGCTTTATAAGCTTCGATCGCTGTGCGCTGGGCAGGTGTGGTGATTTTGTCGACCAGCGGGTGCTCAGGAGCGAGTGTCATGTAGCTGACGCCAAAAAGTGTGTCGGGGCGGGTGGTGTAGACTTCGACGTGATCGGCAAAACCGTCGAGCGCAAAACGCACGCGCGCGCCTTCTGAGCGGCCGATCCATTCTTGTTGCATGCGACGCGTGCCTTCGGGCCAATCAAGCAAATCAAGATCGCTGAGCAAACGATCACCATAGGCGGTGATCTTGAGCATCCATTGGCGCAGTGGGCGACGCTCCACCGGAAAGCCGCCGCGTTCGCTAACGCCGTCTTTGACTTCTTCGTTGGCGAGCACGGTGCCCAGGGCTGGGCACCAGTTGACGGGGATTTCGGTTTGGTAGGCGAGTCCTCGTTTGAAAAGTTTTAGAAAGATCCACTGCGTCCATTTGACGTAGCTTGGGTCGGTGGTGTCGATTTCGCGCGACCAGTCGTAACTTAAACCGAGCGCTTTGATTTGGCGCTTGAAGGTTTCGATATTTTTCTTGGTGGTAATATGCGGATGCGTGCCGGTTTGAATCGCATATTGCTCGGCCGGTAAACCAAAGGCGTCCCAACCCATGGGGTGCAACACGTTGACGCCCTGTGCGCGCAACTTGCGCGCCACGATGTCGGTTGCCGTGTAGCCTTCGGGGTGGCCCACGTGCAGCCCCGCACCCGACGGGTAAGGAAACATGTCTAAGATATATGCTTTGGGTTTGCCGGATTCTTCGGTTGTTTTAAAGGTTTGCTGATCGTCCCAGTGTTTTTGCCATTTGGGTTCGATTTCAGCTGGGTTATAGCGGCGCGTCATGCGCCATGTTTAGCACAGCTTAGGCGTTTCGTGTGGTTTGCAAGTAACGCAATTTGTGATACAACTGCCGTCTTTAGGAGTTGTTTATGAAGTCTTTGCTTTGCCTTATGGGAATGTCTTTTCTTTTTGCAGCATGCGACGCGGCTGATGCAACAAGCCTTGAATCAGATGAGAGTTTTTCGCTGATCAACCGCGAGGGCATTTTGTGGTGCGGTACCTATTTTGCCGCTGATGGTCTATTTGGTGGTGGTAGCGGAAAGGGTCTCAAGCGCAATAAACGCCGTGTATTTGACAAGGCGACTTGTTCACTTACCGAATACATGAACGTTGGAAAAAAATGCGCTGATATCTTGCTCAAATATGGTTTCGACAATAGTGCGCGATTGTATAATGAGATACCGGCCTACGTTAATGCCATGTCCGGCGGAAAATGGGTATTGCGCCTTGGGCCCGCGCCAAGTCCCGTGGTTGGGCTTGATCATGGTGAGGGGTCGTTCTTTCCTTTCGGTCATGCGGTGGCCCCTTTGGATATCGAGTTGCCTCCCGGTGTACAACTGCGATCTTCGGCTGCGGATGTTACTACGAGTTTTGACGTTTCGGATCGTGCACCTAACTGGGCCTTTAAGCTGGTGACGCAAAATGCAAAACTAAAAGGCAGCAATGACTGTTCTCAAGATCAGCTGCAAGCTATTATGGACGTCGAGATTAATAACTATATTGTCGACTACTGGAGCATGATTAAAGAGGACATTTGTCCATAACATCTCTTGCGTAACGTTTGACAAAACGGTGTCAGGATCTGGTTTCTAGCTCTTGACAACCAGTCCTGATACCATTTTCTGCGATCCAAAAAAGATCGATGGCTGCGAATATTCAAAAATCGCAGCTGAATTTTGTGTGCGCTAATTGCCAGTTATCTCGTGCGCCGCATTTTCGTACACGATGCGATTAAGAGGACTAATCGTCTCAAAATATGAAGCGATTGTAAGCTTAATCGCTTCACAATATGAAGCGATTAAGCTATCTTGATATGGATGTGGATCTGGCAGCAAAACCATTGGCCACGTTTTCGTTGGCGAGAAAAGGCGATTTTTGGTGCGCTTGAAAGCGCACGCGCAGCGCATGGTCGCATCCTGGGCATTACCGACTTTCTTGGCTCAGAACTTGGCACCGAAGCTGCTTTTAGCATCCTCATCGAAGAGGGATTGAAAACGAGCGCCATCGAAGGTGAGAAACTACCACTCGATCAACTTCGCTCTTCAGTTGCTAAACAGCTTGATCTGCCACATGCAGGTTTGCCAAAACCTGCGCGCGCTATCGATGGTCTTGTTGAAGTTTTGCTCGATGCAACACAACACTACGATGACGCACTGACTTCTAAACGTCTCTTTGGTTGGCACGCGGCGCTTTTTCCCACGGGTTATTCAGGCATAACACCCATTAGGGCGGGAAGCTTTCGCGGCAAGGCTCCGATGCGTGTTGTGTCTAGATCGGGTTTACGTGAGCGTGTTCATTTTGAAGCGCCACCTTCTAAGGTGCTCAGAAGCGAACTAAAACAATTTCTAGAGTGGTTTGCGCGGCATGAGCCACTCGATGGATTAGTGAGAGCTGGGATCGCTCATCTATGGTTTGTCACGCTCCATCCTTTTGAAGATGGCAATGGTCGTCTTGCACGTGCAATCACCGACATGGCGATCGCTCAAGATGACAAGCGCCGCATGCGTGCCTTCAGCCTTTCGAACCAAATCGAAACAGAGCGTGACGAATACTATGCGATCCTCGAAAAAACACAGCGCGGGGACGTAGATATTACTGATTGGTTGGTTTGGTTCTTATCGCAAGTTAAAAAAGCAAGTCTGCGTGCAGAAAGCACTTTGGCGCCTACGCTTAGCAAAGCAAAGTTTTGGCTTCGTTTTCGCAATACCGACATCAACCCGCGACAAACGAAGCTGCTCAATCAAATGCTCGATGTGGATGATTTTGAGGGTGGCATCAACGTGCGCAAATATATGGGTCTTACAAGAGTCAGTCGTGCCACTGCATATCGTGAGCTCATCGACCTAGTACAAAAGGGTTGCTTAACCCCGCTCGCGGGCGGTGGCCGCAGCAGCGCCTATCGGCTTTCAAACTAATCTGCGATCATTTCATGCGTAAGCAGACCACCGTTAGTAAAATCTGGTTTCTAACTCTTGACAACCAGTCCTGAGACTGTTTTCGCTCTCGCGTAATGTTTGAGTGTTTCGCAGGCTCGACTGTTTTGCGATCAGTTCGTGATCTGGATAATGTTACCCTTGCAGTCGACATAAGGTGCTTGTTCTTCGATGACGCGCAGCACATTCAACCCCAGCCCATCTTGGCCATTCAGTTCGTCGCAGTTGTCGCTTTGCACATTTTGTGAGGTGATCGCCTTAACGGAGTCTTGAGTGATGACGAGCGTCGCGCTTTGGCCAACTTGATTTTGTGGGGACGGGGCAATGGTGATGAGGTACGTGTTGGCGCCGCCCGCAGCGTCGGTGCCATTGCCCGCGTTAATGACTTCGTTGCTTAGTCCAAGTTGCTTGCGAGTAGATTCGTCTTCGCGTAAGCGTTTTATGAGTTGATCGCGAAAATGTAGATTAAAATTGTTTGCTCGTTTTGTGCCCATTCCTGGGCAGCGAGCTTGGCGGCTCCATTGAGCATGGTCGGTGCGCTGACAGACAAAGAAGTGTTCGTATTGCCATTTGCCCGTGTTAGTGATCTGGCAGGTGATCACTCTTTCGGTGGGTGTGGCCGCGGCGGAATTCGTTGGCTTGATGGAGATAAAGAAGCATACCAAGAAAACGCTAAGTACAAAGTTAAGCTGATTCATGCTCTAGTTTAGTATCATCGTCGCGTGCAGTCCAACCTGGCTTGCGTGCTGGATTAAAAGGCGTTTTCGTAGTAGTCGATGAGCGGGCCTGCGCTTTCAAAGCGCACGGCGGCGGCGTCAAAACGTACGATTGACCAACGTGCGCGCAGTTGCGCTTGTTGGGTGTCGCGCAACCACGCTGCAGCGGCGCGGCGTATGTTATTGCGCTTTTTGATATCGATCGTTAAGGCAGGATGCACGAGGGCGCTTGGGCCGCGGCTGCGCACTTCGCAAAAAACGATGGTGTGGGTGCGGGTTGCGATTAGATCAATTTCTAGGCGGCCCGCGCGCGCGTTGGTGGCGGCGATGTGGTAGCCGCGCGCACGAAGATAGTCGGCCACCAGGTCTTCGGCTTTTTTTCCTCGTGCGATTTTAGATGAATCCATGCGCTAGATAAAGATATCGAGCGCATGCATGGTTTGTTGTCTACAAAGTTGAGTTGTGGTTTATTGAGTGTGTTTAGAGCGGCCAAACCAAGCGAGCATGATGCGTTTTGTTTTTTATATGATGATGGTATGGATTCTGGGTTGCGGGCGCACGGGGTATGAACGTGCGAGGGCGCCAGCTGACGCACAGGTCGATGGGAGCGCCGACAATCCGGCCAACTACGTGTTTGTAACGTCGCAAAGTTTTGCAGCCAGTACGCTGGGCCAGCTTCAGACGCTTGACACCGCATGCAACGCCCTTGCGCAGAAGGCAGGGGTAAAAGGTATATTCGTCGCATGGTTGTCGAATTCGACAGTCAACGCCAAGGATAGACTTGCTGGTGCGCGTGGTTGGGTGCGCATGGATGGTAAACCTGTTGTTGATCGTGCGGACGATTTGTCCAGTGGCGCGATTTGGTATCCGATTTTATTGGACGAAACGAGAACACCGGTAAGTTACACATACGGAAACACCGCGGTCGTTACGGGTACGCGTTTTGATGGTGTGGTTGCCCCCGATCGGTGCAATGATTGGGTCAGCAACAATGCTGCTGATCATGCGATGATTGGCAGCGCGTCAGCAACGTTTGGCAGCTGGACCCATTTTAGCATTATTGGTTGTGATATGTCGGGGCGGCTCTATTGTTTTGGCGTCGATAAGAATGCGCAAGTAAGCGTTACCCCTCAAACGGGTCCGCTCGCGTTTGTTTCGTCGCCGTGGTCGCCCGGCGGGGGCCTTGCTGGCGCCGACGCGCATTGCCAAACCGAAGCGGCAAGTGCGAGTAAGAGCGGCACGTTTAAGGCGTTACTCGCAACGACCACCACGACTGCCGCGTCGCGCTTTTCGGAAGTTGGCGATCCGTGGGTGCTTGCCAATGGGTTGCCGCTTGCCACGTCGAGGACGCGGTTTTTTGACGGGTCGATCGATGTTCCGATCACGATGATGGCCGATGGAACCAGCGTGAGTGCTGTGGCCTGGATAGGTGCCACGCAAGCCCGCGGTGTGTCACAATCCGATCAGAACTGCCAGAACTGGACAAGTAGCAGCGCCGCCGATTCAGGGGTGTATTCTTTGGCGTCAGAGTCTGGTCCTTTTGCATATATTGGTGCGAACGACATGTGCAATATTGGCACCACGCGATTATTTTGTTTGCAAGACTCGTAATAAAAAAGGCAGACATCGACGATGTCTGCCTTGTGTTGTCAAAGCGGCCCCTTATTGTGGCGCGTTATGCTGCGCGAGGTCTTTGCTGCTTGCAATGCACTCGTTTGCGTCGTCGTCGAGGATGAAGTTGCACTTACCTTGGGTGTCGCGTGCGCAGCGCGCCTTTTGGTAACATGCATAAACCTGGCGCCACTCGCAGGTTGTCACGCCATCTGAGCCTTCTTCAACGCAGAGTTGTCCAGAGCAACCGCCATGAACGCACCCGTCTTGGTTGAGCTCGCCGTTGTCATCGGGGAACACTGGTGAAGTGTCATCGCCTTTGTTCAAGCATTGCGTCAATGTGTCATCTTGCCGGAACTCGCATTTGCCTGTTTCTTGGTTCAAGCCGCAATCCGCTTGTTGATAACACGCATAGGCCTCGGTCCATTCGCATGTTGTGGCAAGGCCGTCGGCTTCGCTTTGTTTGACACACAGCTGATTGGAGCAACCTGCGTGAACGCAACCGTCGAGGTCTTTGCCTTTTTTGCTTAGCGCGACGTCGGTTGGCGTTTGATGCGTGCCAGTGCATCCGGCTGCAAGCGTTAACGAAAGTGTGAATAAGGTTACTGAGATTTTCATTGTACGGATCCTCCTCTATTTTATGAAGCAAAGAACATGCCAGGGTGACTCGCAAAAAAAGTCAATAAAATCAATGTCATTGATAAGGCATTCTGTGCCAGATTGTGCCAAGTCCATGTTGGGATAGCATCATGTGCTGCTCGTGTAAACCAGGTAGGATGCAGTGTCTGTGATTGAACTGGCAATGACAAAAGTGGTACTTTTGATATAGGTGCACCACGCAATTCGAGGTCTGGTTGTTGGCACGCTGATGGCGTGGCTCGTTGCGTCGCTTGGAGCCTGTGATGGCGTGCCTGATATGTCGTCACACTCGTCGCTGGATGCGGGCGCAACGGACGGTTCGAACGGTGACGCTAACGTTGGGTTTGATGCGACATTGCAAGAGAATCCTTACAACCTGGTGTTCATGACCTCGACGTCCATTGCGCCGGGCGCGCTTGGCGGCTTGATCGGTGGCGACGCGTTTTGTAATGAACGTGCACAGGCGGCTGGGTTGCCGGGAACCTATGTGGCGTGGTTATCGACCAGCACCGTGGCGTCGGGCTACCATGTGGGCAATGCGCGCGGGTGGGTGCGCATGGACGGCAAGCCGCTTGCCGACACGTTGTCGGATTTGCTGGATGGCACCTTGTGGTATCCGATTCTTTTTGACGAAAATGGTGTTTCATACGCAGGTTCCAACCCACCCGCTGTGGCAACGGGCAGTGGTGATGGCGGTTATCTTAAGCCGGGCCATAACTGCATGGATTGGACGTCCATCGATTCGACGCTGGTGGTGGAGACGGGTCGACCTACCTATACAACGCATTTTTGGAGCGAAGCGGGTGAACTCAAAAAGTGTAATGTGCCGATGCGACTGTATTGTTTTGGCGTCAGCAAACATGCGGCTTTGGTGCCGACCAAGACCAATGGGCCGCTTGCTTTTTTGTCGACTTCGTGGACGGTGAGCGGTGGGTTAGCCGGTGCGGATGCACGTTGTCAAAGTGACGCGACGGCGGCAGGTAAAACGGGCACTTTCAAAGCGCTGCTACCGACCAGCACGGCATCGGCTGCATCGCGCTTTTCGTCCACTGGCGATGTGTGGGTGCTGGCAGATGGTTTGCCGATTGCCGCCACGCGCGCGGCCGTGTTTGCCGACTCGTTTGATCGCGGCATCAGCATGACCGCGGCCGGTCAGTTCACCTATCCGTGGACGTTTGCCGGTGCTTATTCGCCCAATGACAAAGCGATGACGACCTATAATTGTAAGAACTGGACGTCCAGTGGTTCAGACCTTCTTTTGATCGGTGAAGCCAGCGGAAGCGGTGAGGTAAGCTTTGGCTATTCGCAGACGGGTTGTAGTATAACCGCATCGGTGTACTGCTTGCAGACACCTTGAAGATTTGGATCGAGCGTCGTGACACGATATTTTATTTATTTATGGTTAATTTTGCCGCTTTGGGGATGCGGCCGTTTCGGTTACCGCGTTCCGATCGACGCGAGCAGCACAAAAAAAGATGGCAGTACAACTGGCGATGGGACGGGTTTTGACACGAGCCAATATAATATTGTGTTTGTGACGTCGATGCAGGTTAAGCCCGGCGAACTTGGAAGCATTGGCGCAGGTGACGCCGTGTGTAACGAACGCGCGCAGGCTGCGGGTTTGAAAGGTACGTATGTTGCCTGGTTGTCTTCGTCGTTGATAGATGCCAAAGATCGACTTGGCGGCGCGCGTGGTTGGGTGCGCGTTGACGGCAAACCCGTCGCTGATCAGATTACAGACCTGACGAGCGGAGTGATCTGGTATCCGATCGTGATCGACGAGCTTGGGTTTTCGTATGCCAGCGGGTCGAGCGATTGGGTTGCAACCGGAACACTTGAAGACGGCACGCGGCATCCACTGAACAACTGCGAAGATTGGACAAGCACCGTCAATATTTATAAGGCGCAAAGTGGGCGTATGGTGTCGACGTATATTCAATGGACCAATGACAACGCTGCCGCTTGTAGTTCGTTGGCACATTTGTATTGTTTTGGCATTGATAAAAGCAATGCACTAACGATTACACCGGTGAGTGGTCCGCGGGCGTTTGTGTCAACGTCGTGGAATATTGGTGCGGGGTTGGCGAGTGCCGATATGCGTTGCCAAAACGATGCGACCGCTGCGGGTCTTGCCGGGACTTTCCAAGCGTTTCTTGCAACCACGACGACGACGGCCGCATCGCGTTTTGCCAGCGATGGTGCGGTGTGGGTAGGGGGTGACGGTTTACCGATCGCGGCCTCGCGCACCGCCATGTTCGCCGACAACTTTGATAGGCCGGTGCACATGACTGCGGCCGGTGCTCGCGCGCTGGTTAACGTGTGGTCGGGATCGATGCTGCCAAGCAGTGTGGGTTCTGCGAGCGACACTTGTCAAAACTGGAGTTCGAATAGTGCGAGCACATTTGGTGTTTTTGCGCTTTCGGCAGATGCGGGTGATCGCGCGTTTGGGTCGGCTGTGATTGCGTGCAGTACGGTCAGCCGCGTGATGTGTTTGCAGACACCTTAACAAACGTGCGGCGGGCTCGATTAGCTGTTTTCGTCGGGTTCACCGAGTTTGCGGTAGATGGTGCGCGCAGAGATGCCTAAAATGT
>JBGAKI010000111.1:0-6211 GCA_044224525.1 Polyangiales bacterium | reverse complement strand
CCACAAGCGGAACCTCGACGATGTGAAAATTAACCCAATGTGCGGTGCGTCTAACATTGCCGCGCATCCACGTAAGCTCGATGCCATAATCAAGATAGTTTGTGGTGGTTGTTAGTTCGTCTAAGTGAATGCTGGAACTGGCACTGTTATCGCCCAAATCGTCGCTCTGAGCTGTACACCCTGCAGCACTAAAACATAAGAGCGCAAAGGTTAACGCCAGCTGCGCGTTACGATGATTCATCAGAAAGTGCTGCGGCGAACAAAAAGTGGGTTGATCGCTCGGCGCACTATTTAATAAGCTAGGTATTCCGTTCATAGTCTAAAAATACACTCCCCAAGTCTTAGTTAAAGCAATAACCGTACCAGATATCACATTATCGTGTGTCTACGCAAGGCACTCTAAGCCTATGTTATTATGATGGTTAACAACCTAATCGGAACGACAAGATGCGCGCGAATTCAGTGCCATGAAAACGCTGGGGCTTGAAGGCCCCGCGACCCTTGGCCAAGCAAACCCTGGAATATTCTGGGAATAGCCCTCACACCCCCCTATGATCAAATGCATGCGTGCTTTCTGGGCGTACGGCTTAGTGACACTCGCTTACCTCGGTGCTGGATGCGGGCGCATTAATTATGATCCGTTGCGAAACAACGCCGCCGACTCAAGTTTGCTCGATGATGCCGGCGGCGACGGAGCTAGTAATGGTTGTCCGGACGTGACGCTCGCGATTCAAACAGCGGCCGATGACGGAGAGTTCAACGGTAGCGTTTGGCATCCGGACGGCGAGAGCACTGCACTTTTCTTTGGCCATTGGAGCGGTGAGGAATACGGCTACTTTCGTTTTCAGCTCGCGCAACCGCTACCGGCGGGTGCAACGATTAATAGCGCGACTCTTGACCTGTGGGGCGTTCAAAATGACGGAAACTTTGGTGCAGGGGGCGAGTTTATGATGGTTCGTATCGAGAACGCCGCCGACGCTGCGGTTGTGACCAACGTTAACCAGCAACCGGGCGGCGCGATGGCGCCCGCGCTCTCGACGGTGACGGCGCGGTGGCCCGCAAGCGGCGGGTTGAGCTGGACATTAAACGCGTGGAATACCACCACCGAGCTTGGGGCTTTGGTGCAAGACGTTGTCAATCAACAAAATGGCCTTGCTGCCAACGCACATCTGAAGTTTTTTATCTCGTACCCTGCGCCTGCCATTGCGACCATTGAAGTGGGCACCGAAGACCGCGCCCGTGGGTTAGGCCACGAGGCGCGCTTACACCTGAGCTGGTGTCCGCCATCATAAGTGCGTGCTCTTTCTATTTTTCTGAAACACCTGAGCACGCATCAGGATTTGGAAAAGGTAGACCTCGGCACTCATCTTGAATGCGTTTGTGCAAAATTTTCTCAATTGGCTGATAAAGATGCGCTACCTTTTGGCTCGCCTGCTCGAGCCTCGCGTCCAAGCCCTCGGTGGGATCGCATAGCGTTTGCTCAACCTTGGCCGAAAGCGTGTAGTGGATGGTGTCAAGATGCTGATCGATGGTGGATAGATTGGGCGCGGCGTAATGAAGTTCGATGGTGGTTGGGTGGGCGTCTTTGGCGTACGTTATTGTAAGATGCGCTACGTTGTCGTCACCGCCTTGCCCCAGCTGTAAGCCGGTGTGCATGTAATCGTAAGCAATGCTGGTCTCGAGACGCCAGTCGGAAAAGCGTGGGATGGTTCCCAAGTCAGGCATATATATCGTGGGGTTCGCAGGGTTGGATATGGTGTTGCCTTCGTTGGCAAACAGAATTCTTATCAATCCGTAACACGGTTCGTTTCGCGGATTGCCTGTCGCATCAAGGCTGCGTTTTGCGCTGAAGGTGCGCTTGTATGTGCACTGGTTGTCGATGGTAATCAGCTCTTCGAGCATCGATGCACCGGATGCGCTATCGAACGCGACTGCGCTAGACTGCGAGGTTTTGACCGGTGTGCAGCCAGACACGCATGTAAGCAAAATCAAAAGATAACGCATGAGAACTCCCCTTGTCGGCGCCGACTAAAGAACGCCGCAGTGCCCAATCGTAGCATCACTTTTGAGCCCGTCAAAAGCGCCTCTTTGACCAAAGAAGCAAACTCTCTGCTTTGCTGATCAAGATACGCAACGAGCCGTATTGCCGCTCGATGGTCTCAGTAACAGTGGCCCTTGGCCCAAAATGCAATGTATTACATTCGTATTTACCTTTGCATCACGAATATGTGCAGTGTAAGTGCTTGGTTTTATGGAAACAGGTCGAATGTATGAAGGACTCAAAAAAAACGCTAAAGCGTAAAAGTAGCGACCCATTGTTTGGAGACTTATCCGAGCTGCTCGAGCACGGAACATGGCAGGGTGTACGCTTTGAGCTCAAACCAAAAAACAAAACGGTTAGCATTCGTATGAACGAAGAGCTGCTCGTCGAGCTTAAAAAGCGAGCGAAGCACGTAGGTGTTGATTATCAGAAATTTATTCGCATCACGCTCGAGCATTCATTGCGCAAAGCATCTTAAATGGCAACCTTTGAAAGAATCTCAGGAGTGGGTCTTGAGCTTCTTAGTCTTTGGTGGGAGGGCTCCCCACCTCAACTTGAAGGCTATTCGTAGGCTTACTAATGACAGCAATGCCAGTTTTGACGAACCGTTCGTGAAGCGTTCTGTCAAAGTAGGATAAAGTACTCATTTCGGAAAGCGGCAGTATGATATCTCGACGCGGAGGTTCGTTTGCTTGTTTGTGATCTTCGACATAGTTCACGTTGAATATCACTCTCAAATCCTGCTTCTCGCGGTAACCACTCATGATAGGAGTGAAGCGCAAGAACCTCTGACTCTCATTAAGGTCGCCCGACGCCTCGATCAATACTCCCACGTACACCTTGTTTTGTTTTGTCGACACGATGATAGGTTCGCCAAGCAGCTCATACATCGCCCTAAAGTATGTGTCAGAAAAATGTAGATCTCGGGGTTCAGCACCTATGAACGTCAACACCCCTGACATTTTCGGCCGACAGTATTTCCAAAGAAGACCAAAACAAATACCTGTAAGTGGAGCAACGAGCACGATGCCGATCAAAAGTGCAAGCGATACATCGGGGAGAACACCAGCCCAAAATTCCTGAATAGGTGCTAACACACGCGACGGAAGAACTACCTTTAGAAAACGCTGGAAAAGATAGACGTTAGCCGAAAAAAATGCGACTTGAATTACGAAGTCCCAACCACTGCGGTTCTTTATTGGACGATATAGTTGAAAAACGAAAAGCGCCACATAGCCGGCAACACCCCACAGGATATTCTCGGCATTTTGTGAGCTCATTACTTAGGCTTGTTTGCTGTTTGCGATTCAGCAGGTGGAATCGAGTTGGCCTTAGGAAGCGTCAACGCTTGGATTAATGACTGGTTTTTCTTCCAAGCATCTGCTCTATCAACGGAAAAAGATCCTCCGGTACGTTTTTCTAGTTCCGGTTTCGATTTTTTGTCCATGGTTAAAGTATATGTTCGGAAGATCTCCAAGTAAAGGATCGATCAACAATATAATTGTAGATCCTAAGCTGTGATTTTTATTATCTAATTCTAGAGCGTGTCTGGACACTCTCTCATTGCACGGATTGCCACCAGGCGGAATGTGGAAGGTCGGTACCGAGGACGACGGGTTCGCCGATGTGCGGCGTGGTCAGGGTGAAGGGGTGAAAGGGCGCGGCTTTGCTTAGGCGTGTGATCGGTTCGTCCCAGGCATGTAGCGACATCACGAACTTGGCCCAATGCACCGGCAAGAGGACTTTGGCTTTTAGGTCTTCGGTGGCTTGAGCGGTTTGCTCGGGGAACATGTGAATATAAGGCCAGTCTTTGTCGTATTGGCCGCACTCGAGCAGTGCGATATCGAAGGGGCCAAACTTTTCGCCGATGGCTTTGAATTGGTCGTCGTAGCCTGAATCACCACCGATGAAAAACTTGGCATCGCCAATTTGTAACACGAACGACGACCAGAGCGCCTTACCGCGCGCAAATGCGCGACCTGAAAAGTGGCGCGCGGGCGTTGCAGTCAGCGTGATGTCAGCGCTGATGGTTTCGCTTTGCCACCAATCGAACTCGGTGATTTTACTTGCTTCGATGCCCCAACGCTCAAGGTGCGCGCCTACACCCAGCGAGGTGTAAATATGCTTGAACTTGCTCGCGAGTTTGCCGATGGTTTCGTAATCAAGGTGATCGTAGTGATCGTGGGTGATGATCAACATGTCGATGCCCGGCATTTCGTTTGCGTGATAAGCGTCGGCGCCGGCGAACGCTTTGTTGATGAACGACACAGGCGAGGCGTGACCGCTGAACACCGGGTCAACGAGCACGCTCGTGCCCTTGTATTTGATGAGATAAGACGAGTGACCAAACCACACAATGGTGGGTTTGTCGTCGGCAAGCGCACTCAAGTTGGTGCGAATGGAAGGCAGCGGATTGTCTGGGCGAACCTTGTTTTTGTTGGTGAGAAACTTGATCATCAAGGCAAAGAACGACACGCCCTCGCGCTGCACGCCGGTGGGGTGCACGTTGTTGAATACACCGCCGCGAAAGTTGGGTGAGCGCGTGATGCGTTCAAGTCGCGCGCCGCTTGAATCAGCTCCAAATACCGCCGTGCGCGTAAACACAAGCATCGCGAGTGCCGTCAACGCAACGATAGCTGTGAGAGCAATGATTATCTTAATGAATAGACCCATTGATACTTCGCCGCCTTCTGCGCGGCAACCATGTCATGCGCACACACGTGTGTCGAGCAAGCGGATATCCTGAGCTGACACGCTTCGCACTGGCAAACGCGAAGGTATGCACGAGCCTTTTGCGCACAGTGGTTACGTGAAGTTTTCACAGGCACGTGGGTAAATTTACCGCCATTTTACCCATGTCGTAGGTAAAATCGGCGACGTCGTACCTAAATTTAGGTTCATGCCGACGTAAGTTTTTTCTTTTTAGATTTTTGTGTTCGAAAGGAGACTAACCACCGATACTCTTTTAGGAGAATTGCAATATGCCTGGTCGTTTCCCCACGAATCCGTCGATTTATCACATCACCCGCATCGACAACCTTCCTCATATCCTAGCGGGTGGCATGCAACGGAACAGATCACATTGCCTGGAAACATTTGCGTGCTCAATAGCGGCTATAAGTAGTCTGTGGTCGTTAGTTTTTGAGGGCGGAGGTGAAGCTGGTGATGGTTTTTTTGGCGTCGCCGAGCACCATCATGGTGTTGGGTTGCACGAAAAGTTCGTTTTCGATGCCAGCAAAGCCCGGGTTCATGGTGCGTTTGAGTACGATCACCGTGCGCGCTTGCTCGCAATGGAAAACCGGCATGCCGTAGATGGGGCTTGACTGGTTGGTGCGCGCGGCGGGGTTGACGACATCGTTGGCGCCGACCACCAGCGCCACGTCGGTTTGTTTGAAGTCGTCGTTGATGTCGTCAAGGTCAAAGAGCTGATCGTAGGGAATGTTGGCCTCGGCTAAAAGCACATTCATGTGCCCGGGCATGCGGCCGGCGACGGGGTGAATGGCGTAGCGCACGGTGCCGCCATTTTTTTCGAGCTCGCTCGCTAAATCGCGCACGGCATGCTGCGCTTGCGACACCGCTAAACCATAACCTGGAATTACGATCACTGAGGTGGCCGCGCGCAATACTTCGGCTGCGTCTTCGACCGACGCTTCGTTGGGGATGGCGGCCGGACCCGTGCCGGTCGCTGCTGCGGAAGTGCCATCGGAGCCAAAAGCGCCGAAGATCACGTTGCTGAATGAGCGGTTCATTGCCTTGCTCATCATCATGCCCAAGATGAACCCGGATCCGCCGTCGAGCGCGCCACAGATGATCAACACTGGGTTGTCGATGGCAAAACCAGTCGCAGACGCCGCAAGACCCGCGTACGAGTTGAGCAAACAAATCACCACGGGCATGTCGGCACCACCGATCGGCAACACGAGCGACACGCCGAGCACCAACCCGAGCACAACCACCGCTAAGAAGCACCCAAGCAGGGTTAACGCGACTTGTTGGACGTGCGTATGCGCTTGCGTACCATCAAATGCGTATTTGAATCCGTCGAGGCCTTCGGTTTTGCCCAATACCGAGACAACATAATCACTGGACTCAAGCCCGTCGGCAAATACACAAAGCGCCACGATCATGCCCAACACCAGCAAGATCATTGCGATGTTGAGTGCGTTTTGG
>JBGAKI010000110.1:0-6285 GCA_044224525.1 Polyangiales bacterium | reverse complement strand
CGTAGGCGTAGCGCTTAGTGAGCGGGTTTGACCTCCCCCAGACCAACTCAGCTCAACTTCTCTTTGTTCTAACTGCGTGGCACAAGGCTCGCGCTGGGACGCATCGAGTCGACAACGTTACGACGTAAAATTTCAATGGCGGCTTTTTGCAACTGGCAAACGCGCGATTCACTGATGCCCATCATGTCGCCAATATCCTTGAGCGATAAGCCTTTCATCAACGCTAGCTCCATCGCTTCGCGTTGACGTGGTGGCAACACCTTCAGTGCATCCATCAAGCGTTGGCCTTGCAACTGTTCTTCGGGGCTTGCCGCGCGGTTCAGTTCGTAAGCACCTTCAACGCGATTGTTGTCGATATGTTCCGCATCCAGGGGCACCAAGCGTCGCGCGGCTGGATCGCGCACGATTTCTGGGTGACTTTCGCTGAGCGGTTTTTGTTGCTCGCGTACAACTTGCTTCACCTCGTCTCGGCTTTTCACGTCTAGGCGACGAATTGCGTCGATCATGCGTTGGCGAATACGAATGCGCACCCACGTTTGCTCGGACACGCCAAACCCTTCATAAGTGGCAAGCGCTTCAAGCACCGCAATGCGCCCCTCGGCGCACAAATCGTCATGGTCGAGCGCCTGACCTGGAATCGCCGAAGGTTTTAGTTTACGCGCGACGCGCTGCACGATGCTTTCATAGCGTTCAAGGGCGTTTTTGGCGTCGGCTTCCGACCAGCTCATCTTAGGTTTAGGCTTGATTTGGCTGCTTTTGCGCACAAACGACTGTTCCTCAGTCGTCACCTCGTGGTCAAACCCTTGATTTTCTGGGGACAATTTCACGAAGTTCACCTTATGTAAAATATTACACGTATATAAGAAACAATTCAAGATTTTTCCCAAACTTACGTTCCCGCTTCAAATCCCACGCCACCCCGCGTTGATGAGCGGGGTAGGTGCCTGCTCGACGAGCCTAATGCGCACTTCGCCGGGGTGCTTACAGGCGCTATTTAGGAAAGACCTTCTGTTCACTCATCTGCCTAAAATAGGCGATGAGGTCGTCCAAATCCTTGGCGCTGAGGTATTCGTGCGCTGGCATCTTACTGTAACGAAAGCGCTGCGGGTTCTTTACAAAGGCTTTGATTTGCTCTTCAGTGCGGTATTCAACAATGCTTTTGGGCAAGTTGAGTTCGGGGCCGACGGCGCCGCCTTGAATGTTCATCGCATGACATTTTAAGCAGTCACGCTTGAAGATTTCAAACCCCGCCCACGCCGCGCTGTCATGGGCCACCTTGGGGATGGTGTTGCCATAACGCGTTTCAAAATGTTGCGCTGCAAACTTGATCAAAGCCCATGGCCATGGATAAACGTGCGTGTCTTTTTGTTCGGGTTTCTTCCAAATCATATACGCGGGCCCAGGGCTGCCCTTGGCCGCGCTCAGCGTCTCCCAACCCGCTTTGTCAGCATCGGCCAACGCCAAGTACACATCATCATTAACCAGCGTGCTGCCTTCGACAAGCACGTTATAACCATCCGCCGCTTGCAAGGTCAGCTGCATGCCTTTCAGTGTCTCGTCGTCGGTATGAAAGCCAAGCTTCAGTACGGTCACAAGTTTCGCCGCACGATAGGTCTTAAAACGCTTGTAGTTCGGGTCCCACACTTTGAGCGTTTCAAGCGGCACGCGTTTTTTCAGATCAACGATCGCAACGTTTTTTAGTTTGTGCCCATCACGCTCGAACTGCAGCACTTCTTTGGCTGCTTGGGGTTTGCCGCACGCGCCGCCAAGCAAACTAATTAAGATGCAAAGGACCAGCCTGCGTTTTTGTCGCATGACCCTTTGCAATCGTAGGTTTTGCTTTTTGCGGTTCAGGCGATTGCAAGTCGATATTGGGCGTTTGTTGTTGGGACTGGGCATGAAGGGTAAACGCATAAACGATAAAGGGCAGATACAAACTGTAGTGAAGCAAGTTGGGGATGATGCGCAGCGCATAACCCCAATCGGCCACATGGCTTGGTGCAGCAAGTATGACTAGATCTGCAAGCGCCCACAAGGCGTAATAAACGGACACATAACGCGACACACGTAGCAGCCACGCATTGGCTTTTTTTGCCCGCGGGCTGAGTACCCACTGTGCATAGGCGACATTGAGCAGCACAAATGCAAGCTCATAGATAAAAAACATCGCTCGCGATTCATGCAAAAAGCCAAACTGCTGCGCGGTGCCAATCAGCCCAGGTACCACGAGCGTCCAACCCAACGCGCGAAAGCTGCCACCACGGGTTGCCTTGCCTGTGGCCATCTGCTCATAAAGCAAAAACACTCGAAAGGGCCCAAGCAGCAAAAACCCCACGCGAATGGCTTGTTCTATCTCGGTGTCTTGGAGCCAAAACCATTCGATAAAAGGTCCTGTCAAAAGTGGATCGAGCACCGTCTCCACAGCGAAGATCCACAAATACGCATAAAGAAATCGTCGTTTAGGCCAACGCAGCAAAAAGAACGCCAGGGCCGCAAGCCAAAGCAAGAGCGGCCGGTGATAGACGCTATGATAAAACGCCTCAAAACTTGTGAATGCGATCGACGAATCGGCCACGCGCCATCTTTACCATAAATGCCTAATCGGCGACAGTTTTGCTGCGTACTGATCTGCAAAAGAGTCGCGCTTTGAACCGAAGCTCGCGTACTATGTCTGCGGGGGTTTCTATGCGTTTGGCCTTTACCCACAACTTGCAGCTAAGCGACCGCGAAGACGAAGCCGAGTTCGACACGCCTGAAACGGTCAACGCCATCAGCAACGCACTACGCGCGCTGGGTCACGAAGTTGAACTCGTCGAGGTGTCGGGCGCCGCGTCACGCGTAATGGCGCGCCTAGAAGCGCTCAACCCCGATTTGGTATTCAACACAGCTGAGGGCAAACAAGGTCGTTTTCGCGAGGCATTTTTGCCAGCACTCTGTGATCGACTCGGCATTCCTTTCACTGGATCGGATGCATATGTGTGCACACTAACGCTCGACAAGCTGCTCACAAAAATGATCGTCGGCGCAGCGGGCGTGCGCGTGCCCGCTGGGTTTCTGATGCAGCTTGGTAAAACACTACCCGAGCGCGAATGTGTCTTTCCCATGATTGTAAAGCCTAACTTTGAAGGCAGCTCGATGGGCATTAGCGTCGATTCCATTGTGCATAACCTGGGCGACCTTAAGACCCGCCTCAACGAACTCTTGGCGCGCTTTCCTGCCGGCGTGTTGGTTGAGCAGTACATCACTGGTCGCGATGTGGTGGTGCCCTTCTTAGAAAAAGCGTCACCCAAAACCGGTGGTGTGCTCGAACCCGCGTCATATCGTTACGGCGATTACCCTATCTACGACTACGAACTCAAACATTCACTCTCGCATCAAGTGGAAGTGCGCGTGCCCGCCGAGATCAACGAGGCGCAGCGCAAAGAAGCGCTCGTCATGGCCAAACAAGCCTTTACAGCGCTTGGCATTCGTGACGCAGGGCGCTTAGACTTTCGTCTTGGCGACAAAGGTGAGCTTTACTTTATCGAAGCCAATGCTTTGCCAAGTCTTGAGCCCGGCGCGTCGCTTTATGAATCCGCAAAACTTGCGGGTTTAAGCAACATCGAAGCGGTGCTCGAGACAATCATTCAAAGCGCTGCTGAACGTTACGGCTTAGCGCTTAGAAAAATGCGCACAAAAAAACGCACTGCGCCTAAAGTTGGTTTGACTTACAACGTACGCAAGACCGCTCAACTTAGCGAACAAGCCGACAACGACGCAGAATACGACACGCCCGAAACCATCGCCGCCATTCGCGATGCGATCGCGTCTTATGGTTATCAAGTCGCAGAGCTGGAAGCGAGTGCCGATTTACCCTCGCGCCTGATCGACGCCAACGTCGATGTAGTGTTCAACATTGCCGAGGGACTTGAAGGTCGTCATCGCGAAGCGCAAGTGCCCGCTGTACTCGAGCTGCTAGGCATCCCTTATACCGGATCGGATCCAACGGCGCTCTCGCTTGCGCTCGACAAGGCCTTGGCAAAGCGCTTAGTCACACAAGCTGGTTTTCATACGCCCGAGTTCACGCTCATGACGACCGGCAAAGAGCGCCTCGGTAAAAACCTAAACTTTCCTTTGATTGTGAAGCCTGTTGCCGAGGGCAGCTCTAAAGGCGTGATCCAAGCCAGCGTCGTCGAAAACGAAAACGACCTAAGAACCAGCGTGCGCACGATCGTTGAGAAATATCGCCAGCAGGCGATCATCGAAAACTTTTTGCCCGGTCGCGAGTTTACCGTAGGTTTGATCGGCGAGCGCAGGCCGCGGGCGCTGCCGCCGATGGAGATCGTGTTCAAAGACACAAGCAAGGCATTTCCCGTTTATTCGTTTGTCGACAAGTTCGGTGCCTCAAGTGTGGACTGTGTCGTCAAAACAGACCTTGAACCGAGCCTCGCTGAAGAGCTCAAACGCGTCGCCAAAGGTGTCTTTAACGTGCTTGGTTGCCGCGATGTTGCGCGCGTGGACCTGCGTTTGGATGCACAAGGTCGCGTCAACTTCATCGAGTGTAATCCTTTGCCCGGCCTTAGCCCTGGCTTTAGCGACCTTTGCGTTATCGCCGAGCGCGCCGGCATTGACTATCGCGCGCTGATCGGCGAGATTCTAGCTCCAGCGCTCAGGCGCATGCGCGATCGCAAGCGTCGCACATCGCAAGCACCAGAATAGGCGCCAGAATAAACGCCAGAATAAGACCCATGAGCATCACACCTTCTCATAACAACGCACAGCGCGTACGCGCACGACAACTCGGCATCAAGCTGGGCGAGTATCCCACCGGCAAGTTTAACGCGATCACCGATGTCACCGGCGTGCGCGTCGGACACGCCACCATCATCGAAGGCGCGGGTGCGCTTAAAGCGGGCAAAGGCCCCGTGCGCACAGGCGTCACAGCGATTTTGCCGCACGCTGGCAACATTTTTCTTGATCGTGTCGTTGGCGGCGGGTTCATTTTGAATGGCACCGGCGAAGTGGCGGGCTTAACGCAAGTGATGGAGTGGGGTTTGATCGAAACGCCGATTCTGCTCACCAACACCATCTCGGTGGGCGTGTGTTCATCGGCAACCGCCGACTTCATGATCAAAGAGAACCCCGGCATCGGTGGCGAACAAGATGTGGTGATTCCAGTGGTTGGCGAATGTGATGATTCGTGGCTCAACGACGCCGCGGGCCAACACGTGAAGCCCGAACATGTGTTTGCGGCGCTCAACAGCGCTGTGACCGGACCCGTGGCCGAGGGCAACGTCGGCGGCGGAACCGGCATGATAACATGCGATTTCAAAGGTGGAATAGGCACTTCATCGCGCAAGTTGCCGCAGCACGAGGGCGGCTACACCGTGGGTGTGCTCGTGATGAGTAACTTTGGTCGCATGCGCGATTTGCGCGTCGGTGGGCTTCCGATCGGCGAGATGCTAATGCCTGATTATGCACAATCGGTGAAGCGCGAACGTAGTTACGGCAGCATCATCGCTGTGGTGGCCACCAATGCGCCGCTCTTGCCCCATCAAATCAATCGCCTCTGTAAACGCTCCGCGATGGCGATTGCCCGTGCAGGCTCTTACGCAGCGCATAGCTCGGGCGAAATTGTGATTGGTTTTTCAACCGCCAACGCTGTGCCACGCGAGACGCGCAAAATGGTTTATAAAGTAAAAGTACTGCTCGATCGCAGCATCGATCCGCTTTATCGCGCCGTCATGGAGGCCACCGAGGAGTCGATTTTAAACGCACTTTGTGCGGCAGAGGCGATGGAAGGGCATTCGGGCCACCGAGCCCATGCGTTGCCGCTCGACAAGGTCAAAGGCATTGTCGACAGTTGGAGCAAGACCCGCAAGGACGTTGGCACTGGACTAGACGCCAATATCCGATAAGCTGGCCGCTACTTATGACGACACGCCAAGAACTGCTAACGATGTTTCAAGAAAAAGCGACCGAAGTCGCCGAAAAAGACTTCAGCCACGTCACCGAAGCCAGCATGATTGCCGAGCTGGGCATCGATTCACTTGGCATGCTCGAGCTAATCGGTGAGATGGAGCGCGAGCTCAAAATCAAAATCACCGACGACGAGCTGGTGGGCATTCACTCACTCAAAGAGCTCTTCGACGTGGTCGAAAAACACAAAGCCAGCTAAGCGCCATCGCCCACCCGCCGCCAGTCGTCATTTCAAGAAGCAAGATGAGGTGCGCGGGGGATTGGTCAAACAGTAGCGAACGATTCGCGGAGCCGAAGGCGCAGCGCTTAGTGAGCGGGTTTGACCAA
>JBGAKI010000020.1:0-46746 GCA_044224525.1 Polyangiales bacterium | reverse complement strand
TGCAGCGTCCTTAGCGCCTCTAGACGCGGGTTCTTCCTTATTCAAATCAGCGACCGCATCCTTCACACAAGCGTTTGGACCCTTGGCACCTCGGAACGTATACGCAACGTGGTACATACCCTCAGGCATGGAACGAACCGCAAGACCCGAACGCGCACCCCATTTTTTGCAAGCCACTTACGATAGGTGCAGTTCGCCACAAAAGTACTGTCCTTTTGAATAGCCTGGTTAACAATAAAAGGCTTAAAACCAAAATAAACACTATCCGTATCGGAGAGCTCCAGAAACCACAGCCCAATCTCATTAATTTACGAATTCGGCAGATTCAGTTGCTTCAATTCGCGCCGCTTCGCCCAAAGTAAATGCTTGAACGACGAATAATCAGCTAGCTGAGCTGCACTATCAAGGCAGCGTTGAATGATCGCATCTCGAGTGAAATGGCAACCATCGTGGCTTGTTGAATAAAGTATGAAAGCAACGAACTACCGCCACCGCGATCATCGGGTGCACAATAAGTTCCTCGCTCCTGATCATGACCAAAGGGCATAGCAAAACCTGCACTACGAAAACAGCACCCAAGGCGAGCACAGCAACCACAAGAAAACTTAGCTGAATCACAACGTCACCAATCTAACGTGTATCAACAAGGTTTCAGTCCCACGCATTGACTCATCAGTCGATCATTTTATGATGACCTGATGAGCAATCTGCCTGAACTTGAGCTTACCAAGTGGCGTCCAACCCTCGACACGCTCCACTTGTATGCGCAAATCGTCGGAAAAATTCGCATGCATCTTTGCCCCTTCCGCAATCACTGGTGGCATCTAACGCTCTATGTTTCAGCGCACGGCCTCACCACACGCCTGATGCCTTATAAAAACGTCGGTCTTGAGATCGAGTTCAACTTCATCGATCATCAACTAGAAATACGCACCAGCGAAGGTAAGAACGCGGCAATCAAGCTCAGCGATGGGCTGTCGGTTGCCAAATTCTATCAGGCTGTGCTCAGCGAGCTTGCCAAACTCGACATCCACGTGGACATGATCGCCAAGCCTTATGGCGTCCCGATAACAACACCTTTCGCGCAAGACGAAGAACACGCATCCTATGATCGCACCTACGTCGAGCGCTATTGGCAGATTCTGCTGTGGACCAATGCCGTATTCGAAGAGTTCGCGGGCCGCTATCGCAAAAAGACAAGCCCCGTACAACTCTTTTGGCATAGCTTCGATCTCGCTCTCACACGCTTCACGGGCCGTCCCGCACCACCCCGCCCGGGTGCAAACAAGTCGGATCAAGAGGCCTATTCTGACGAAGTGATTAGCTTTGGCTTTTGGGCGGGCGACGACAACGTACCTGCACCCGCATTTTATTCCTACACGGCGCCCGAACCCACGGGCCTGACCAGCGAACCCCTGCAACCGGCCGCGGCCAAGTGGACACCAAGTGGTGGCATGGCGCTACTAATGTACGACGACGTGCGCGCAGCGAGCGATCCCAAACAAACCTTGCTCGCATTTTGTGAAAGCGCGTTTCAAGCCGGTGCCAAATACACGCTTGCTAAATAAAGAAGGTTAAATAAAGAAGGCTGCTCGTGAGAGCAGCCTTGCGATATCCTGACCATCTTGGCCGTGGGTGGATGAGAACCCCTAGCAATTCTAGGTGGGCGTCGAAGGCCGCGGCTTTAGGCTTCCCAATGATGCTTGTTGGGCCTGCTCACCACCGTGGAAACCACGACTCCCTGGTTTGTGCTTGTAAGGGATTCTATACCAGCGCTCACCTGCCAAGTTAGAGGGACATTCATAGGTTAACTATCCTGACGCTCAACGTCAATGCCTACTAACAAACAAACGACAAAACAAAATTCGTGCCTGCAATTGCATTTGACTTTTTTCGCAAAACGCAGCGCTTCTTTTTAATTTGACTTCGCGCAAGTTAAATATCGCCATGATACTACGCGCCTGACTGCCACTCGATATCGTTCACATGGGCGATGTGGTTCGCGTAACGCGCCGCCACAAACAAAAAGTCACTCAAGCGATTGATGTACTGCAACACCACATCGCGCAACGTCACCACCTCACTAAGCGTCACCATGCTGCGCTCGGCTTGTCGACAAAGGCTGCGCGCCACATGCAAGTGCGCCGCAAGGGGTGTACCTCCCGGCAAGATAAAACGCTTCAGCGGCGGCAGCACCACCTCAAACGCGTCGATATGATGTTCGAGCTCATGCACGTGGGTCTCATTAATAAACGTCGTGGCCAACTTACCCGCTTTGCTGTCGTCTGTTGCAAGCTCTGCGCCCAAATCAAAAAGATTGCTTTGGAGGCGCATCAGAATAGGCTTCAACTCGCCATCGTTGGCATAGGCACACGCAACACCGAGCGCGCTGTTTAACGTGTCGACATCGCCATAGGCTTCAACCTGGATGTCATTCTTAAGCACGCGCTTACCTCCGAAAAGGCCAGTGGTGCCATCGTCCCCTGTTTTGGTATAAATCTTCATAGCACCATCTTACTCGAAATGATCCGGTTTGTGTTGTTGTCCGGCAAGCCCCTGCCACCATGCGCTGGCGTGCATGCGCGCTTTACCCGCCTGCTGCACTTCGCTCAAACAAAACACGCCATCCGCACAAGCAACATGGATCCCCTCGGCATCGACCCCGACAATGCTACCCGGCTTTGCAACAGATAGCGCCATCATACTGGGTTTTGCTTTCAAAACCTTAATAGCCTGCCCATCGAGCATGGTAAACGCGCTTGGCCATGGCACCATCGAACGCACCAAGTTATTCAACTCGAACACGCCCCGGCCCCAATCGATGCGACCATCTTCTTTTTTTAGCAACGCAGCTTTGGTCGCAAGTGCGCTGTCTTGTGCAAGGGGAACCAATGCGCCATCCATATAGCCCTGCAATGTTTCGCTCAGAAGTTCAGCACCCAATACCGACAACTTATTGGCAAGGCTCACGCTATCGTCCTGGGCATCAATCGCAATCGCGCGCTTAGCAATCATGGCGCCCGTATCAACGCCCTTATCCATCTTCATGATCGTAACGCCCGTTTCGTTATCGCCACTGCGAATCGCCCACTGAATGGGCGCCGCACCACGCCAACGCGGCAAAAGCGACGCGTGCACATTCACACACCCGTGTTTGGGCCAACTCAAAATGCTCTCTGGTAAAATCTGCCCAAACGCCACCACCACCACCACATCAGGCGCTAACGAACGGTAACGCTCAAGCCACTCGAGGTTGCGCACGCGTTCGGGCTGATCGACATCTAATCCAAGCTTCAGCGCGTGTTCTTTTACGGGCGGAGCCGTCAACTTAAGCCCGCGCCCTTGCGGCCGATCGGGTTGTGTGACCACAAGCTTAATGTCACTGAGCGCGTGCAACGCCTGTAGCGACGGCACCGCGAAGGCCGGAGTGCCCATGAATATTGCGCTTGGTCGCGTTGCCATGAGGGCTAGCTTAACAGGCAACCAAGAAGCTTGCTAAGTCTTTTGGCCCGCTTTTTGCTAACTGTCTTCGGTTCTTAGGTTTCTTATCATGCTTAGCGTCGCGTATCGCCCAATTACTGGGCAATCTTGGGTCTTGTTGTGGCTAATTCTACTCTCAAGCTGTGTACAACGAACCCCAGATCTGGAGACTTCGACACACGCCGCAAGCAACTCACAATCGCCCGCCGCTTCACCAGCAACCGAATACTGCGTTGTGACAGGCTCCTACAGAATCGATGTTGTGGGTCTATGCAAACCAGCACCCCCCGCGAGAAACGACCTATTGTCCCTTGAACCCAGCACAATGCTGAGTGGACCACCTCAAAAAGTCCCCTGCCGCGCAGAACTTCCTTTGTTAACCCAAGCGTGTGAAGACAGCCTTCGTACCCTCACTTGGACCGAAAAAAAAATGTGCAAAGAAACCTTTACCAACCTACTCGTCGACGAATGTAGACGAAACAACCGCGTTGCTGACAAAGTTAACTGCGTGCGGAGCATCGACGAACCGACACGTCAACCGCTGCCGCCCATTTGCACCTTCCAAAATCCAAATGACGGCGCCGAAGAACAACGTGCATGGCAAATTCGACAAGCATGCGTCACATACGCCGACAATTAGAGGCGGTCAATCTCAGCGCTTATGCAGCGTCGGAAGTAAAATGGTCACGTTGGTGCCCTGCCCCACCTTGCTGGTTAATGCGATCGTGCCGTGATGGGCTTCGATCACGCGTTTCGCGAGCGCCAAACCCAACCCGACACCACCACTTTGACGCGAACGGCTGCGATCACTGCGAAAGAAGGGTTTGAAGACATTCCCTAAGTCTTCCTCGGCAATGCCAATGCCTTGATCGGCGATCGTGATACGAACATTTCCCGCTTCGAGCTGCACCATCATCGAAATAACCCGCTTCTGGTCAGAATATTTGGCCGCATTATCAAGCACATTGTCGATCACACGACGCAGCAGCGCGGCATCAGCTGTAAGCGTCAAGCCCGGCGCTTGGTTATCGACGTTCACTTCAAAACCGCAGTGCCGCGTTTGAAAACGCGACAAGGCTTGCTCGAGCAAATGATTTAGGCTGACCGTTTCAAGTTTTAACGGCAGCTGAACTTCGGGGTCCCCTGCTTTTAGGTCAAGCCGAGCCGTCGTGAACACACTTTCGATCAGTTGTTCAAGCTCGCTCAGATCAGTCGAAATCTCAGGAATATAGCGCGGGGCTTTGGCGGGGTCTTCTTGTAGCGTTTCAAGCAACACGCGAATACGCGCAAGCGGGGTGCGCAGTTCATGCGAAATATTCGCAAGCAACTCGCGCTCGCTCAGAATCAGCGACTCAATGCGATGGGCCATTTCGTCAAACGCATTGGCCAGCGTACCGATTTCGTCGTTGCGCTGAATTTCGCTACGCACACTTAAGTCACCTTTTCCAAGCGCTTGGGTCGCTTCTACTAAACGCTCGATGGGCTTCGCCACTGAACGCGCAAGAGGAATCGACGCGAGCATCAGCACCACCACCATGGTACCCAAAAACATCAGTAAGCGCTCGGGCGGCATATGCGCGGGTGGGAGCGCCACCACACCATAACGCCCGGTATTACGCGAACTAATACAACGCGTCGCCACAAAGCGGCCGCTCGCAAAGCGATCAGAGTGCCTCATCATCAAACGCACCCGATGGTAATCGTTAACGTGGGGCACACGACGCATATTCGATGCCACCAAAACGCCGTCGCGATTATAGATCGCCACTGGAAATGAAAAGTCGCGCAAACTGGTTCGTGGCCCAGACATCTCGGTCACCGCGCATGCCGTACGAATCGCCGACAATGAAAAGCGATCGCGGTTCCTACTCAAATGTGAATGTATTACAACACGATCAAGCACAAAAAAAGCAAACGCACTCAAGAACACCAAGACAAAACCGTGTAACACGACCCTGAAAAGAATGCGCTGCGTCATAATGATCTATCAACCCATCGCATCAGGTTGAAGCGCAAGCATATACCCAACCCCACGCACTGTCTTGAGCCATTTGGCTTGCCGACCCTGATCGCCCATTTTTTGTCGCAACCGCGAGATATGTACGTCAACCGAGCGATCGAATGCTTCATCCGCGTTGCCCTTGACAATATCAAGCAACTGCTCGCGCGATAACACTCGCCCCGGTCGCTGCGCGAGCGCAAGCAAAAGCTCAAACTCATAAGTGGTAAGCGATAAATCCTGCCCCTCAAGCGTCGCCTGCCGCGATGTAGTGCTCAAGGTCAACGGGCCAACCTTAATCTCACGCGAGACGGGCCCAAGCTCACCGCGCTCACGGCGAACAATGGCACGAATACGCGCTAACAGTTCACGCGGCGAATAAGGCTTCACCAAATAATCATCCGCGCCGATCTCAAGCCCCACCACACGATCAGACTCTTCGCCGCGTGCCGTCAACATCAGCACCGGCACATCAGACTTAGCGCGCAATTTCTGACACACACTGATGCCATCGAGGCCAGGCAACATCAAATCAAGGATCACCACATCATAACGTTTGCGATTGGCTTCAGCCAATCCCTCATCACCTCGCAAGATATGCGTCACGAACACTTCGTGCTCGACAAGATAGTCAACGGTAAAACGAGCCAAACGCTCATCGTCTTCGATCAGTAATGCTGCAATCGTCATTATCACTAAGTATGACCGATCGCGGCCATGCTGTCTTTTCTGGAAATATTTGTTAATAAAAGCCCCCTAAGACTGTTCTTAGGGGGCCACGGCTATTATTTATACGGTTGTCTTTTGTTTCTGGTCTTGTACTTTGTGTTCACCTCCCTTATCTTTTTGCAGGCGGCGTTTGAGGGGGATGCTCGTGATCGCGATGGGGCCTGCAAAAAAGTTTATCGTCTGAGCGTGGCGTCTCGGCGCACACACCCATGATCGTATCGTTATGAAACTGCACGCGGCACTCATCGCCTGCACGTTTGCCCTGACACGCACTGAACGCTTCTTCGGGCAAAGGTGGCGGCGCAGGGTCTTCGGCAGCCACCAGCTGCACCATGCTCAGTGTGGGAATGCACATCAATCCCAGGCCCACATAGGTTCGTGATCGTTTTGTCTTCTTGTTCATTATTCACCTCCAGTGTTGTGTGGTTTCGCTACAACCACTACCCAGCATGAAGGCCGAATATGTCGTCAGTCGTAACCTAAGATTACGAAATATATCGTCGCCTATTACATCGCTACTGTACTCAGCAACGTTTGCGAAAAAAATGCGAGCCATCGCTCAACGAAACGCCAACCCCGTCGTTTGCCTCTTATATAGTTACATTCAATGCCCGCCCGCCGACCAATCACTAGGTGCTTTTTACTTAACGCGGCATTTTTTGCAGCATCATGTGGTTACGTTGGGTTTGAACCGTCCACACTGCAGGATCTAAGTACTATTGCAGCCTGCGAAAACGGCCACATCGACAACAACGAGACAGGCATCGATTGCGGTGGCTCGGAATGTCCGCCATGCACAACAGGCATCGCCACGTCATGCGAAGACCTGCACACAATGCTACCCACACTTAAGACCGCAGTCTATACACTCTATGTTCCAGATGCGGCAACTACAGAGATATACAACACGACCTGTGAAATGTCGCAGCACGATGGCGGATGGACACTGGCATTGAAAATCGACGGCAACAAATCAACCTTCGACTACGAAAATGCAATTTGGACCAGCGCAGGCACCTACCAAGCAGAGTTTGCAGGAATCGATACGAACGAAGCCAAGCTACTCTCATTCTCTTCAATCCCCGTAAAAGCCATGCGCCTAGGAATGACCGTAAACAATATCACTCACTGGATCGAAATTCCGGTGGCCAGCAACCCAACCAAAACGCTGCGCCAGATATTTCAAGATGGGACCCACATTGCCACCACCGCCGGACGTGCCTCCTGGATGAGCCTTATCGACAACGCAAAACTACAACCCTATTGCGACCTTGAAGGCTTCAATGTGCGCTCGCCCACGTCGTCAATGCCCTATGCACGTGCACGCATCGGCATCATCGGCAACGAGAATGGCGTAGCCGATTGCGACAGCCCTGATTCGTATGTTGGCTTTGGTGCAGGCAATCCGCGTGGCACCTGCGGATCTGGAGGCGCATTCAAAGCAGGCACAGGCAACGGTTGGGAATGCGATGTAAACAACGGCTACGCGCCTACCGACACTGCCGCTTTTGGCTATGTGATGGTGCGCTAAGAAAATAACGCTAACAAAATAGAACTAAGCGGTGTAGCTTACCGCAGCGCGCTTCACCATGTTACGATGCACAAAACGGCGACGCAACGCGCTGAGGTGGTCAATCATTAATCGACCCTCGATATGATCATACTCGTGCTGAATAGCGATCGAAAGAAGCCCATCGGCTTCAAGTTCAAACCACTTGCCAAACTTGTCTTGTGCTTTGACTTTGATGTGTTCAGCGCGCTCGATCTCTTCACGAATACTGGGAAATGACAAACAGCCCTCTTCCCAACAAATGCTGCCCTGTTTGCTGACAAACTCGGGATTGACGAACACCTTTAGATCGCTCTTCTCGTCTTCCATCGAAATGTCGACCAAAAACAAGCGCAGCGACACGCCGATTTGAGGTGCGGCCAGGCCCACGCCAGGCGCGGCGTACATCGTCTCGGCCATGTCGTCGACAAGCTTATGAAAGTCGGCATCGAAGTTTTCGACGGGCTTACCCGGCGTGCGCAGCCGCTTATCGGGATAATGTAAAATCGAACGAATGGCCATAGGGTGCTGTTAAAATAACACTTTTTGAACACGTCTGCAATTGCACGCAGCCATGCACTACGAGCCAGTGGTCCCAGACTGATTTGGCGAACACTCGCTAAGCCATTCATCAAGCAGCGACTTCGAACACCCTAATTTCGTAAAAGTCTCAGGCGGCAACGCATCCACACCGGGCGCTGATCCCACAAAATGCCAGCGGTTCGGCTTATAAGTATTAGAAACCTTGTCGTAATAATTAGGACACGTCTTTAGGGGTCGCATAACGTCCGCCGACGGTTCGCGTAAAGCACGCGCGGTCGGCGAAGGCTTTTCAACAAAGGTGCCAAGATCATCGCGCGCCAACAAACGCATCGCGGCTTCTTGCGCGTGCTGATAAGCCGTGTCGTTATCGTAAGCCGTCCCGGAAACGCGCTCGTAAATAACAGGCGCACTTGTCAAAATTCGCGTCACTTCAGCAGTTGGATCCGCCCCCAGAACACCACTGCGACGATAAGTCACACACGCCCACACATGACTGCGCTTCCACTCGACGCGAAGCGAACACGTCACTTGTGCTCGCGGCGCCGCCAACTCATTCGCCTCCAATGGTGTCGTCATCAAGTCGGCAGCACACCCAAGAAACACCACGCACATCATCATCGTGTGCCTTTGAAGACTTAGAATACGCAAAAAGAAGCCCCAGAACCTTCTGTGTATCACGAATGCAGTAAAGGTCAACCCCCTCGCACGCGTAAGACGACTTGTTTTTGATACACTTTAAGCTACATTACGAGCCATATATGAATGTTTCGACAACAAGCATGTGTCTTGGCTTCTTGGCGATCACCGCAGGGCTTGCAGCATGTGACGCCATCCCATCACAAAACAGCAACGAAACGCTCGCACAAAACACCGAAGTAGGCGCTGGATCCTGCGACCACTTTCCTTTTGATCTAAAAGTCAGCAAAAACAGCGAGGACGGCCGCTGCTACGCCAGAACTGGAAAGAAAACAATCGAGTGTAACGACCCCGTGAACGCCGCTGCGACGCTGTCGTCTGAGCTACAAGATGCAACAACACGCAAGAAACTCTTCAGCGATGTAAATCTTCGTGCTGACCTGCAAGATAGCCTAGACGCCGAGATGACGAATATCATTAGGCAACTGCAACCAACATGGGACGGTGCATTCACAGTGCGCCTCATTTATGACGACGAGTTTCTGGGTGCTGGCATTATAACACGCGTTGGCGCACCACACGGCGTACCAAAACACCAAAACTTCAACGCATCGTTTGTGCAAAGAGTCGCATGCGACAAAAAGAACAGAGTCGAACCAGTAAAACCTACCGCAAAGCAACAAATAGACATCAACAATAGCTGGTACAGTATTTTTGAACGAATCGTCGATCGGCTAAACAGTATTTGCAATCCGACAACTGGCAAAGACGCCGTTTAAGCACCACCGACTACTTCAAAGCATCGAGTACGGATCGATATCAACCGACGCGCGTGCAGGCTGCACACCTTGTTCGATGCGCTTGAGCACCACGTCAGCAACGCGTCTTAGCAACGCACGTTCAGCGCCGATCAACAAGAACCGCTGGCGGTAGCGGCCACGCACCCGTGCAATCGGCGCCTCGGCCGGGCCGAGCAAGCGCACCGGCGCTGCAGCACCTTGATTAACGTGAGCGATCGCATGACGCGCCACCTTAGCAAGTTCACTCGCCAAGTCGCGCGCACGGTGTTCATCGGCGGCATCGACACGCACCGCCACCATGCGTGAAAAAGGCGGATACTCGAGTGTTTGGCGCACCTGCATCTCGGCCGCGTAAAACCCTTTATAATCGTGAGCGCGCACACTTTGCATCA
Source organism: Polyangiales bacterium (assembly GCA_044224525.1). GTDB lineage: Bacteria > Myxococcota_A > Polyangia > Polyangiales > CBDCBC01 > JBGAKI01. The sequence continues at coordinate 36,618 of JBGAKI010000020.1, read as the reverse complement.
ACGCCAATTCGGGTTGATAGGTCTGCACGAACACGCGACCCGCTTTATCACCGCGACCCGCGCGCCCAGCTACTTGCGAAAGCAACTGAAACGTGCGCTCGCTCGCACGAAAATCAGGCAGCGACAACGCATGATCGGCCGACAGCACACCCACCACCGTGACTTTGCGAATGTCATGGCCTTTACTGACCATCTGCGTACCCACCAAAATATCAGCCTCACCTTGACGAAAGGCTTCCATCACTGCGCGACCACCGTCCGCGCCCGCGGTGTCGCGATCAAGCCGCGCCACGCGCACCTGCGCAAATAACTTCGTTAGTTCGTTTTGCACTTGTTCAGTGCCAAGCCCAAGCCCTTCAAGACTGGTGGCATCACACTTCGCGCAACGTTTTGGAATCGCCTGTGTGTAATCACAATAGTGGCACGCCATCAGCCCGCGCGATCGATGTTCGGTCAGCGCCACGCTGCACGCGGGACATTGTAAAAGTTCACCACATGCCGTGCAACGCAAGCTCGGATTAAACCCGCGCCGATTTAAAAACAAAATTGCTTGATGACCTTCATTCAAACATTGCTCAAGCGCACGATGTAGCGCAGTCGAAAGCCAATGATGACCGCTTGGGCCACTCTTGTTGCGACGCAGATCGACAAGCTCGACATCCGGCAAGGAATGATCAGTCACGCGCGCGGGCAACTCTAATAACTGCACGCGCTTTTTCTTGGCCAATGTATAAGTCTCAAGCGCAGGCGTCGCACTACAGAGCACCGCAGTCGCTTTGCCGCGCTGTGCACGCAAAAGCGCCATATCGCGCGCGTGATAACGAAAACCCTCTTCCTGCTTAAACGACCCGTCGTGCTCTTCGTCCACCACGATCAGGCTAAGGTGTTGCACCGGTGCAAAAAGCGCAGAGCGCGCCCCCAGCGCCAGGCGCACACGACCTTGGCGCAAATCATTCCACGCGCGAATGCGCTCTTTGGGCTTTTGCGCACTGTGAAGCACGCAAAAAGGGTGTGCTAAACGCGCCTTAAAAAGCGCGATCAATTGTGGCGTCAACGCGATCTCGGGCACCAAAATAATCACGCCCAAACCTTTCGCGAGCGCTTGTGACGCCGCACGCAAAAAAACCTCGGTCTTGCCCGAACCTGTCACACCATGCATCAAAAAAGCTTGTGCCGCGTTCGACGCGATCGATGCATTAATCGCCCGAAGCGCATTATCTTGCGGTTCCGATAGCGTGACCAGCGTGGTCGGTGGCGTGATCGTTGCAAGCTGATCGCGATCAAGCGGATGCGACGCCGCTGCATTCAACACACGCTCCTCGCGAAGCACGCCTTTTTCAACCAAGGCACGCACACTCGCACGCGCAGCGCCTGGCATCGCCTGCAGCGCCTCCTCGCTCAACACCCCGTGCTCAACAACATAGTCAATGATGGCTTTTTGGCGCGCACCCAGTTTAGCGCGCTCATCCACCGACGAATCAAGCACCCAACGCCGCGCTGATTCATAAATCAAAGCGTCGATATCGATCAGCGTGTCAAGTTCACCTTGTTTTAGTTTGTTGGTTAGCTTTGTGGGCCAAGGGGGTGCAGCCGTGGCCAGCACCTCACCCAGGGGATGCAGATAATAATCCGCCGCCGCTTTCAAAAAACCTAACAGCTCTTGGTCAAAAACAACATCGCTACCCAACATGGCCAGCACATCTTTGGTTTTGATCTCGGCCTGAGGCGCTTCTACCAAACTGGTCACAAAGCCGAGCACGCGACGTTTTCCAAAGGGCACCACAACCACCGCACCAGGTGCAATCGTCTGCGTAAGGGGCGACGTGACGCGATAGGTAAAGCTACGCCGAAGGGGCACCGCGAGCACCACCTCAACCCATGTTATGTTCTGATCATTCATGTCGTGTGCGTTTGTGCGTGCTAAGGTTTACCATGTTTTCCGCGCGCAGCGAGTTCGAACAACGCACCAACCCGTGGACCTTACGCGCCGAAGCGTTGCGCGCTCAGAAACAACCCCTGATCGACCTCACCTCAACCAATCCAACCACCGTCGGTTTATGCGATCTACACCAGCAAACAACCCAACGTTGGCAACAGGCGATTGACGGACACTACGAGCCGATTGCAACAGGCCACCTTCAAGCGCGGGACGCAATCGCCGCGCTTTATGCCGAGCGAGGCGAACACTGTGATCCGACCGATGTGCTCATCACGGCCAGCACCAGCGAAGCGTACGCGCACTTGTTTAGGCTACTTTGTAATCCCGGCGACAACATCCTGGTACCTGCACCCAGCTACCCATTGCTAGGACCTCTCGCGCAACTTGAAAACGTAGCAATCAAACACTATGCATTACATTTTGCGGACGGTTGGCATATCGACACCGAACATGTGCGCACACAATGTGACGCACGCACGCGCGCAATCGTCATGATTAGCCCCAATAACCCCACAGGCTCGTACGTGAAGCGCCATGAAGCCCACGCACTTGCCAAGCTAAACATCCCCATCATTAGCGACGAGGTATTTCGCGATTTTGCGATTGACAATATCGCCTATCATGAGCGAGCAGGCGCAAGCGATTTTGGCGACACGCTTTGTTTTACACTCGATGGCTTGTCAAAAACGTTGGCGCTACCGCAAGCAAAGCTTGGCTGGATTTGGGCGCGCGGGCACCATAAAGCGGACGCACGCGAGCGCCTCGAACACATCAATGACACATTCTTATCGGCGCAAACAAGCATCCAAACGGCATTGCCAGACTTGCTTAAACTGCGCACCTCAGTGCAAAACCGCCTGCTTGAACGCCTAAAAGCCAACGTTCTCTTAATCACCGAACACCTAAAACAAACCTCCGCTACGCCACTTCCGCTCGAGGGTGGCTGGTCGCTGATCATACGCATGCCTAACACGAAAACCGATGAAGCCTGGGCGCTTGAATGCCTAGACCATGGCGTGCTCGCCCATCCGGGGTATTTTTATGATCTGGGCGGTTCACACCTGGTCGTTAGCATACTAACGCCTGAACCCATCATGACTGCTGGGCTCGACGTGCTCAAAGCACTACTTACATAGTTCGCTCATCTGCGACCTGATCGTGTTAATCAGCTGAAAACCCAAATCGCTCGCTGGAGCGTCGGTCTTACCTGTACACAAGTGAGCATGTTGAGGCAACGTCGTTTTGGTCGTCACACGATTATGTGCAACATCGATCACTACATCTGAAGTGTAGTGGGTGGTGTACTTACTCTTGAAGGGCGTGCTACCCGAAAAAATAAACTCAAAATACGGCTCGCTCTTCGAACCTTGCGCAAACATGCCAACGTAGCTTAGATCAGTGCTTGCGATTTCGTTCTTAACCGACAACATCGTGCGACGTAGCGCGTTGGGCGTCGGCTCAAAATTGTTTAAAAGCAGCGCGTCGATCTTTTTCGCCAACCGAGCCGGCGTCACTCGGCATTCCTTCGGCACCAGCGCTTCAAGAACGTTTTGCTCAACGCAATCATAATCGCCAACCAAACTCACACTGCGTTTAATCGACGGCGCAGGCAGTTGCATGTTAATCGAAGGCACCCATCGAGCACCACGTTGCGCCTGCGCTGTCGTCGATACACCCGACAACAAGCACATCAATCCAGTCAATACGGCGATCGATCGCCGAGCAAAACCTAAAAGAAAGTAAACCAAGTTATGCATGCCGTAGATCTTTCCGAATAGAGCCAAAAGTTAGCGCAATCTTAATTTAACAAGCAATAACCGTACCCACGGCTCAGCACTAACGAAGCAAAATAGATAGACTATAAGCACTTGATAATATTGCTTATATTTTTGTAAACAATGAGACCCCTCGGACAGCTGACCCCAACGGGCACAAAGCGAGGACAAGAAAGCCTCACCAACAATTCAAAGCGAAAGCAATCGACGCGCTGCAGCGGCAACACTCTGCCCCGCCACGACCAACGCAGACGGTGGCCTAAATCAAGCAATCTGCGATCAGCAATGACTTAGGCCAAGCGTTGCATCTATCTGAGGGGCAAAACAAACATTGAGTTTGCGCGTGCCGGGGCCAAGCGAGCGGGGCTCGTTGAACACATCCTTTTACACAAAACATCGTAAGCTTTTGTTTTTATTCATATTTCTTTACATAGATCTCAGCGTCTAAAAGAAGTAAAATAAGGATACCAAGGTTCCATGACGACACGCCCACAGGGCTTTCTTATTGCATTATTGACCGCCACGCTCTTGTTAACAGGATGCGATTCAGGTGGCGGCGAAACGCACTTTTTACGCAAAGCACCCAGCGCCGACGACATCGCCTTATATTGTAAAGCCAAAGGTGATCACGACATGCGCTGTGGCGTAGGCTCAGCTGACCTCGTAGCCGCCGAATGTCGTATGAACCCAGGCGTCATGCGCACTTATGGTCAAGGCGTAATTGAAGAATACGCTAAGTGTTTTCAAACGATCGCGTGCGATCAAAACACCGACAAATGTTTAGATCAAGTGCTGGCCAATCTAAATCTAAAAATCGAAGACGACCCGCTTGCTTCGCGTTGCTCGGCAAAATCACAACAATGCGGTGATACACTTCCCAACGTCGACTGCGTCATCGTGCTCAAGCAATGTGATCCCGCGCGCGCTGCTGTCGAAGCCTGCTTCAACAACGCCGCCCTGAGTTGCGCAGACTTAAATACCTGCATCACCAATCCAACATTCTGACGCGTTACGCGCGACCAGGCGGTTGACTTGGATTGCGACGTGCCAAAAAGTCGATCAGGTCGATTTTGGTAACCACGCCCACAAGCTGATCTTTGTCGAGCACGATCGCAAGCCGCGTATTGGCAAGCGACTCTTGTAAAAGCTCAAGTTTGGTGTTGGGCGACACCGTCACATAGTCATCTTCGGCCAGTTTTCCAACCGGACTGTCGGGCGAGTGCTCGCCGCTGACCAGATGCCTCAGCAAATCAACCTCGGCGACCACACCCTTCACCTTACCCTGCTCAACCACCGGCAACTGCGAAATGCCGTGGGATTTCATGCGCGCAATCACATCACGAACCCGGTCATTGGGTGTGGCAGTGATGATGTCGCCCTTGGCACCAAGCAAATCGTTAACCGTGCCAAGCCCGGCATTTTCCTCAAGGAAGCCGTGTTCACGCATCCAATCATCGTTAAAAATCTTCGACAAATACTTGGCGGCACTATCAGCCAAAATGATCACCATGTTGCCGCGAAAATCGGTCTTCTTAACCCATTTCAGCGCACCTGCGACGGCGGCACCACACGAACCGCCCACATACAAGCCTTCTTGACGCACAAGCTCACGCGTCGTCACAAAACATTCGCGATCATCAACGCGCACGATATCGCTCAATATTTTTAGATCGATGGTGGACGGAAAGAAATCTTCGCCAATGCCCTCCACTTTATACGTAAAAGGCTTGGTGATACGACCCGTCTTCACATAATCATAATAAAGCGAACCCACCGGATCGACGCCCACCAGCTGAATCTCAGGCTTCTTTTCTTTCAGATAACGCCCAGTGCCCGTGATGGTACCGCCGGTGCCAAGACCCGCCACCAACACATCGAGCTCACCTTGCGTTTGCTCCCAAATCTCGGGACCGGTTGAATGGTAGTGCCCGTCAGGATTGTCTTGGTTATGGTATTGGTTGGCATAAAACGCGTTGGGTGTTTCTACCGCCAAACGCTTGGCCACAGAATAATAACTGCGCGGATCTTCGGGCTCAACCGCAGTTGGACACACCACCACTTTGGCACCAAAAGCGCGTAAGCTCGCAATTTTTTCCTCGCTCATCTTGTCGGGCATCACAAAAATGCATTTGTACCCGCGCACAGCCGCAATCATGGCGAGCGCTGCACCTGTGTTACCACTGGTCGCTTCGATGATCGTGCCCCCGGGCTTAAGCTCACCGCGCTTTTCCGCTTGTTTGACCATATGATAGGTCATGCGGTCTTTCATGGAACCCGCCGGGTTCAAATACTCGCACTTGACGTAAATGTCCGCGTTCAACCCTTTGGTCACGTTGTTAAGCTTAACCAGCGGAGTGTGTCCGATGGCATCAAGAATTGACTGGCTTGCGTTGCGTATCATAGGCCTTCCTTAAACCACACTGTTAATAGCGTGCAAATGATAACCTGTCATCAAAAACCCGCGCTTACATCACTACTCAGGTGCACCTCGAGCGACAAATCATCGCGTACACCCGCCGCCAGGCGCTGCGCACCAGCATAGGCGATCATCGCTGCGTTGTCGGTGCAATAGTCGGCTGCTGGCACAACAAGCTCAATCTTATGATTAGCGCAGCGCACTTGAGCTTCACTACGCAGCCCTCGATTAACAGCCACCCCACCAGTGATCACCAAACGCTTTACTTGAGTGCGCTTGCAAGCAAGCAACGCCTTGGTCAGTAAACTATCCACGACCGCGGCCTGAAACGACGCGCACACATCGGCAAGCGCTGCGTCGTCCTGGGGTTGACCATTCTTCTTGATATGCGTCACGACGGCTGTCTTCAAACCTGAAAAACTAAACTCGTAAGAGCGACTACTACGCATCGGCCGCGGAAACGCAATCGCGGTTGATTGACCAAGCGCAGCCAACCGATCGATCGGCGGTCCACCTGGATATGCCAACCCCAACAATTTGGCCACTTTATCGAACGCCTCACCCGCTGCATCGTCGCGTGTCTGACCCAAAAGCTCAATCTGCGACACACTTTTCACATGGTACAGAGCCGAATGACCGCCGCTTACCAAAAGGGCGATGTATGGGAAAGTGATCGATGGTTTTGCATGCGCCTCGCGCCACAAAAACCCGGCCAACAAATGCCCATGCAAATGATCAACCCCCACAAACGGCTTTTTGCGTTCCCACGCCAGCGCCTTGGCAAACTGAACACCTACCAAGAGTGCACCCATAAGCCCCGGCCCCGACGTCACTGCAATGGCATCGAGCTCATCGAGATCCAACTTCGCCTCGTTCAGCGCCTCATCAACAACCCGCGTCACCGCGCGCAGGTGCGCACGCGACGCAAGCTCGGGCACCACGCCACCAAAGGGTGCGTGCTCAGCGATCTGACTGGCCACGGCACTAGAAAACACCTGACCTTGATCACTTACAATCGCGGCGGCCGTTTCGTCGCACGACGATTCGATGCCCAAAACCTTCATGGCACTTTCTTAAGCTTGAATACGCCAAAATAATCCGAATCGGCATTTGCACCCGGCCGCGCAAGCACCCTCACTTCGGCTTCGGCACCCGGCAAAAGCGACACCACCACAAACGCCGTCAGCGACGCAAGTGGTCCCGCCAAGGGACGTGCATAAAACATATAGTTGCGCAAACGCTCCGCACCCGGAAACGTAAACAGGCTCAGCTGATCATTCTCAAGACCCGAAATCACGTCAAGTGGCGTCGCATCAAACACCTTCACATCTTGATCGGTGGGCCCCGATGTGCTGATCATACCCGGCGAGACCCCTTCAGCCGCATCCACATCAAAATGCATGTTGAGGGTCGTGCCAGTTAAAAAACCTTTTCGAATAAAGGTATCGCTGTCAGCGCCGATGACCGCGCCGGAATAATCAACCCCGCCCGGTTGCCGTACACTGTCTAAACGATCGCAGGCCGCGGTCAGATAAAGGGAACTGCCGGCCATCAGTGCCAATAAAAAACGCAATAGTTGTCTCATCGTTAGGGGCCTCTAACGCCCGAGCAATGCCATGATAGCGCAATTGGACTTAGATGCGAGTTGCACCGCAAGCACTACCGATTGCGCTGCTCACTACCCGAAGCCACCGAACGCTGGCTGCCACGCGACAATTGTTGAACAGCATGTTGCCAACGTTTCACTGCAAGCGCATCGCCCGCAAGACCGGCATGATGCACAGCCAATCGATATCGCGCTACCGCATTCTCTTGTTGTCCGTGCAGCTCATCGATCGTGCCAAGGCCACCTTCCGCAGCCGCCAAAAGCACGTGGATATTCGCCTTAGCAGCATAGTCTTTTGCCATTTCAAACTGGACCTGCGCCTGATCAGTGTGTCCACTGTCGGCAAACCATTCTGCAAGTTCAATTGCAAGTTTGCTCGCCTTCATCGGCAGCGTATTGCTGCTTTGAAGCAGCTCAAGCGCGTGTTTATACGCTTCAAGCGCTTCGGCCGTGTCGCCAAGCGCCGCGCGACTGCGTGCAATAACCGCCCATGCATCGGCTTGCAGATTGGATGGCGCAATGGGTCCACTTTCAATGATCAACAACGACTGCCGTATCGCGTCCGCAAAACGATCGCGGCGGAAATAGTTTTCTGCAAGCAACGCGTACATCTTCTTGCGATCGGTCGAATCAGGCGGGGTCAAATCGAGCACTTCACGTAGTACGCCTTCGGCCGCCAATGCATCGCCAGAAAAAAGCATCGACTGCGCCAACCGTAAACTAAAGCCAACGATCGCGGCATCGAGCGACTCGTCGCCACGCTCTAGCAGTTCGCGACGTGCAATTTCAAGACCCCGCCGGAATGCGATCACTGCTGAGCTCACATCGGCCCGATCCAGCGATCGAATCCCAAAACGCTCCATCAAAAGCATAGCGGTCGTCGGGTCAGTGCCGCGCCATGCGTGTTCGACACGCGTCTCGAGCTGCGCTTGATACTCCGCCAGCTGCATGGCTTTATCGTGCAGCTGTTTACGTGCCTGCACTGGAATCGATGCCTCGATCACCGCACGAATCCAAGGATGCACCATCGTCAATCGGGTATCGTCCACAATCACCCAACGTTTGGTCACCAACTCCTCGAGCGTAGACAGCGTGTCAGCATCCACCATCTGCCCAAGCGCACTCGCTCGGCAACTATCACCCAGCACCGATATTGCTTGTAACAACCTCAACGCACGAAACTCAAGTTGCTCAAGCCGCTGCATCACGGCATCTGACGGCTTGGTTTTCGTTAAATTGGTGGGCGTGATCGACACCCTCAGCAAATGCAGTTGCTCAAGCAAAAGTGGCAGCACGCGCTGTTCACCGTGTTGCTCGAACCCAATATCCATCGCAATTTCTGGAAAGAGCGTGGCCACCTCAGCAACCCTGAGCGGCGCGAGTTCAATGACCTGAGCTCCCGGCAGCGAGATCCCTTGGGACGCGGTATCGAGCGCTTCAATGACCACCACCGGCATCGAACGAATGCTTAGCGAAAGATGTTCGAGGGTCTGACGGCTGAGTCCATCGATGCGATGCGCATCGTCAAGCACAAGCACAACATGCTTGTCCCCTGTCACTGCTTCGAGCCGACGACGAATCAGCTCGAGCAAAAACTCGCCCACCGCGGCACTACGCGAACCAAGCTCAACGCTGCCATGACCTTTGGCATGCTTAAGCTCTTCAAGACCCGCCGCTTGAATCGGCGAAAGCCCTTCAATCTGATCAAAGGCGCTGACATCAGGCCCATCCACCAAGCCCAAACACCACGTCAAAAGTGGATAATAAGGAACAAGCGCCCCACTTGGATGAGGCGTAGACCACACCACGACATCATCGGCGCTGCGCATACGATCGGCGAACACACGCAGCAACCGCGTCTTACCCACACCCGAAGGTCCCGTCACACGCGCCCAACGGGTGGTCTCTGACAAATCAGCGCGCACGGCATGCAACGCTTGCAGCGCATTTTCGCGACCGATCAGCGTGAGCTCCGAATCCGGATCGGGAAGATTCGATGATCGTGGCGGAATTTGCGTCGTGACAATATTTGGGTTCGACGCCGCAATCACTGGCGCGCCGCAGGTCTTACAAAAACGACTGTCCGCTACGTTGAGCGTACCGCAGCTAACACACTTGATTTCGCGTGTAGCCTGCGCCTCGCGGCGAAGTTCAAGAATCACTTCTTTGAGCGCAACGCGCATCGCCTGCGCCGTCTGATATCGCTCATCGCGACTCTTGGCCATCGCGCGCATCACCATCTTTGCGAGCGCATCAGAAATACCGCGATGGGGCGCGATGTCGATCGGGCTTGGAATGGGATCATGAATATGCCGCAACATCAGCTTGGTGGGCGTATCGTCGATATAGGGCAAACGATCGGTGAGTAGTTCAAAAAGCACGACGCCCAGCGCATAAATATCGCCGCGCCCGTCCACGATCTCACCGCGACCTTGTTCGGGCGACATATAATCGGGCGTGCCGCAAATCAATCCCGGTTGCGTGATCGATGTCTTATAAAGACCCGCGACCGATGCCAACCCGAAGTCAACCACCTTGACCAACTCGGCGCCATCACGTTGACGCTTTAAAATAATATTCTCGGGCTTTAAATCGCGATGCACCACACCCAGCGCATGCGCTTCATCGAGGGCAGCCAGCACACCATCCGCGATCTCAAGCGACTTATTAATGGTAAGTGGCCCTTCTTGCTCGATGATATGCCCAAGGTCGCGCCCCTCAAGAAACTCCATCACCAAATACAAAATGCCGGTGTCCGTGCGTCCAAAATCGATCACGCTGACGCTATTAGGGTGATTGAGTCGACTGGTGGCGCGCGCTTCAGTGTAAAAACGCGCCACCGATTGTTCGTCGTGCAACAAGTGCGGATGAATCACTTTGATGGCGACCGAACGCCCCAAGCTGCTTTGCTCGGCTTGATAAACACGGCCCATGCCGCCAAGACCGATCACATGTTTGACCAGATATTGGCCCGCGATCATTTGGCCGATCAGCGGATCGTTGGGTCGTTCACCACTTGGTAGCACGGAACTACCGCAGCTGGCACAAAAGCGAGCATCACCACTGACGTGGTTGCCACACTTAAAACACAAACGCTGAGCAGGAGCTTGCATGGATCGGATCGACAAGAGCAGAAACGAAGACTGCCAACACTGATAGTATACTCAATTATGCCAAGCTATCGCTTGCTACCTGATTGCTCAAGAATTTGAAGCAAAATGCTAATGCTATCGGGACCTTCCGCAGTGTATCGATTGCGAGGGGTGCGACCTGCAGATCGGTGATCACGGTGGCGAACGGGCCCCTTGCGTGAACCCGATCGCTTGTAGGCGATACTTAACTGGCGCATGCGCTCTCGCATCTTACGCGGCAGCGTAAAACGCTCAACAAGTGGTGCAAAATAGTCGTACACGGCCTGCCCAGGGTTGCGCTGCGAGTGCAAAATATCGCGCAAAGGTCCCCAGAAGAGCAGCAACATCAACAAGGCGTCCTCGGGCAACTGACCTTCCTGCACCACCGCATCAACATGGCTTAGGCGCGCGGTTAGCTCGTCTTTATGTACAGGTGCGCTGCGCAACCATGTAGTGAGCTCAGGTAGCACAATTTCAAGAATATGCGTGTCATCGCACAAATCAAAAGCCTGCGCACTTGCACCACTACGCAGTAAACGCAAAAGCTCCTCAAGCAAACGCGGTTTCGCGCAACGCAAAAGTTGCTCGCGCTGACGATAGATTGCCTGCTCAACCGGGCGATCGAGCTCAAACCCAAGGCGCGCCCCGAACTTCACTGCTCGCAGCATACGCACCGGGTCTTCACGAAAACGCAAATCCGGATCGCCAATCGTGCGCACCGTACGTGCGTGCAAATCAGGCAAACCATTCACATAATCGATCACCTCGTGCGTCGATAGATCATAAAACAGACCATTAATCGTAAAATCACGACGTCGCGCGTCTTCATCAGGGCGACCATACACATTGTCGCGCATAATAAACACGTCGGGTTCGTTGGTTTGATCGATCGCTTGATCGCGTTCGTTGTCGTCGGCGCCCTCTGAGCCCGGCTCCCAACTTTCACCTTTGGGGTCTCGACGAAAGGTCGCTACTTCAATAATCTTGCCGCCCGCAAAAAACACATGACCAAGGCGAAAACGCCGGCCCACAATGCGGCAGTTACGAAACAATGATCGTATCTCACGCGGCCTGGCATCGGTCGCCACATCAAAATCTTTGGGTTTGCGCCCTAAGAGCAAATCACGCACGCCGCCACCCACAAGATAGGCTTCATGCCCGTAGCGCTGAAGGCGTTTGACAACTTTCACCGCATCGGAATCAACCGCCGCGGCATCAAGCTCGGCTGGATGACGGCAAGGGTCAGCATTGACTTCAATGGGCTCGTCGCGAAGTGCTTCTTCAGAATGATCAATGAGTACGCTATCGAAAGCCATCGAACTATGTGCGCGAGTGTAGCACATCTGCGCCTCAAAGAAAAGTTCAAGAAAACATTATTATTCCAGCCACTTATATCGCCTCGCCCCAACCCCGCATTGTTTGCTATAAAATGACTAAACATGAGTCGCGACACGATTGAACAACTGGCCGGACAAATCTTGGTTGCAGGCTTTCAAAACCACGAGCCCGACCCCACGCTTTATGACCGCATAGCAAGTGGTAGCCTCGGCGGCATCATCTGGTTTGCCCGCAATATCGAAAGCATCGAACAAGTGCGCCGCGTGAACATCACCATGCAGCGCCGAAACACCGCACAAGCACCGCTATTCATCAGCGTCGACCAAGAAGGTGGTCGGGTGCGGCGCTTCAAAAAAGATGTCATCGAGCTTCCACCCATGCAAACGATCGGCGCGCTTGATCAACCTGAACTGACCGAAGCACTTGCCACGCAACTGGCGCAAGAACTTTTAGCGCTGGGCTTCAACGCAGATTTTGCGCCCGTTGTCGACATTCACACCAACCCTGACAATCCAGTCATCGGTGATCGCGCGTTTGGCACTGACGCGAATACTGTCATCAAACACGCGCAGCATTTTGTAAATGGCATGCAGAACGCCGGCATGGCCGCCTGTGCAAAGCATTTCCCGGGGCACGGCGACACATCACAAGACAGCCACCTTACCTTGCCCCGCTGCGAACTCAGCCAAGAGCGACTGAGCAGCGTTGAGCTTGCGCCCTTTCGCGCCCTCTCGCCCAGCATTGCATCGATGATGAGTGCCCACGTGGTGTATCCCGCAGTCGATCCACAAAACCCCGCCACGTTATCACCCAAGTGGATCACCGACATCCTGCGCAATGAACTTGGTTATCAAGGCGTCATCTTCAGCGACGATCTTGAAATGCGCGCCATCGCCGCCCACCACGCACCAGGCGCGGCGGCATGCCAGGCAGTCGCAGCCGGCTGCGATGCACTGCTGATATGTTCGAGCGCCGACATGCTGAACGAAGTACACAGCGCATTGGTCAGCAAGGCGCAAAACGACATCCCCTTTTTAGCTCGCCTCAAAAACGCAGTGTCACGCTTTGAAAAGATGCGACGACGCTACCCAGGCATTACCCTCAATGAAAACGCACCCATCTTCACCTCCCAGATACTTGAAAAACGCGCCACGCTCGCGACAAAACTCAAAAATGCGCTAGATTAAGCGCGCTTCACCCATGGCCCAAAAGAAAACCCTTCGTATCGCTTCGTGGAACGTCAACGGTTTGCGCTCCGCGTCAAACAAAGGGTTCACTGCGTATTTGGCCAAGGGGGGCGCCGACATCTTGGGCCTTCAAGAAGTGCGCGCCGACGAGCACCAAATCGATCCCGACATCGCCAAGCCCAAAGACTGGCACACCCATTTTTTCCCCGCCGAGCGCAAGGGATACAGCGGCGTTGCGCTCTATGCACGCGATCCCTACGATGATCTTTACACATCGCTGGGCCGTCAAGAATTCGATTGTGAAGGGCGCTTACAAATCGCACGTTTTGGTGCGCTCACATTGGTAAATGGGTATTTCCCCAACGGCAGCGGAAAAAACCGCGACAACAGTCGTGTGCCATACAAGCTTGAGTTCTATCGCACGCTTTATCAGCGCCTCGAAAAAGCCAAACAAAAAAACGAAGCCATTTTGGTGATGGGCGATTTTAACATCGCGCATCAACCCATTGATCTGGCGCGCCCCAAGGACAACGAAAAAACCAGCGGGTTCTTGCTCGAAGAGCGAGAAGAACTCGATCGCTGGCTTAAAAATGACTGGACTGACACTTTCCGTCATTTTGAAAAAGGCCCAGGTCACTATTCATGGTGGAGCCAACGTGCAGGCGCACGCGCACGTAACGTGGGTTGGAGGATCGACTACGTTCTCGCATCACCCGGCGCATTGCCCTATGTCAGAGCCGCCAAGATCCACCCCGACGTGTTCGGTTCCGATCATTGCCCAGTCAGCGTCGACGTCAGCACCGACATCTTGAAACACAACTAATGGAAGTCGTTGGCAACACGTCGGGCCTTGCGCCCGCGGAACTCAAAAACCTTGAGCGCCTTTATCGCCGCAAGGTGCCTTTTGACACGCTCTTCACCGACGAGCTGGCGCGCACACTATGTGCGGTGTCCGCACAAATCCGCCGCCAAGTGGGCGTACTCATCAATCGCGTGGGCACGATTGACTTTGTTGTCGTCGGCGACGCCACAAAATTATTTTTGCCAGACCTGGGTCGTATCCGCGCTGCCCAAGGTCGTTTCCGTGGCGTGCGGCTTATTCACACCCATTTGCGTCACGAAGCGCTCACGCGCGACGATCTGGTCGACTTAACGCGCTTGCGCCTCGACATGATCGCAGCCATTTGCCTCTACCCCGATGGTCGCCCCGGCGAAGTTTACTATGCCCACTGTCAACCTGTCGACCCAGCGTCCAAGGAACCCCCCTTCACCAGTTACGGCCCGATCCCTTGGCAACATCTTGACTGCAATCCCGCTGAGCTTGTCGGTCTGCTTGAAGCGCAGTTCGCACGCGAAGCGCAACTAAGACCGGTGCGCGCCAAAGAAGGCCGCGCCATTTTGGCCCACGTCTGTACCAAAGCCCAAGCCGCCAAAGCCGACGATGCACTCAACGAACTGCGTGCGCTTGCAACCACGGCAGGACTTGAGATCGCCGATGTGGTGATTCAAACCCGCGATCACCTTGACCCCAACTTTGTACTCGGCCGCGGCAAACTTGAAGACGTAGTGATTCGTGCCATGCAGCTCGACGCCGACATGCTGATTTTCGATAACAACTTAAAACCAGCCCAAGCGGCCGCAATTGCTGGGTTAACTGACCTGAAAGTCATCGACCGTACCCAGCTCATTTTAGACATCTTTGCACAACGCGCCGAAAGTCGCGACGGCAAACTGCAAGTTGAACTTGCTCAAATGCGCTATCTATTGCCCCGCCTTGGTGTACGCGACGATGCGCTCTCGCGCTTAACGGGCGGTATCGGTGGCCGTGGTCCGGGCGAAACAAAACTCGAGATCGGCAAACGTCGCGCACGCGAGCGCATTACCTACCTTGAAGCCCAGCTCAAACAACTCAAGAAACAACGCGAACAACGCCGAAGCCGGCGCCAACGCACAGACAAAAAAGTGATTGCGCTGATCGGTTATACCAACGCTGGTAAAAGCACTCTGCTCAACGCACTCACTCATAGCGACGTACTCGCTGAAAACAAACTGTTCGCTACGCTCGACACCCGCGCACGCCAATTTCATTTACCGGGTCTACCACGCGGCCAAGACGCCGTACTCATCGATACTGTTGGCTTCATACGCAACATGCCCAAAGACCTGTTCGCTGCATTTCGCGCCACACTCGAAGAAGTACAAGACGCAGACCTCATCATTGAAGTCGTCGATGCCAGCGATGCAGATGTGTTTGAACATATTCGCACCACCGAACATGTGCTGGGTGAACTTGATCTACTGAGCTACCCGCGCCTGCGCGTATGTAACAAATGCGATAAACTTGAATTACAAGACATCGCTCAGAAATGCCAAGCGCTTGGCGGTATGGCACTATCGGTGAAATGGCCGGCGTCGCTCGACGCACTCAAGCAACGCATCATCGAGGCCCTACAAAACGCAGGGCAACCTACCACACTCGACATTGCAAGCGAAATATTATAATAACTTCATATAGTTATATTGCACTTGCTGATAGGCTCAAGCATGGCACATTAACCAATGCATGCAAACACGAGCACTGACGCGCATGGCGATGATCGCCGTTCATATCTTCATGCTGATTGCGTGTGAGCCCACCGCCAACAATCTTGGCGAACATGATGATGCAAAAAAAAGCAGGTTGGGTGCATCAGAATCGAAAATCATATGTGTAAGCACCCCAATCGGCACCGAGCGCCGCATCCTCATCCAAAAAGTGACAACCTCGAATTCCTCGCGTTGTGTTGCTTACGAGATTCTTCCTCTGCCGCAGCTATGTAACGGCGCGCTCGCCCAACTCGTCGATGACATTCGTCGTTTGCCAAGAACTCCCGATCGACTATCGCTCTACGAATATGCTGTCGGTGAACACCAGAGCAGCCTCGCGATCAACTTGCCTAAACAGCTAGTGGATTTTCGTCGCACCACTTTCGACGAAGAGATGTTTTACGCAACACCTACGCTGAAAACCTTTACGTTCGCACTTTACAAAAATTTCGCCGGTTCTAAAGGCATTCCCGAAGGCGAACTGTTAGTGGTAATGCAAAATCGTCCGCTACCGACATTTCTAAAGACCGACGACGTTCGCGAACAGTTTGTAAGTGATCACTCCATGAGATTGTCCGCCAAGTTTGACACAAAGCAAACTGGTGTAGGTCGTGACAGCACTTACGAATGCCGTGATGAGGACGCGATCGATGCGCTAGACAAGAGCCCACTACGCAAGTTGGTTCAACACATCAACGATTTGGCCGGTCGTTGCACAAAACCACGATCACAGACCGAATGATCACGAACCCTCATGCACGTTTGGTAAAGACGTTAGCAATTTTTCGAACATGCCCTGCGCGACTCACCAGCGCATGGCGTTCTGCGCGGCGCGCATGGCGCAGGCCCGAGGGTTCGTGAAAATACCACGCCAAGGCACCGCAATAACCTTTGCCCGCCGCCTGCCTCAGCACTCGTTCAGCAACCTGAGCTTGCATAAGATCTGAACGCCATGGCCATCGCTGTCCAAATACACCAATCAACACCGGCGCGTCAAAAAGACCACGCACCACCGGTAAACTAGACCACGGGTGCAAATACACATGCAGATCATAAAAGGAAAGCCCCAGTCCCCGATACATGTCAAGCGAGCGAACAGGTTTCTGACCGAGCCACGCCTGGCCTGCACTGCCCACACTCACACGCAGCGACGAACCATAGTCGCGTTTCATGTTCTCGCATTGCGCGCCGACCCATTGTTGTAACGCCATCGCCGTAACGCTTTGGCTTGCAAGATGTTGCTCGGGTTCGTTGATCAAATCAACGCCATAAAGATTGCCTTGCTTAACCAGCATCTCGCAGACCGGTCGTAAGACGGTCTGATAAAACGGCATATCGTCGCCCTGATTGATCACGCGCGCCTCAAGATCAAACGCATCGCGCGTATGATCGCGATGACTTGCCAACAGGCACCAGTAAATCTGGATGCCGTGCGCATGGGCCGTGCGATGCATTCGTTCAACGTGCCGTAAAACCAGTGCATCAAGCCTTAGCTGCGGGCCATCGACACATAAACCCTCCCCACCTTCAAACAACCACATACGCACAACGCGACAAGCAAACTCAGCACTTAGACGCGCAAACGTCGTATCGATGTGCTGCCATCGCTGCTCGTAAGCACTGTCATCTGGATCAAGCCACGCGCGCCAGCCGCGCAAATGATTGGGGGCAAGGTCATGACCAAATTGACCGTTCCACCATGGCACATTCACGCCGAGCGCGAAACTACTTGTCATCTTTCAATATGGGCTTCAACCCAACGCGCCCCTTAACAACCACCACTTCAAAATCGATGCGCTTACCTGGATTTTTTTGCTGCAGCTCGGGTAACCATTGTTTGACACGTTTGTTCAAACTTTCATACGAGGGAAGCTCTGAACTTTCTTGGGTTTGATGGCGCGTCTTAACATAACGTTGATAGAGTTGACGCATTTCTGGTTCGCTTAGATCGGCACGCCTCGGTTCAGCAACCTTGGGCGGCACCGGTGCAGCTTGCGAAACGACAGCCTGTTTGGGCAGCGGCAGTGCTCCGCCGGGTCGCGTACCAGGCGCAGGCGGTACTGCTTGTTTCGGCAGGGGCAACGCTCCACCCGGTCGCGTACCAGGCGCAGGCGGCACTGCTTGTTTCGGTAGGGGCAACGCTCCGCCCGGTCGCGTACCAGGCGCAGGCGGCACTGCTTGTTTCGGTAGGGGCAACGCTCCACCCGGTCGCGTACCAGGCGCAGGCGGCACTGCTTGTTTCGGTAAGGGCAACGCTCCGCCCGGTCGCGTCGGCTCCTTACCCCTGACACCGCCCGACGGCACGAGCGAAACACGAACCACCTGCGGCGGCGGCGTAGGCGTCTTGAGGTCACCTGATGGTGGCGACGGCATGGTCGAATGTCGCTTGTTAAACTCTCCAGCCAGCTCGCGCTCCAGCTCACGCTCGATCTGATCTATTTCATCGTCTTTAACCTCTTCGAGGTCCCCCATATAAAGTTCTTCGAACCCCTGCCGACGATTCTCGCGCCGCTCACGCTCCGCTTGGCGGCGCTTCTGCACTTTGATGAGGTCACGTTTAAAGGTGCCTTCCTCGATCTGTCGGATCGTACGACCCCAATACACGGTAAAGGTCGTGTAACGCTGCGTCATCTGTTGAAAGCGAAAGCGCAACGCAGTGTTGCGAGGAATGTTGCGTCGCAACTGATCGATGCGCCGTTCGATATCCCGACGAGGAATACTGGGCTCAAGGCGCTCGAGCCCCTGAAAATATTGCTCATAGAGTGCCTTAAGTCGGTCAAGCTTACCCTCAACCACACTCAGCTCTTTTGTGAATTCCTCCGCCGTCATCGTGTCTTAGGCCCGACCCCCTTAGGGGTGTTTTAAAGGCTCGATCTTAAGTTTATCGAAGTAAAGCGGCGAAGCCCAATTGTTAAACGCAAAATGGTCATGTCCCCGCCCTAAAAGGGGCTTTTTATCGTCCATTCGCGACAATTCTTGGCCATCTGCACTAAAAACAAGCAATCCACCACGTCGAATAAGCTCAATCTGATAGCGATGCCCTGGCTGAACTTTAACGTGCGCACCACCCACAATCGCGCGATCTTCACCATGTTCATTCTGCCTAGCAATCGTATTGAGCGAGTTGTTCCATCCGCCAAAAATAACAACGTACCCACTTGCTGTATAACTATTACTCTCGGCTTTGGACACGCCATCGCCACAAACTTCAAACTTAATATCACCCGCCGACGACTCGCTATGCGCCACAAAAGTAATACGAAAATCTTTCGGCAATACGCGCTTCAACCAAAGCGGCTTATTATATGCGCCTTGAACAAAAAGCTCCCCCTTATCAAGGCGATAAGGTCCACCCGTATTGCGCCAGTCATTACTCAACGTCGTGCCCTCAAAATCGTCACGAAAACCTTTTGACTCAAGCTGTGGATCACCCTGTGGCGTACATCCGATGCTTAGTGGCAACATCGCAACAAGTAAAAACGTAAAGCGCATACCTCGAAGACATACCACAAAGCTGCGCCAGCCTGCGCTGTTTTTGCAAGCTTATCCTGCCTCAAAACACGCCGACACTAAAAGCCAGTGGCAATCTGTGGGAGCGCTCTTGCAGTTTGTTCGACAGCACTGTCAACTGCCGCATCAAGTGCCACCATGGCCAACCGCTCTTCTTGCTCTTTCACAGAGCTGGCTTGTTTGCTGTCGCGCCCAGTGGCAATACCCTTAACCATCGCCCGCAATACGGAACTACGCTCGTCCATCACCATCAACGACACTTCGCAACGCACCACCAAGTCAGCACCTTTGCGGTTGGACGACAGGTTAACGATACGGCTCTCGATACGAATCTTGGGTCGGCTTTTATCGACACGCGACGATGCCGATGTAGGCAACACCACAACGTCGTCGATCTGGCTAAACTTCCAAGCCAAGCGGTCGCGTAACTCTTTAACCATACCCGAATGTGCTTGTTTGCTGCGGCTCGAAGCCTGACCAATGGTCACCCAATACAAGGTCGCATGAGAGGTGGTGCGCGTTGTATTCGTCGCATACGACTTCATCTCGAGCGCACCTGAGGATGCCAGGCGATCAAGAACCTGCTTGGCCTGCTCTCTGACGGCTGGCGACTTGTCTTTACTTGCCCGATGCAAATGCACTGCCACTTTAGGCCCATTCATGCGTCCAAGTGCACTCACAACCGCAGAACGCACAATCTCGCTCTTGTCGTTCAAGCCCTCGGCCAAAATCTCGATCAACTTGTCTGAACTTGGTTTGCGGCCCAATGCAAGTGCGGCTTGAGCACGCACACGCACATCTTTGGCTTTCACCAAAATGCGACGCAACTCTTCAAGATCTTCAGCAAACGCTAAGTTAGCGTGAGCTGAGGTAAAACTAAGCACTAATGCGAGCGAAATAAATCTAGACCAAGCTAATTTCAAGGCTTACCCCCTGCATGTATTAAGATACCAGGCCACGCTTACAATGTAAACATAATATTATAATTTTATTATAATTTCCGCCAACATATCCAAAAGACTGGTTAATTTCATTCATCGGGACACCCGTCGGCATTTCGATCGTTATCCTCGTCTACGGCCTCGTTCGCACAACGATCGTCTTCATCCGGAATCAGATCATTGTCGTTGTCCGGATCAAGGCATCCATCTTTGTCTTGAAATCCGTCCCGGTCTTCGGGCAGCTCGCGGCACTCGTCGCGATCGTCTGGCACACCGTCATTATCCGAATCGTGAACAAGTTGCAGATAAGTGACCGAAAGCGTCGCTTGCCATGCAGGCGACGCCACTTCTGTCAACAGTCGCGAACCACCTGCGAAGGTGATCGAGAAATCTCTAAAACTAATACGCCCACCCACATCTGCCTCAAGCACGTTGAGCATATTACCCGTAAAAGGTTTTTTTGCGTCGGTGGCAAAACGCAGCTCGGTAAGCCCTGATAAATCGATCTCCGCTAGAATAGGAACTTCAACACCAACTTTACTTTGCAGCTCATCGCGAATGGGTAAACCATTCCAGGCCATTGCTTCAAAACGATGTCGATAACCCGCCTCAAACCCAACGCCCGCACCAAACAAGCGAAAGTCGACAAGCAACGAACCATCGATACGCGCACGGCGCTCGCCCGCAAATGCCGAGTCGTTACCAAGCGGTAAATACACGCGCGATTGAAGCGCCAAACCAAACCCATCGTTGCTGTCTTTTAGCTCATCGGCGTTACGCCCAAGCACTCGATAACGCAAGCTCAAGCGCGGATCGGCCAAGGCTACACCACTCGGGTCCACACTTTGTATCGACACGTCACGCACGCCGCCCGTGCTGGTGGCGGTGCCGGCGTTGGCAAAACCCGACTGCATGACAAAAGGCAACTGCAAACCCACCGCGCCGCGGCCCCACAGGCCTAGCTGAAAACCAAGCGTTTCATTCAAACGGTTTTGAATGACCCCAAGCTCACCCTGTGCCGTGCGTGGCACATTCAAAAGGGAGTGAGAAAAGTTCGACACCAAACCCACATTCCACCGCCATGACCCAGGCGTGCGCGTGCCCTGCAAGGTCAAGAAGCCATAGTCATCAAGGGCCGGGGTGAACCGTTGGGCATCAAAGCCAACCTGAGCATGAGCACGCTCGATGCGACAAAACCCGCCAAAGCCAAGTGCCGCGACAACCAACACGCTTAACACAACTTGACGTAAAATGGCCTTCGCCGATGACCTACGCACTGAAACCATGGGCACCAAAAACATGGGCCCAAGCATAACGTCATCGAGGTCGAAGTCGAGCCCCAATTCGCCTCCCCATGGCGTTATCGCACGACCGAAAGCCGCCGCAAAACTGTGCTTTGCGCGGCCGTCTGCCTCACAACCG
Source organism: Polyangiales bacterium (assembly GCA_044224525.1). Taxonomy (GTDB): domain Bacteria; phylum Myxococcota_A; class Polyangia; order Polyangiales; family CBDCBC01; genus JBGAKI01. The sequence continues at coordinate 14,767 of JBGAKI010000020.1, read as the reverse complement.
AGGAATCAAGCAAATGCGACACCCTCACATTACCAAGCGCCGCAAGCATGCTCTCTTTGGCCTGCGGTGCCAACTGCTCAAGTTGACTCAACCATGCTTTGACCTGCTTGCGCTTAAGTTCACTTTGTGAGCCGCATAAATTGCATGGCAAAATAGGAAACGCTTCAGCTTCGGCAAAGCGCGCGATATCGTCTTCGGCACAATATAGCAAGGGACGAATCACCGTATTGCGCCCATCATCGCTCGTCAAACGCGCTGGCATGGCTTTAAGCGAACCCGTGAACATCAAATTGAGCATCAGCGTTTCAAGGGTGTCGTCACGATGGTGACCCAAAGCGATCTTCGTACAGCCAAGATCCTGAGCCAGGTTATACAAAATGCCGCGCCGAAGCCGCGAGCAAAGCGAACACGTGGTCTTACCTTCGGGCACTTTCTCGCTAACAATCGAATAGGTGTCCTCGCGAACGATTTTATAATCAAACCCACGAGACTCAAGCCACCGCACAAGGGGTGTTCCGTCGTACCCCGGATGCCCTTGGTCAAGATGCACTGCCACCATACTAAAAGGCACAGGGCTTTTGCGACGCGCGCGCTCAAGCAAATGCAGCATGGTGTAACTGTCCTTGCCGCCGCTTAAGCACACCATCACTTTATCGTTAGCTTCGATCAAACGATGCTCGGCGATACAACGACCCATTGCCCGACCCAAGCTTTTTTCCAACACAAACGGCTCACTCATCGAGCAAATTTAGCGCGAAATCACCCTCCGTCGAGCGCTCCTTAAACACGCCAACCTACCTGCGTGAAACACGCGTCGATATGGGAATACGCAACGTGAGCGGACTGCCCTCGGCTGGAAACTCGGTGGTCTTTGCTACGCCAACCACGCAGCGCCCAAGCGGCGAGTTATCCAGCTCAGCGGGCGTAATGCTCGCATCACTCACTTTACCCTGCGCGTCCACTTCAAAGCGAATCACAACCTTGGTCACGTTGGCGATGGCATCTGCGTTCGCTTCAAAACACGATTGGATCTGCGCGCTCTTTTTTGACAGTGCACGCGAATACGGATCTTGCGCCTTGGGTGTCGCAGCCATTCTCGCCTCTTGTTTGGCCCTGCTTGCCGATCGTCCGTCGGGCTTGCCGTCCGTTGACTTCGCGCCTTCGTTGTCAGAGGCAGCTTTTGCGCTGTCGTCCTTGGGTGCGTCCGCAGGCACATCATCCGCGGACTCTTCGGGCGGCATGTCTTCGTTAGACACTTTGCCACTATATAAAATAACCGGCGCCTGTGAAGGTGGCTTAACACGTGGCACAAACTGCCAACCCACAAGGCCCAAAAGCACCACCACAATTGCGCTGATCGCAATCCAGATCCATGTGCGTGGTGGCGAGGCAGATGGCGCACCAGGCTGAGACTTCGAGGGCTTAGAGCCTAGCTGAGACAGGATATCCGCGGGCTCAAGCGAAAGTTTTTCCACCATTTCGACGCCTGGCTCATCATGCTCAGGAGGTCGCGAAAATTTGGGAGGATTTCGCCATTTTTGCTCGAGCTCCTCGAGGCTTGGCATCGCCGCCATCTGTGACATGCGCGGATCAAAAAAGTCAGTGCGAGCCGCTTGTTGCAGCTCCGCAGAGATTTCATCTGCGTTACGTTGTCGCACTTGCCTTAGTGCACTGGCAAATTCACCAGCGCTCTGATAACGCTCGTTGGGGTCTTTAGCGAGTGCCCGTGCAATTACCACCTCAAGCGGCTCGGGCACATCGTTTCGAATGGCACGCAGCGCACTCGGCGTATGTTGCAGCACTTTAACGATCGTGCTCGATACATCGCGAGTACGGAACTCGTTCTTGCCGGTAAGCAACTCGTGCAACACCACACCGGCTGAATACACATCGCTAATCGCGCTTGGCTCGCCCCCACGAAACACCTCGGGCGCGATATAAGGAAACTTACCTTTGATGGTGGTTTCGCTCGTTTTGAATTCGGTGGTTTCAGCACGCATCTGAGCGATACCGAAATCGGCAAGCTTCACATGCCCATGCACATCGATCAGCACGTTCGAAGGTGTGACGTCGCGATGCACAATGCCAAGCTTTCGACCCTCCGGATTGGTCAGCGTGTGGGCATAGTGCAACGCATCGAGCATCTCGATAACAATATGAATTCCGATTTCTACCGGGAACAGCCCACGCACGGCACGCAAGAAGCGGTACCAACGCCCCAAATGAAAGCCATGCACGTAATCGAGCACCATAAAATAGGCGTTACGCTCTTGACCGAAATCGATCACACTGACGATGTTTGGGTGGCGCAAGTTCGACATAATGTGCGCCTCGCGCTTGAACATCTTGATCATCGCTTCGTCGCGCACAAAGTCGGCAAGAATGCGTTTCACAACCACAGGCTTGACGAAACCGGCAGCCCCCTCGCTGCGCGCAAGATAGATCAGACCCATGCCGCCTTGTGCAAGCATGTGCACAATTCGGTAGCGACCTAAAATGACACGGCCTATCTGATCGTCAGCCGCTTCAGTCATGACAAAACGAACACCTATCCCGCTCTTTGAAGAGAATAAATTAGTACGATATTACAACACCAAGAGTCTAACACACCCGTGTGGTTAAACTCAGGAGTGTATATCCTAATACCACTATTGCGCTAGGCGTCGCAAATAGTAGTGTATACCGCGAGAAGGATGTGAAATACGAATGGCCACGGTATTTTCGTCTGTAGGCGCGACCACTTCCGCACGAAAACGATGCTGGTTATCGAGCTTGATTTGATTGCCGCCAATACTGACGACGTACCCTTCCAGCACAACGCCCACCACCTCAACTTTTGCACCACGTTGCACCGTCCCAGCAGGGGATCGAATCGCGGCCGAAGGGGCGGCATTATCAAACCGAACCCGCAATTTCGTGTGCGGGCTCTCTTGATTGGCGTTACCAAACACCTGAAACCACACCTCGTAGTCGTCTTCAACCAAATCGCCACTTTGAAACGACACCAACGGCTGGTCGGTTGCGACGCTTTTAAGCTTTCCCTTCGAATTCAAGACACGCAGGGTATAGGGCCCCGTAAAACCCTTCTTTGGACGCCAACGAAACGTCAGCTCTGGAAGCAGATTTTGATAAACCACCGTATAAAACCGTCCGTCCGCCTCGATGGTGTTCTTGGGCGCGCGGTTCGGTAACAAGGCCTTGCCTGCATCAGCAAGCACGCGCAGTGTGCCTTGTGCTTTAACCGAATCGAAGTTATCCGATGCACAACGAAGCTTGTAATTGATGGTGCCTACATCAGCATACAACAACGCACTGCCTTCGCCCTGTGCACGCAAAAACGTGCGACCTCGGCTATTGGCTTCGATCATGCCACCACCCGAACATTTGTTACCAAAGCGGATGCGCAGCGCTGTCGGAGGCGAAGGGTCATGAATGGTAATCGATTCACCCGCAACGATGCCCATGTCACCAGCCTTGGGAACACGCACATCGTATTCAACTTGCCCAAGTTTCGACAGTCTGATGGTCTCGCCGGAGTCAAGGCTTACATTGTCCTCTTTGCCCTTTACGTCGAGCGTGCCTGATTCCACAGAGAGTACCGCTTGACCCCTGCCCTGCACGCTCACGTTCGAACGCGCCTGACCATTTTCCGCATGCGCCACGACCTGACCGCCCGGAACACTTGCAGACACTTGCTTTGACGGGCCAAGCATCACAGAGCCGCTCTGCAAATTAACAAGCGGCGCACCATCGGCACCAACGAGGGCACGCGAGTTGGCCTTCATCACTGCGCGCTCGCCATTGCGTGCGACCACCACCGTGGCGCCGGCCTTGGTCACAATTTCAGTTTCCGGATCGATGACGTGCTCGCCCGCGCCAAGCGACCTCAACGTACGTTCGCCCGGCCCGCGAATTTGCACACCTTTACCGACAACGATCGACACCCGAATGCCATTTGCAGCAGGTGGTTCTTCAACCTTATCGTCGGTTTGTTTTTCCTTCTCACCTTGAGCGCGATCAATCATCGCGCGCCCAAGCGAAATCGAAATGTCGTCACCCGATCCAATTCGCAACGCCGGTGCGCCCTGTCGTTCAACGGTGGCCGACCCCACCAACACATTCATGGTCGCTGCTTCGATATCCAAATGAATACGCGCTCCACGCTCGATGCGCGCTAAACCCACCTCGGTTTCAAGTAGTACGCCATGCATACCACCCAAAATTTCAGCAGCGCCCGTTTCAACACGCAAACTGGTTTCATCGGTCTTGCCGCGATGTTGCAAAAACTTAAGTGAACTGTTTTCGCCTAAAAAGAGCTGACCGCCCTGACTAAGTTCGACCTTGGCTTTGCTCTTTTCGCCGGTGCGAATGGTATCGCCCCAATAAAACACAGAGCCCTGATCAGCGTTCACCCACTTACCTTCTCGATCGACTCGGTGATGCACCTTGCCACTGTATGAACGCAACATGGCGATGCCGTCATCGAAAAACAAGCCTTTTAACGCATTGCACCCATAGCCACTCAATAGGATGTAGATAACAAAGACAACGCTGGCAATTTGATTCTTTTGCATCCACATCTCAGGCGAAAACTAAACGTTATACCCCAACCCAGGTGACTCATTCAGCAGCGCAGATTGAATGCAATCCTGCGCATTACTTGGTCCGGCGCATGTCGACGTTGAGTAGCACCACGCCATCCTCTTCGACTTCTACCTTACGCTTCTGCTCGGCATACCCAGCCGCTTTGATCATCACCTCATGCGAGCCAGGCGGCACCTGCAACTCGAAGCTTCCATCGTCGCCCGTGGTTACGGTCATATTGAGTGCCGGGATTCGTACTTCTGCCACCAATCCTTCGCCCGAGAACGAGCGCACAAAGCCACGTAAGAAGCCTGCTGCAACCTTCGCTTCAATCTTCAGTTGCTGCTTAACCTTTGCGCCAGGCTTGAGATCCGTTTCGCTTTGCAGCGGTGAATAACCGTCTTTGACAACACGAATAATATAATGACCCGCTGTAAGCTCAGTAATCTCAAGCTCTCCGTTTTCATCACTGATAAACTTACGCGTCTCAGGGCCCTCAAGTTCAACCGCTGCATCGCTGATGGCAATCCCCTTACCATCCACCACTTTAAGATTGAGTTGCGTGGGCTTTTCTTCGACAACTTCCTGGGCGCCCGCACCGGCAACCGCGCCCGCTTTCTTGTCGAACGAGAAGCGATAACTCACACCCACATGCGCGCTAATCTTTGGATCAACAACGATCAAAGGCTGACCCACGTCGACCACTGGCCGCTTGGCAAAGTTGTATTGCCCAACAACGAAAAGGCGCCACGCATCCTCGCTATCGAGACGAAAACGACCCCCAAGACTTGCAAACATCGGTGACACAGAACTCGACGGCAGACCCGATCCTGTCAACTTATCCCAGGTCCACTCACCCATGATCTCGATTGGCCCTTTATGCCATTGCACACCGGCCCCGATCATGATCGCATTGAATCCACTCACGCCGAGCGCGAGCCGGTCCGCGCGGCTCAACAGGTCGGCATTGCTGATCGACTTATCGCTGTTGTCCAGACGGTAACCCACATGGGTTGCCACAAGAATACCCTGTTCTTTGGTGCCATGGTGATAAGACGCAAGCGCCTGCAAATCAATTGTGGTGGCGTTAAACTTAATGGAAGGGGCATCATTACCAGGCAGCCAAATGCTGCTCTGCACGCCCAAGCCCCACTGCTTATTAAAAACCTTACCAGCACGCAGATTGATTCGCGGATTGCCCACAAACCCATCATCCGTGCCATTGGGAACACTGGAATGTTTATCGTAACGACCATCAAGCTCAAGCGACGCGGCAAACCATGGTGCAAGCCGCAAACCTGCAGCAAGCGAACCCGTAAAACGATTGTGTTTGTCTTTCGTTTTTAGAACATCCTCGGTATAGCCATAACCCGTTGTGCCCGTAATGGTCATGCCTTTGGAATAGTTCTCAATGACGCCCACACGCACTAAACCGGGCAATGCATTTTTTGTCTCGCCAACATGATAGTCTTGATCTTTTTCGTCCTGTGCATGAGCGATACGGGATTCACCACAAACGATCACCAACATCAACAACACCGATAAACAGAACATCAGATGGCATTTACGAATACAAAACGTGAAGATGCCATCGAGTACCGGCCCGCGGATTTGAGTGTGCGCAATCATATTGTTAGCGGTGATCATATCACTATGCGTGCGCTGGGCCAAGTGCTTGGCAAAAACATAAGCCATTGATTTATTTATGTTTATTTCGCCACACACCGTCGAGACCCTGTAAACAGGTTAAACCCCGCGGGCATCTGCCGGCCAAACGACTTTATGCATTTGTAACTGAAAACGGGCAGGCAACTGGTCTTCAAGCATCCACTGAACAAGTTTTTTTGCCTCAAGTTGCGAAAAAACGCAGCTCAAAAGGACAGCGCCCACTTTCTTATCGAGCGCATGCGCGCGAATGATATCGCGCGCCCATTCATAATCAGCACGATCAGCCAACACGAACTTAAGCTCATCGCGTGCGGTAAGATGCTCGAGATTTTGCCAACGATTGCGTGCGCTTTCGCCGCTGCCTGGTGCTTTGAGATCCATGATGCGATGCACGCGCGGATCAACCACGCTGATATCGCGCTCGCCGCTGGTTTCAAGCAAAACCGTGCGACCCGCGTCGCACAACGAACGCAGTAGTTCAACGCAAGCAGGCTGAAGCAGGGGCTCTCCTCCTGTCACTTCTATCAGCGGGGTGCCCTGGGCCAATGCTTGCGTTACCACGACGCTGACTGGCATCTGCTCACCACCCTTAAAGGCATGTTCTGTGTCACACCATACGCAACGCAAATTGCAGCCGGTCAAACGAACAAATGTGCATGGCAACCCAGCAAACGTCGATTCGCCTTGAATCGAGCGATAAATCTCGTGAACCCACAACATGTCTGTTTTTGCCATAAATCAAGCCTCTCATTGTAGCCCGACGCGGCCAACTTGCACTCTTTGCCCGCATCTTTATAATGCACGACAATATGAAAATGATAACTATTTTCAATATCGCTCAGCGGCGAAATCAACCCCACGTAAACAACGCTCAAAAACGACCGCGTCGCATCACTGCGTGGGGGATGCTGCTCTTGGTGAATCTGTATGCGCCATCACTTCAAGCGCAAACGCCCGCAGCCGAATCTACAAGCGCACCAGAACCTGCACCCGCTCAACCCGAGGTGCTACCCGCCGAGCCAACCCAAGCCCCAAATCCCCCGCAGAAGCCAACTGCGCAGCCGCATACGCACGCGAGTGACAAACTAAAAACAAAAAAAAACAAAGCCGCTTTACCCCAAGCACTGACAACACCAGAGGTGGTGATCACCGGCCAAACCATTCATGACTTACAGTCGGTGGCGGGCGCTGCCCACGTGATTGAACAAAAAAAGCTCAAACAAATCGCGCCGATGACGGCAGCCGAAGCGCTGGTCAAAATTCCGGGCGTGAACATCCAGGCCGAGGATCCGGCAGGTCTACGACTCAACATCGGGTTTCGCGGTTTACGCGCAGAGCGCAGTCGCAACGTGTTGGTGCTCGAAGACGGCATCCCGGTGCAGCTTATGCCTTATGGTGAACCTGAGCTTTATTATACGCCACGCATTGAACGCATGGGTTCCATCGAAGTGGTGAAAGGGTCAAGCTCGGTGCTTTACGGCCCCCGCACCATCGGCGGAGTGGTCAACTTTGTCACCTTGTCGCCACCCGACAAACTGACGCGCACTGTGTCACAACGCGTGGGCAACAACGGTTATTTGATGACTCAAGCCATGGTGGGCGATCGCAAAGGTGACATTAGCTATTTGATCTACGGCTTGCTTCATAACTTCGATGGCAACCGCAACCTAGATCTGCGTGTGTATGACGTGATGGGAAAAGTTGAGCTCAACATGCACAACGCGGGCACTCTTTCGTTAAAAGCCCAGCTTTATAACGAATGGTCGCGCGCAACGTACTTAGGTCTGACCACGCCTCAGTATGAAGCAAACTCCAATTTTAATTTCGCAAACAACGATCGCTTTTCTATTCAACGCTACGCACTGACAGCCATTCACGAAATCGAACTGGCAAAGAATACAACACTGCGAACCAGCTACTACAATTTCAACATAACCCGCAACTGGCGCAGGCAAGACTACGACCGACGCGATCAAACCGATGCTTCACCTGGACTAACCTATGATCGCATTATCAACGGCCAGGGTCGGCAAGTTGACTTGGCCAGTTCAGTCAACGATGGCAGCAGCATTTTCTTTCGCAACACCACTGGCAACCGCAACCGCGCCTACAACGTGACAGGCGTCGAATCACGCCTAACCAATCATTTCAATCTTTTCGACAATGAACATACCTTAACAGCGGGCGCGCGCGTCCACTACGAGTCGTCAAACCAACAACTCGTGCAAGGTGCGTATCCCTCGGGTCTGACGGGCCCTGTGCAATCGCAAGAACGACTCAATGGACTCGCGTTTGCGGGCTACGCGATGACCGATATCGGTTTACTCAAGAACAAGCTAACGCTCTCACCGGGCGCGCGCCTTGAAGTACTGCGAAGCGAGCTCACATCTTACCGCGACAACTTCCAAGATATCATACCGCGTTCACAAAATGACTCGGTGATTGCAACCGTTATTCCTGGAATGGGTTTATCGTGGACTGGCTTCGCACACTGGACCCTCTTTACAGGCGTTCACCGTGGATTTGCACCTCCACGCACCAAAGACAACATTACTCCAGGTGGCGCCAACCTCAAGCTTGCTGCCGAGCGCTCATGGAACTACGAGGCCGGTGCTCGTTACGACTACCTCGACTGGCTACACTTGGAAGGTACAGGCTTCTTGCTCGACTTTTCAAATCAAATTATCACGCCCTCCGAAGCTTCGGGAGCAACGAACGAAGTTGGTGCTGTTAACTCTGGTAGAACGCGACACATGGGTTTTGAGTTTGCAGGCACCTTTGATCTTGGGCGATTCAAAGACTGGTCATTTAACTTGCCGCTATCGCTTAACTACACCTATGTAAACTCCGAACTTCTTGGCGGTTGGGGCGAATATGTAAAAGGTAACGCCGTGCCTTACGCACCACAACATTTGCTCGGCGTTCAAGCGGCCTTTGAACATCCAAGCGGCTTGTCGTTGAGCGTTCAAGGCGACTATGTCAGCGCACAGTTTGCCGACATTGAGAATACCGATAGCGCAACATTGGATGGCCTGCGCGGAAAAATCCCCGCGTGGTTCTTATTGAACGCACGTGCAGCCTACATGTATAAACCCTGGCGCTTGAGCGGATTCATCACCGCAAAGAACATGCTCGATCATCGCTACATGGCATCGCGCGCACCCGCAGGCATTCAACCTGGTCTACCTCGACAGGTCATCGCCGGCCTTGAATACACATTTTAACCTGCACGCGCGTCGCTATACGAGCCGCGTCGTCCGATGCGAATGCGTGCCCCCAGTTCGACGACCTCGCTCACGTACCCCGTTTCAAACCAAGGTCTGAGCATCATAGGTTGACGTAGCGAATGATGTTCATCGACATAAGAACTCAGAAATAAGACAGTGGCCTGCTTACGCCATGCAAGCCGCGCAAGCTTCGCCGCGGCCTGCCGAATCGCACTCGCCGCTGACGTTTTTTCGCTGACACCGCCCAGCGGCAACCGATAAACGTCGTCAAAAACAATCAAGCGCACAGCGCATTGTTCAAGCAGCATATACGCCATGTCAAATGCCTGCAAAGTAGAATCAGGACACAATACCGCAAAGCGTTTAAGATCGATCCCCAAGTGTCTTACGTAGCTCGGGTCAAGATAGTTAAAGCCGTCGATCCACACGCAATTGTGCTCGCCCTGTTGATTGCGCGCAACCGTATGAAGCGCAAGGGTGCTCTTACCTGAAAGAGACGGGCCCACAATTTCAGTCATTCGCCCACGAAGAAAACCGCCTTGGGTTTCTTTGTCAAGAGCATCATGACCACTAATCAAACGCGTCGACATCGACGAGCTTTGTGAGCACTGTAAACTTGCTAACAAAAAAGCCCAAAACCGCTTTAGAATCTTATTAACACGATGGACCACAGTTGCGCGTCGTTCCTCACATGGGTTGAGCATCAAAAACGCGATAGTGTATAGCCTCGGCGACATGATTCGCCGTGACCGAAGAACTCAATTCAAGGTCCGCGATGGTACGGGCAACATTCAAAATCTTAAAATAAGCGCGCGTGCTAAGGCCCATACGTTGATAAGCATGTTCAAGCATGACCAATGCCGCTCGCTCGACCGCGTTAGATATTGAGGGATCGTGATGTGATTGCGTGGTGTCGTCCAATCGACTGCAGTCGATCAAGTTACGCGTGTTGACTGTATGCGCGCGATCATGACGCATGGCCCGCGCGCGCAAAACACGCTCTCGGATCACCGCCGTTGTCTCGGTGGTGTCATGGCGGGTTGTCATTGACTGAGATCGTTCAACGTTAGGGGCGTGTGAACCTCGTGCAACTGATAACTCTTGAAGCTGAACGGAGCTGACGGTAACTTGCAGATCAAAACGATCGAGGATCGGACCCGAAATCCGTTTTTGATAGATCGCGATTTGTGTCGGCGCGCAACGACATGCACGACGAGTGTCGCCGCGATAACCACACGGACACGGATTCATCGCCGCAAGCACTTGAACCCGCGCCGGCATCGTCACGCGCTGAGCGACCCTTGCGATGGTCACGGTGCCAAGCTCCATAATGGTGCGCAACCCTTCAAGCGCACTGCGTCTGTATTCAGGAAGTTCGTCCAGAAACAACACACCCGCATGCGCAAGGGTGACCTCGCCTGGTTGAACGGGTGTTCCGCCGCCAAGCAGCGCTGCATCGCTAACGGAATAGTGAGGCGCACGAAAGGGGCGCATCACACCGCTCAGTGAACGACCACTCAACAAACCAGGCGTGTCAAGGCCAGCAGCACTCGCGATGGTTGCGATGTCTAATGCCTCTTGCTTGTTTGGCGGCGGTAAGAGCGAGGCAAATCGCTGCGCCAACATCGATTTGCCTGATCCGGGTGGACCACTGAGCAACACGTTATGACCCCCGGCGGCAGCAATTTCCAATGCACGCTTGCTCGCCGCCTGTCCAATGACGTCGCTCATATCGAGCATTGCAACACTCGAGCCAACCGCCATGTTGGGCGTGGATTCATCGGCGATCTCAAAACGCGTGCCGGATACTTCGGTGGATGCCGAGGGCGTGTTTGAAAGCGATGCGCGACCATCGATAAACGCCAGCACCTCTGAAAGATGATGCGCGCAAAACAAGCGGATGTTTAGACCGAGGTCCGCAAGATGTGCGGCGGACGCTGGCACAACCGCCTGCGTCAACCCTTGTGCTTCGGCCATGCGCAAAAATGCCAAAAGCCCGCGGGTGGAGCGCAGCCGCCCGTCGAGCGACAGTTCTCCAACGAACAGGGTCTTTTTGAGTAGCGCTGCCAATGAGTCTTGTTGCGGTTGTGTCGCGCTCGCTTGGTTTGATCGACCCTCACGCCGAGGTTCAGCATCGACACGCGAACGCTGATCGCCAATCAAGCAAGACGCGGTTAACACCGCCACAGCAATTGGCAGGTCGAACGCGGAGCCCGACTTTTTTAAGTCCGCTGGCGCAAGGTTGACAACGATACTGCGCGGCGGAAGTTCGCGATCGCAAAGGGCAATGGCCGCTTTGATGCGCACCTGACTCTCGCGCACCGCAGCTTCGGGCAGCCCAACGAGTTCAAAACCCGGTAACCCTTTGCCTAAGTGCGCTTCCACTTGAACGGCGCGAGCATGAATACCAAGCAAACATGCCGCATGAACACGTGCCAACATGGCTTATCTCTATAGCAATGCACGTGCCACACCATAAACCTCGTGTTCTCATTTGCTTAGCGCGCAAACCCTCGGCAACCCGCCACCCCCAACAGACGGCCGCCATCGGCAGCCGTTCACCGCACAATGACAGATCAAGATGATCAAAGGGCCATTGCACGCCATTGGGGCATTTTCATTGCACGCAAAACAATCCTGATGTGACCAAATGCATCGCTGCGTGGCAAACGTGTCACGCGCAGATAAGAACAGTAACGCCAAGTACGACAAAAGCATCGTCTTTTGCTCAGGCACGAATTTCGCAACAGCGCCTCATCAAAGAGGAGAAAACCATGGCAAATAAGAAAAAATCAAAAGGCTCAAGTTCGCGTTCATCGACCAAAAGCAATGGTCGTAGTTTAAACGGACGTTCATTGATAGGTCAAACCGAAGATATGTTGCGCGGCGTGCCCAACCAAATCGAGGAAATGCTGGCAAAACCCTATGTGGGTTTGGGTCTTGCGTTTGGGGCGGGATTGCTTCTAGCGGGCGGGCTGACGACCCCGATGGGTCGTAAACTTATCGCCAAGGTTTGGGCGCTCAAAGATGAGTTTCCTCTGAACAAGCTAACGCCACAAGATAAAAACTTGGGTTCAGAGCACAGCAGTATTAATCAGAAACGTGATTATTCGCAAAGCTTGAGCTAAGCGGTAAGTTAACGAATAAAGAAAGCCGCGCTATCAAACATAGCGCGGCTTTTTCTGATGTAAACGAGTTTAGAGTTTGTCTTTGACACGATCGAGGCGTTGTTCCAGACCCTCGAGTTGGTGATCAACGCTTTCGGTGCTCGAATCCCAGTTCTCTTTTGGTGTCGATTGCAACTGAGAAATCTCCGCTTTAATCTGATCGCGTTCAGTCGTGTAGGCCGTCATTTCTGGGGCGATTTGCTTGCGCGCCTTAACATTGAGCGAGGCTACTTTGCTCTGCAACTCTTGTGCTTTGGCGTCAATCTTTTCTAAACGCTCGCGCGCTTTGGCTTCATATTCTTGACGCGCTTGAGTAAATTCAGCTTTTTCGACATTGACCTTATCGTTGGCTTCGTTACGAGCGAGTTCAGCACGCTCTTCAGCTTGCTGGCGCTCGAGTTCGGCCTGCTGTTCACGTTGTTCGCGCGTAAGTTCGGCGCGCTCTTCACTGCCTGCGCTTTGCGCGCTGGTGTTATCGTCATCTTTACCGCACGCTGCAAGTGCAAGTGCTGTTAAAAATAGATAGCCGGTTTTTGATAAATGCATCCTGATCTCCTTAGTTGATTTGAGCCATACATCGGCCCATCGCCTAAGGTGTTTGCGAAAAACGTGCCAAGAAGACGTTGTAAATCACTACAGAAAACGCCAACAATATGTGGCGAAAAGTCTCAAATCAAAACGATTGGCGAGATCTGCCACACGCAATGCCTGCATGACAGGCATTCACCCAGCATCTACAGCCGTGGCCGTTCAACAACACAACGCCAACAGACTGGCGCGCGCAACGACACAACGAGCAGCGTTACAAACTGCTACAGGTTGGGTTCACACAAATCGGATCGGTCCGCTTTGTGTCGCACTCATAACCGGTCGGACAATCCGCCTTGGTCGAACACTTCTTCTGACAGGTCGTCGTATTCGATTCACAGAACAAGCCTTCTTTACAACCCGAGCCACAATCAGCACCGAAACCGGCGCCACCTTGCGATGCAGTCGCTGCATTATAAGCCTGCACAGACTGTGTACGCTCAAGGCATTCCAAGCGAATACGCGAACCCGAGAAGGGTTGTGAACCTTCGGTGAACGCGATGCGCTGAGAAGTCATGCGATCTTTGGTGGGCTTGCAGCTTTTGTTTTTAACTTCATCGCTGAAGTCGTCGTAGTACCAACCACAACCGTCACCTGTCGTGGGGTTACACGTCACACCCGCCGTACCCATCGCACTGGCCAACTGCTTCACTCGGCAGATCTCACGACCCTGGGCGTCTTTACCCACTGGCGTCTCTTCACGACCTTTACCAGCCAACTCAGCACAGGTGGTCGCGGCATTGGGCACCACACCCGGAAGTGGCAACGTTTCAAGCACGTCGCAACCCACGAGCGAATCAGAGCTCTTCTTTAGCGCGCGAGGTAAACACACCGCACCCAAGGCATCGGCGATGCGCGAAATAATCGCCTGAATAGCATCCGAGAAGTTATCGTCGCAAATCGGACGCACAATGGCCGGCGCACCAAGCTTAGCCAGCTCCTTGGCGACGCGCACGATACGACGCGCAGGCGACGCACTCGCCGAGGTGCCCAAACTACACGCCGGCTTCGCATACAAATCTTTCAGATCAGGCGTTGAATCGTTGCAGTTCGGACGCAAACACTTAAGCTCTTCGGCATTTTGCATCGCCGGAGCGGCCAAAATCTTATCAAAATCGGTATCGGTGCGATTGGTATAGGCCGACTTGGTGTCTTCATCGATAGGGATACCAGCAATGGCAGAAAAGACGATATAGTCAGGATTGGGCCTAAGAGACAGCAGGCCGTCGATGTATTTTTGCACAGGGTAAAGGGCGGTCGCTTCGCCGTTCTCTTCTTTGGTGGCTAGCCTTGGACAAAGCACTTGCATCGATTTGGCCGCCATCACCACTGCGTCTTGACCAAAAGGACCCCCTTGCGCCGGTGGATTGGCCACCTTCGCCGAACAATCGTCTTCGTCGGTGACCATGATCACACCAAGCAGCGAGGTACCATCGTCTGATCGCAAGAAGCCTGCGTTGGGTCCATTCATCAAATCAAGCGGAACGCTGTTTCCGCTGCCATCCACACGAATGTTGGAAAAGTACTCGACCT